>JAFUQN010000155.1 GCA_017472365.1 Bacillota bacterium
AAATCGTCCTTGTGCACGACGGAGCGCGTCCTTTCGTCACCGGAGATATGATCACGCGGACCATCGAAGCGGCTTCCCGCCGGGGAGCGGCGATTGCCGCGGTACCGGCAAAGGACACCATCAAGTTGGCTGCCCCTGACCCGGAGGATCTAAGCGAGGTGCCGGCGCTGTATTTTACAGCCACACCGGATCGCAGTACCTTGTATCAGATCCAGACCCCGCAGGGATTTCTGACAGAGATCCTGAAGGAAGCCCATGACCGGGCGACGAATGAGCAATTTTATGGCACAGATGATGCAGTTTTGGTTGAAAGAACAGGGAAAAAAGTGTATCTTGTAATGGGCGATTATAAGAACCTGAAAGTCACCACAGCGGAAGACATGGAGACCGGACCGGTCATCCTGAAGATGCTGGAGCGTGAAGAGTCGCCCGAAACGATACAGGAACAGGAGGGACGTGACGTGGAATACCGTATGGGAACGGGATATGATGTGCACCGTCTGGTGGAAGAGCGAAAGCTGATCCTCGGCGGCGTGGATATTCCTTATGAAAAAGGACTTCTTGGTCATTCCGACGCCGACGTTCTGGTTCATGCAGTTATGGATGCGCTGCTGGGTGCGGCGGCGTTGAGAGATATCGGGTATCACTTCCCGGACAGCGATGAGAGATATCGCGGGGCGGACAGCCTGAAGCTTCTGAAGGAGGTGATAGGGCTGTTGCACGACAACGGCTTTATCCCCGTCAATGTGGACGCAACGGTGATCGCCCAGAAACCGAAAATCTCGCTGTATATCACACAGATGTGTGAAAACATGGCGAAGGTGATCTGGCCGGAACTTCCTTTGGATGAGGCGGTACGCCGCATCAACGTCAAAGGAACGACCACCGAAAAGCTGGGCTTCTGCGGAAGAGGCGAGGGAATCGCCAGCGAAGCGGTTGCCTGCATCCGGACGAAGTAATAGAAGTAATGAAAGATCTCAGTATCTGAAAATAGAAGAAACGAAGGAGTTGTTTAACAATGAAACTTTCTAACATGCATTTAAAAACTCTGCGCGAAGTGCCGACAGAAGCTGAAATTTCCAGCCATATTCTGCTGCTGCGCGCTAACATGATCCGTAAGCTGGTATCCGGCGTCTATGGTTTTATGCCCATGGGCAACCGCGTACTGCAGAAGGTCGAAGCCATCATCCGCGAAGAAATGGATGCGAAGGGCGCTCAGGAAATCCTGATGTCCGCGGTCCAGCCGGCGGAACTGTGGCAGGAATCCGGCCGTTGGAACGCTTACGGTCCTGAACTGTGGAGAGTCAAGGACAGACATGACCGTGACTTCTGCTTAGGTCCCACCCACGAAGAAATCTTCACTGACATCGCAAGAAGCGAAATCAGTTCCTATCGTCAGCTGCCCCAGAATCTGTATCAGATCCAGACCAAGTACAGAGACGAAAAGCGTCCTCGTTTCGGTCTGATCCGTTCCAGAGAATTCATCATGAAGGATGCGTATTCCTTCGATAAGGACTGGGAAGGTCTGGACAAGAGCTACGACGATATGTACGATGCCTACGAAAGAGTCTTCACCAGATGTGGTCTGACCTTTCGTGCGGTAGAAGCTGACAGCGGTGCCATCGGCGGTTCCAACTCCCACGAATTCTGTGCCCTGTCTGAAATCGGTGAATCTGTCATTGCTTACTGCGATCACTGCGATATGGCTGCTACCGATGAACGAGCTGTCTGCGTGGATGAAGTGATGCCCGCAGAAGACGAACTGGCCATGGAAGAAGTGTTCACTCCCGAAACCAAGTCCATCGAAGATCTGTCCAAGTTCCTGGGTGTGGATGAAAAGAAGACCATCAAGGCTCTGCTGTTCGAAGTGTTCGACCAGCCGAAGTACAAGTATGTGGCTGCTTTCGTTCGCGGTGACAGAGAACTGAACATGATCAAGCTGGTCAACGCTCTGGATATTCCGGAACATGCCATCGACTTCGCTGACGAAGCTGC
>JAFUQN010000156.1 GCA_017472365.1 Bacillota bacterium
ACGTGTCCCCGTTGAGAACCGTCAGGATCTGTCTCTTGCGTACACTCCCGGTGTTGCTGAGCCTTGTCTTGAGATACAGAAGGACGTAAACAAGTCCTACGAGCTCACCCGCCGCAAGAATCTTGTTGCAGTTATTACCGACGGAACCGCAGTTCTCGGCCTTGGCGACATCGGACCTGAGGCCGGTATGCCCGTTATGGAAGGAAAGTGCGTTCTGTTTAAGGAATTTGCAGGCGTGAACGCATTCCCCATCTGCGTGGCTTCTCAGGACGTGGAGGACATCATCAAAACCGTAAAAATGATCGAACCCAGCTTTGGCGGGATCAACTTAGAAGATATCGCTTCTCCCCGCTGTGCTGAAATCGAACGCAGACTGAAGGCAGAACTGAACATCCCCGTATTCCATGACGACCAGCACGGTACCGCCATCGTCGTTACCGCCGGTCTGATCAATGCTCTGCGCGTTGTCGGTAAGGAATGGAAAGATGTCACCGTGGCAATCTCCGGCGCAGGCGCCGCAGGTTCCGCTGTTGCGAGAATGTTGCTGAACATGGGTGCAAAGGACATCTTCTGCTGTTCCAGTAAGGGTATCTTAAACCGCAACGAAACCTACTCCAACTGGGTTCACCAGGAAATCGCCAACATGACCAATAAAGAATGTCGCACCGGTGGTATGGCAGAAGCTCTGAAGGGTACTGACATCTTCGTCGGCGTATCCGTCAAGGACGTGGTTTCCAAGGAAATGGTGGAATCCATGGCTCCCGGCGCGATCGTGATCCCCATGGCGAATCCCGATCCCGAAATCCAGCCTGACGTGGCTAAAGCCGCAGGCGCTGCCGTTGTAGGTACCGGCCGTTCCGACCATCCGAACCAGATCAACAACGTACTGGCGTTCCCCGGAATCTTCCGCGGTGCTCTGGACGCAAAGGCCAGCGACATCAACGAAGAAATGAAAGTCGCTGCAGCGAAGGCTATCGCTTCCCTGGTTTCCGACGAAGAACTGTCCGCTGACTACATCATCGTTCCGCCCTTCGACGAACGTGTGGGCGAAACCGTAGCTAAGGCCGTTTACGAAGCAGCCATCGCCACCGGCGTTGCAAGAATCTAATTCATATATTGAAACAAGAACGCATCCCCTGCATCGGCTTCGGCTAAGTCCTCGGCGCAGGGGATGCGTTCTTTCTTCGATATATTAGTCTAAATTCAATCCTTTTTTGATTTTGATCAGGAAGTCCTGAACATTTGTTACGATACTCTTCGCAGACAGACTTCCACGGTCTCCCAGCTTGTTGACAGCGAACTCGGAGATGTCCACGCTGTAGAAGTATACCGGACGGATGGTCCCGTCTTCCAGAACGCGGAAGGTGGGTGTCATATTCCCAGTAGCAATGGTGTGAAGCATGGAAGCCATACAAATTACGGTTGTCGCCTTTTTTACACATTGTCTCATGGCGTCCTGTCCCCGATAAACATCAGCGTACACTTCCGGCATCGGTCCATCGTCGCGGATGGAACCGGTCAGCACCATGGGGATGTTGTTCTTTAAACAGCTGTACACGATCCCGTTGTCGATTTTTTCTTCCTGGATGAACTTTTCCATGGAACCATAACCTCGGACCTTGTTCAGCGTATCTATGTGATTATAGTGCCCGTTATGAGCCAGCTTCTGGTTTTTGATGTCCTGCCCCAGAGCCGTATTTTTCCATGCCGCTTCCAAATCGTGGGTAGCCAGAGCATTTCCGGCCAAAACAGCATCCACATATCCAGCGTCAGCCAGCTTTGTAAATGCTCTTCGGGCCGAATCGTCAAACGTACAAGCAGGACCCATGACCCAGACAATATTTCCGTAATCACGTTCATGCTTCAAATATTCATACAGGAATTTATAATCGGTGGAAAAACCGGTTTCCCGTGAACGTCTCTGACGGAAAGCGAAGGTGTCTTCATTTTCGCTTTGGTCCACAACGAAACAATCCGGATGAACCAGAATTCCATCTTCACCATTTTCAGTACGCCCGATAGCTACCAAATCTCCTTTTCTGATGTTGCGGAATTCCTTCACAGAGATCACATCTCCCTCCAGGACCGCCACACAGTCCATACGGGCTTCCTCCGCCAGAATCCACTGGCCATTCACTTTATAATATTCCGGAAAGATCGAAGTCGCATGATAATTCTCAGGAACGATAAAATCACGTTCTGCTTCCACCCAAACCACGTCAGGTGCCTGAATCAATTCTTCTCTGTCAAAATCCGGTTCTCTATACTGTGGTAACTGAAATTTCATATTTTATACCCTTATCCATATAAATTGTATGTCAAAAAGAGCCAAAGGCCCGACGAATCTAGATTTTATCACGTTCGCGGGCTTTTGTCATCTAAAATCAAAGTTATTTTTTTGTATACATTTGTCTGGTAATTCAGGTCCTTTTACAAACCGCCAAGCGGTCCAGCCCTGCCAAATCCTGCCGAATCACACAGTCAAAATCACTGCTCTGCGCCAGTGCAATAATTGCTTCTCCCTGATCATGGCCGATTTCCAGAAGCATCATTCCCTGCGGTTTTAAGAACCAGGACGCCTTTTCGAAAATTCTGCGGTACAGATCCATACCTTCCGGGCCACCGTCCAGCGCCAGTACCGGCTCGTGATCCTTCACCTCACGCATGAGTCCGGGAATCACATCGCTGGGTATGTAGGGGGGATTGGAACAGATCAGATCGAACTGCTTCTTTCCTTTCTGTTTCTTTTCGTTGGGACCCAGAGGCTCCCATAAATCCCCTTCCAGGAAAGCAATGTTTTGTCTATAAGCATCTGCATTTTTCTTTGCCATCGCCAGCGCATCTTTACTGATATCGGTCGCCGTAACCTTCACCTTCGGCGCGTAATATCCGATGCTGACAGCAATCGCTCCGCTTCCGGTGCAGAGATCCAGGACTTCCAGCGATCCCAGTGCCGGCTTTTTCATTTCTTTCAGAAGTTCCAGCGCTGTCTCCACCAAAAGCTCCGTATCCTGACGCGGAATCAGAACGGATTCGTTCACATAGAACCGCAGACCCATAAATTCCTGGGTTCCGATGATATACTGCACGGGAACACCTGATGCACGCTCGTCCACCAGTCGGAAATAATCTTCACATGTTTCATCGGACAGTGGATCCATGGCGTGGGTAAAGAACCAGCTGCGCTCCACGTGGAGCAGGTGCATCATCAAAAGTTCCGCATCCAGCTTCGGATCGAGACAGCCTTCCTCCTGAAAGCGGTTTGCGGCGATCCCGATGATTTCTCTAACACGAAGTCCCATATCGTTCTCCTTATTTCTTGGACAGTTCCGCCTCTTCCAGATCCGGGCGGCGGGTCACCGTCATGTCCGGTGCAATATCTGCAATAATCAGCGCTTCTCCGTTCCAGTTATCGGCCAGAACCGCCTTCATGGCGGTGATTGCCACTTCCAGCTGGTCGTTGTCCGGGCGGCGGGTCGTCAGCTTCTGAAGCGCGATCCCGGGAACAGACAAGAACTTCACGATGGCAGAATCACTTCGTCCTGCCCACTGCAAAACCTCGTAGGACAGTCCCGCAACCACCGGCATCAGCGCCAGACGGGACAGAACGCGGGCCACCAGATTGGGCCATCCCATCAGAGAAAACAGCAGTAAGCTGATGATCATGACGAACACCATAAAGCTGGTTCCGCAGCGGGGGTGGAGCGTTTCAAAACTCTGGGCATTGTCCGGAGTCAGCTCCAAGCCGTTTTCATAGCAGTGGATCGTCTTGTGTTCCGCACCGTGGTACTGGAACACGCGACGGATCTCTTCCATTTTGGAGATCACGGCTACATAACCGACGAACAGTACAATTCGCAGGATCCCTTCAATCAAATTCAGAAGCAGATCATTTTCCGTGAAATTTCTGCAGAAGTTGACCAAAATCGTGGGAAGAATGATGAAAATGCCGACGGTAAAGGCAATGGCGAAAACCACCGACATGTACAGCATCACATTCAGCGCACCCTTTTCCCCGAAATGCTTTTCTAAAAACAATGTCATCTTGTCTTTTTCCGCTTCTTTGTCTTTCGGTCCTTCCTTTTCGAAGTCCTCCAGAACTTCTGCGGAATACATCAGGATCGAGCATCCGGTCACCATGGACGAAACAAAGGACAGTACGCCTCTGACAACAGGCCATTTCTTCCATGCACTGGGCTTCTTTCGCGGCGCTACGCGGATTCGCATCCCGCCGTTGGGATTCCGGATCACAGTGGCCAGACGATCCGGTCCCTGCATCATGATCCCTTCCATAACCGCCTGTCCCCCAATCTTTGTGGGGCAGGCATTTTTCATAAAAATCTTACTTAAATCCATCTCTGTCCTCCAACCCGATTTTCTTCATGATCTGAATAAAATCTTCGTTGTTTTTTGTATGTGCCATCTGGTCTACAATGCGTTCGGTCGCTTCCTGCGTTCCCATATTTGCCATGGCTCTGCGCATGATCCAGACAGCTTCCATTTCTTCCTGCGACATCAGCAGGTCTTCGCGTCGTGTTCCCGATTTGTTCAGATTGATGGCCGGGAAGATCCGCTTTTCCGACAGCTTTCTGTCCAGATGAAGTTCCATGTTTCCCGTACCCTTGAATTCTTCAAAGATCACGTCGTCCATACGGCTTCCTGTTTCCACCAGTGCTGTGGCCAGAACGGTGATGGAGCCGCCTTCTTCCATATTTCGCGCCGCCCCGAAGAATTTCTTGGGACGGTATAATGCACTGGGATCAAATCCGCCGGACAGCGTACGCCCCGACGGCGGTTCCACCAGATTATATGCTCTTGCCAGTCTCGTCAGGCTGTCCAGTAAAATCACCACATCTTTTCCGTGTTCCACCAGGCGCTGGGCTCTGGCAAGCACCATTTCCGCCACCTGGACATGATGCTGCGGGAGCTCGTCAAACGTCGAATAGATCACTTCGCCTTTGATGGATCTCTGCATATCGGTCACTTCTTCCGGACGTTCATCCACGAGAAGTACGATCAGTTCCACATCGGGATATTTCTTTTCGATGCTGGCCGCCACTTTCTTCAGAAGCACGGTCTTTCCCGCTTTGGGCGGAGCCACGATCAATCCTCGCTGACCGCGTCCAATGGGCGCCACCAGATCGATGAGACGCATGGACAAGTCACGGGATCCATCTGCCAGTTCCAATCTCTGATCGGGGAACACCGGAGTCAGATCATCGAAATCCGGACGATGGATCGATACGCCGGGTGCATCTCCGTTGACCGTTTTTACGTACAACAAAGCACCGAATTTCTCGCCTTCGTTGGGTCGGCGGGTAATTCCACGGATCTTATCGCCTGTTTTTAAATTAAAACGCCGGATTTGTGTGAGAGATACGTAAATGTCGCGATCGCTGGTAAGAAAATTATCAAATCGAAGGAAGCCATAACCGCCCTCGGTGATTTCCAAAATGCCTTCCACCTCCGGACGTTCTTCCTGTTTAAAGTCGCGCTTCTGTTCGCTTTCCGCTTCGGGAGCCACCGGCTCTGCCGGTACATCCTCCGCAGATTTCACATGTTCAAAAAGAAGGTCCAGAAGCTCTGCCTTCTTCATTTTTTCAAAGCCGGTCAGCTTCAGGGCCGCGGCAATTTCCCGCAGCTCCGAAACCTTCTTGGCCTGTAATATCTTTTCATCCATATAGCTTTTCCTCGTTATTCCCCGTCACCGGCAGCTTCTCCTTCGCCTTCCGGAACCTCAGGTTCGATGGAGTAGATCTGTGTCAGCAACTCACCGATTTCTTCCGTCTTGGGATAGACATAGTACGGAGGATTGGGATCCGGCCAGCTGGGCAGAAGGTAAGTTGCAATGTCCTCTCCGCTCAGACCGATGGCCTTGGACGCAATCTTTCCGGCCATTTCCAGCGTAATATCAGAGTCCACATTTTCAAATACCGTCTCTGCCGTGGTCAGAAGATTGGACTTCAGAACCTGCTTAAATGCGGATTTTACGAATTCCTGCTGTGCTTTGACACGGCCCAGGTCCCCTTCCACATACCCGGAACGGTATCTCAGGAACTGCATTGCATGTTCACCGTCCAGGACCTGTTCTCCCTTAGGGATGTTGATGTATAACGGCGGATCCGCTGTGGGATCGCTGTATTTCATGTCGAAGGGAACATTCATCGGTACACCGCCGATGGCGTCAACAACGTTCTGTACACCATCATACTTGATGACTGCATAGTAATGCAGCGGCATTCCCAGCAGGACGTCGCTGACGGCCTTTGCCGTATTCACTGCAGAACCGCGGTAAGCAGCATTGATTTTCTTTTCCGCAAGCCCGTTATAGCCCTGACGTTCGTAGAATGTGTCTCTCGGAATGGAAATCACATCCACATGCTTCGCTTTCATGTCAAAGCTGGCAACCATAATCGTATCCGTCAGGTTTTCGTTGACCCCGAGAAGCAGGATATTGACACGTTCTTTATCCTGGAAGGCCTCAAAGAACGGGCTGTCTTCACCGACGATATAGTTCAGATTGTCCATGAGGTTTTCTTCTGGCTCAAAAGGCGTGAACTCGCCCACGGAGTGGAACAGAAAACGCATGGGTGTAAACAGCAGCATCATAACCAAAAATGATACGATAAAGTATTTGAAAAAATCTTTTACAGTATTTGTTTTCATAACTATCTTTCCTTAATGTATTCCCCTTTTTTTTCTCAATGTAACATCCCTTTTCCGGATCCTTTTATGCGATCCTCATTCTTCGCATAGTGACCCAGTATTCTTTATTGTATCTCGTTTCCTCAAAAAAAGAAAGAGGATGTATGAAATACCTTCCTCTTTCTTCGGTGTTTTTTCTGTGAAATTTCGATTCTATTCGCCGGAATCTTCTCCGGTTTCTCCCGGTTCTTCTGCCGGTCCGTTGTAAATGATATCCATCATCTCTGCGATCCCTGCTTCGTCCGCAAAGTAGAAGGACAGACGGGTCTCATCGCGCTTCGTGGAGGACATGTACGCCTCTCCCGGGATCTTCCACGTAGTTACCTCCATGGTATCCACGCCTACAGCCTTGGCAACCAGCTTCGCCACCGTCCCCCAGGTGAAATCACTGTCCACGTTTTCAAACACGGCCCCTGCGGTTTTCAGCATATCGCCTTTCATTGCCTGTTCAAACGCAGCGATCATGAAGGCCTGCTGGGTACGGATTCGTCCTTCGTCGCCATCCGGATAGCTCTTATATCCGGGTACATTGGTCTTACGGAACCGCAGGAACTCCATGACATTTTCTCCATCCAGTGTCTGAAGCCCTGCCGGTACGTCGATGTACAGCGGCGGCGTATCCGTAGGATCGCTGTACTTCATGTGGAAGGGAACGTTGAATTCTACGCCGCCCATGGCGTCTACAATATTTCCGACGCCTTCGTAATCCACGGCCATATAGTAGTGCAGCGGCATTCCCTGCAGAACATCGCTGACGGCTCTCGCCAGCTTCTGCATCCCGTTTTCCTTTTCTGTGTTATAAATACTGTTGATTTTCTGTGTTGCCGAGCTTTTGAACTCGCTGCGCTCATAATAGGTGTCGCGCGGTACCGAAATCAGATCGATGGTCTTCTCTTCCGTGTGGAAGCTGGCAACCATGATGGTATCGGCCATGTTGTGGTTCATTCCCAGGAGAAGCACATTTACCCGGTTGTCCGTTCCGAAAACCTCTTCCATGGCCTCATCCTTCGCCAGGAAATCCAGTCCCGCCAGGGATTCGTTCCCCGAGAACACACGCTGGGACAGGAACAGGGCCCCTCCCAGGAACAGTGTGAATGCCAGTAAAAATGTGATTCCAAAACACTGGAATACAGTCAGTCCTTTTCTTTTTTTCTTTGCTTTGTCGTTTATTTCGTCTCTTTTCCTCATTTGTTTCCCCTGTATCAATCGTTCGTTTAATGGGCCTTCCTATTGATGAACTCCGGTTTTAATTTGGAGTAGAGGATCTTCTGTTCACTGTACAGCCCGAAATATCCGGACAGCATATACGCCACCGCAATACAGAGCGCGTACAGAGCCAGACTTTCTCCTCCAAACAATTCAAATGCCAGTAAAATGGAGCTGACCGGACAGTTCGTTACGCCGCAGAACACCGCAGTCATCCCGAGGGATGCCGCAAATCCCGGCGACAAGCCCAAAAGTCCGCCGGCAACACAACCGAAGGTTGCCCCGGTGAAGAAGACAGGAACAATTTCCCCGCCTTTGAACCCGGCTCCCAGCGTGATCGCCGTAAAGAGGATCTTCAGCACAAACGCATACGGAACGGCTTCTCCCTGGAGAGCCTTTACGATCACATCCATTCCCGCTCCGTTATAATCTCTCGTTCCCACCAGCAGGGTGAGCACAATAATAATCAAACCGCCCACTGCTGCGCGGATCATGGGATTGGGAAGAAAGTGCGCATAGATCTTTGGTGTTTTGTGATTGATGTAACAAAAGATGATGGATACGACTGCACAGAGGAACCCCAGAATCAATACGCGTATGATGATTTCTCCCTGCAGAGCAGGAATATCATTCAGTGCGAAGAATGTCACTTCTCCTCCCATTTTCTGCGCCGTCAGCGTTGCGATGATCGCCCCAAGAACACAGGGAACGATGGCCGAATAATACATGACTCCGACGCTGATCACTTCCATAGCGAAGATCGCTGCCGTAATGGGTGTACCGAACAGCGCGGAAAAACCGGCTGACATACCGCACATGGTGATCAGCTTTTTATCCTTTTCGTCCAGCTTCATGGCATGTCCGATCTTTCCGGAGATTGCACCGCCCAGCTGTAAAGCTGCGCCTTCACGGCCGGAGGACCCGCCCGTCAGATGAGTCAGCACCGTAGAGATAAAAATCAACGGCGCTTTTCTCAGATACATCGGTTCGTCTTCGCGAACAGCCGTCAGGACGAAATTCGTACCTCTGTCCTTTTCGATTCCACAGACACGGTAAGATCCAATAATGATAATCCCTGCCAGCGGCATTCCATACAGCAGCCATGGATACTCATGTCGCAGTTCTGTGGCCAACTCAATGGCATGGTGGAACAGGGCTCCTACGATTCCTACGGTAACTCCGATGATACAGGAGAACACCAGCAGCTTCAGAAAGACCGACAGCTGTTCTCTCCATACTTCTTTCCATTTTTCTAACATATGCAATTTGCTCCATACTTTTTAAGCGCAGCGCTTTCAATTCCTACAAGCTTACCCGTTATGGGTATCATAATTATAACACAACCTTAGCGGGAATTATCGAAAAAAGTCGGGAGCATTCCGAAGTTTTTCATTCTTACTACTATGACGAGAGCCGACCCTTTTTTGTTCTCTAAAAAAATATTTTTCTTTCATTCGCGAATGTCCGTTCTAGTTTTATGTAAACCAATCTTAGCATCTTTTCCACAGGGATCATAACTCTTTGAAAACGACTGTTTTCAACGGTTTTCGAGCCGTTACCCCAAAACTTTCCCACGGAACCCAAAAAGTTATCCCAAACCATCTGTGGATAAGTGTAAAACCCTGAAACCTAGTATTTTCAACGTATTTAACGATCTTCAAAAAAATCAACCCCCAAAGTTATCCACAGTTTTATCCCCTTCTGTGGAAACTTTTGTGGATTCTTTTTTTAAAGCTTCCGGCTATCTAAAACGAACACATTTTCGCCCCTGGTTTTTCCGCAATATGCCAAAATTCCGTTATAAATAAATTCTGACAATTTCGATTGATATTCCTCCGTTTTCAAAAGTGATGCCTCTTCAGAATTCGACAGAAACCCACATTCTACAATG
Organism: Bacillota bacterium; assembly: GCA_017472365.1. GTDB lineage: Bacteria > Bacillota > Clostridia > Peptostreptococcales > Anaerovoracaceae > RGIG446. The sequence continues at coordinate 9,803 of JAFUQN010000156.1, forward strand.
ACTACAGGCACTTTCGGGTCCTTTAGAAGGAGGACATCTTTCTTCGCCAGGGCCGCCCTTTTTGTCCCGTCGTTCAACCCTGAAATCAAATGTTCCTGAATGTTCTCCGCCAGCTTCCGGCTTTCCTCCACGATTTTGTTCTCCGAAGCCGTCGCCGGATAGAACGTTTGTGCGCCTCTCACAGAACCATCTTCCTGAAAACTGTTCAGATGAATACTGACCGTCAGCACGGGTTTTGTTTCGTCGATGATCTTCTTCCGGTTTCTCAAATCTTCCGTTTTTCTCGTCCGGATCCGTTTTCGGGCATCACCGCCCTCATCCAGTCCCACATCTTCTGTACGTGTCATCACCACGTTCCACCCATCACGCTCCGCCAGCTCTTTCAGATTCAGAGCAATATTCAGATTAATATCTTTTTCGCAGATCCCGTCTTTACTGACCGCGCCGCCGTCAAATCCCCCGTGACCGGCATCAATGACAATGGTCTGTGTACTTGCCGTTTCTCCGGCCAGCCATGCGCCTTCTCCCCGTATACCTCCTGACAGAACCACCATTCCGAGCATTAATCCGGCAACCACCGCCGCACAGCTCCATTCTCTGATCCGTCGCTTCACTCCATTCTCTCCTTCTCGCCATTTTTGAACGTATATGATATAATAATAAAATGGGTATGACCCAAATCTATCATGTAATCCAACATATGTACTCGAAGGAGGATATTATGAATAAAACCATTCGCTTGTATCAGCAGGACGTGGATCAGAGAACCAATGACGGTACTGTCGTGGCTCTGATCAATAACCGCGATGAAATCACCGCTTTGGGGATCAAAGACAAGTCCGTTCAGTGCCTTCTGGTTCTGGATCAGTCGGTTTTCTTCCCGGAAGGTGGTGGTCAGCCCAGTGACATCGGTACAATCGACGGATACCCTGTCTGCCACGCCCGTGAACTGGACAACATCGTCTATCATCAGATTGATACCGACGCTGCTGCCGGTGCAGGGCTGGAAGATCCCGCAGTGCATTTCATCCCCGGGCGACAGGTGCACTGTGAAATCGACTGGTCCCGTCGCTTCGATAACATGCAGCGCCACTGCGGCGAACACATCTTATCCGGCATGTTCTTCCGCGAATACGGCGGTGTCAACCGCGGTTTCCACATGGGCGATGACTATATGACCATCGATATCAGTTTGGAAGAAAAGCCGGAATTCACAGAGCTGACCATGGATATGTGTCTTCATGTGGAACACTGTGCCAACGAAGCCATCTGGCAGAACCTTCCCGTCATTACCCGCCGCTTCGATAACCGCGAAGACGCTGAGAAGCTTCCGCTGCGAAAGAAGCTGGCCATCGACCATGATATTTCCATCGTTTGCGTAGGCGACTTAAATAATCCCGCGGATTCCGTAGCATGCTGCGGTACCCATCCGAAGTTTGCCGGCCAGGTGGGCTTGATCAAAATTTGGAAAGTGGAACCAAACAAGGGTATGTTCCGCGTTTACTGTGAATCCGGCCAGCGTGCTCTGACTGATTATGACACAAAGCACGAAATCCTGACGAAACTGAACAACAAGTATAGCGCCAACACTCATGATCTCCTGGACAAGATGAAGATTGCCGAAGAAAAGATGAATGCTGTCCGTAACGAACTGTATCACCTGAAGCAATCTGTCATCCGCCAGCGCAGCGAAATGGTTAAATCGGATCTGGATCTTCTTGCTGCAGTGAAATCCGGCGAAGCACCGGATGGACTGAAAGCGAAGCATCTGAATGGAATTCTGCTGTATGAATTTGACGATATGAAGGTGGATGATCTTCTGACCATCGGCCGTCCCATCCTGGATGATATCAAAAAGCTGGTTCTGATTCTGGACAGTCAGACCAATACCCTGTTACTGTTCTCCAATGGAACCGTGGACTGCGGTAAAATTGTGAAGGAAAATGCTTCGATTTATAACGGTAAAGGCGGCGGTAACAAGAATAACGCCAGAGCACTGTTCTCCAAGAGAGAATATGCCGAAACCTTTATCGATCTGATTGAAAAACATTTACGGTAACTGATTGTCCGGTAACCGCATCTCAACCCTCTAGACATAAGAAAAGCCTGTGATCGGAACGATACAGCTCCGGCCACAGGCCTTTTATTTTACTTATGTATTCCCCAACATTAACATTAGTTGGTCAGGAAGAATGTCAGAGCGAACATTGCTACAATGACCCAAGTGGTGGGATTGATTTCCTTGCGTCTTCCGGTGAAGAGCAGGATTACAGCATAGGAGATCAAACCGAATGCGATCCCGTGGGATACGCTGTAGGTGAAGGGCATCATTGCGATGGTCATAAACGCCGGAACAGCATCAACTGTTGTCCAGTGGATCTTACCGACACCACCCATCATCAGTACGCCGACGTAAACCAGAGCCGCAGCAGTCGCACAGGACGGGATCAGCTGAGCTACAGGAGATAAGAACATGGCCACAACGAAACAACCGGAAGTCACCATGGAGGTCAAGCCGGTACGACCGCCTTCCGCGATCCCCGCATTGGATTCCACGAAGGTTGATACAGTGGAAGTACCGCAGAATGCACCGCAGGTGGTTGCAATAGCATCAGCCAGCATTGCCTTACCCAGGTTGGGAACTTCGCCGGTTTCATCCAGCATGTTTCCCTGTGCGCAGGCACCATACAGGGTAGCCAGCGTATCGAACATGTCAACCATGCAGAATGCCATGGAAGTGGTAATAATCATAACGATGAATCCGCCGATTCCGTAAGCTTCAATATAAGCGGAGAAATCCAGACCTTCGGTGATAACTTTACCAAAGGAGAACTGGAAGAATTCCGAGAACGCCTGGAAGGGGTTCATAGTAAGATTATCTGTAAATCCGTCATAGAATCCGGGAACGGTGAGTCCCAGGAGATAGTATGCTCCAGTACCGCCCAGTACGCCGAACAGGATGCTTCCCTTCATCTTCCTCTGTTCCATGATTGCAATGGCCAAAAGAGAACCAAGCATCACCAGAAGAGGTACGATGTCGCCCCAGGCAACACCGCCGGTGTACATATTCATAGATGCCATGGTAACACAAGTAGCGCTGTCATTAACAACCAGTCCTGCGTTCTGTAAACCCAGGAAAGTGATAAATAAGCCAATCCCTGTGGGTGTCGCCATACGAACGGTAGCCGGGATCGCGTCGTAAATTTTCTTTCTCAGACCTGTTACAGTCAGGAAGATAAATAACAGCCCATCGATCAGTACCATGACTAGAGCGTTAGCGTAGCTTAAGCCCATGCCGAAACATACCGTATAAACAAAGTACGCGTTCAGACCCATGGCGGACGCCTGAGCCAAAGGAAGGTTAGACAGTAAACCGATGGCTGTGGTACCCACGATAGCAGAAATCGCTGTGGCGATATAGATCGCTCCGTAAGTAACACCGTCCAATTCCGAAAACATACTGGCATTTACCATGAGGATATACGCCATGGCCATAAACGTGGTGATCCCTGCCATCACTTCTGTACGGATATCCGTACCTTTCTCTTTCAGGTGAAATCTGGTTTCTAAATATTCCATTCGTAAGGTCTCCTTCCTTTTCATGGTTCCATTATACAATTCTTTCTCTTAAAAATAAAGGTCGCCCTTTCCGATCGTTTCCGCAATTTATTCAAAAAGCAAAAGAAGACCCGACTGGGAAACCAGTCGGGTCTTTGTATTTTTGATTATGAAGTGTATTCGAAGCGTATCGATTATTCTTCGTCCATAGCCTTCATGTTGGGATCCTTGTGCAGTTCGCAACCGGTAGCTGCCTGGATGTCTTCCCAAGTGAAGTCGGGGTGTAATTCGGTTACCCAAATACCGTCTTCTCTAACTTCCATAACGCCCATTTCAGTGATGATCTTGGAAACGCACTTTTCTGCGGTCAGAGGCAGAGTG
>JAFUQN010000157.1 GCA_017472365.1 Bacillota bacterium
CTTCAGAACCACCGACGTTACCGGTACCATCAAGCTGCCGGAAGGCGTTGAAATGTGCATGCCCGGAGACAACATCTCCATGGACATCGAACTGATCACTCCGATCGCTATCGAAGAAGGTCTGCGTTTCGCTATTCGTGAGGGCGGCAGAACCGTTGCTTCCGGCGTTGTAGCTAAGATCAACGAATAATTCCAACTGGAACTATCAAAGCCAATCAAGAGCTGTTGCGAAAGCAACAGCTCTTTTTTCATGTCCACAGTTAGTGTGTGATTGATTTCTGAACTAAAAATCGCTATACTGAAGAGAGTAACAAAGGACTGAAATGATGCGTTTTAGCCCGATACTTAGGAGGACGTTATGTACATCACCGATTTAGAAACACCGGCTTTGATTGCTGACAGAAATAAAATGCAAAAGAATCTGAATACAATGATGGGACTTCTGGAAGGAGCGAAGCCGAAGCTGAGACCTCATTACAAGACCCATAAGACACCGCAAATCGCCCTGTGGCAACTGAAAAACGGTGCCATTGGAATCACCTGTTCTAAATTGTCGGAGGCAGAGGACCTGGCAAGTGCCGGAGTCAACGATATCCTCATTGCCAATCAGGTGGTACAACCGTCAAAAGTGGCGAAAATGGCTCAGCTGGCAAAGTGTTGTAAACTGACAGTGTGCGTAGATAATGCTGACAATATCCGACAGATTTCCACAGCGGCGAAATTTGAGGATAGTCACATCCACTGTTATGTGGAACTGAACATCGGCATGGATCGCTGTGGTGTCAATACGTTCGAGGAGTTCTATGAACTGGCTAAACTGCTGGAAGAACTGCCGAATGTGAGTTATGACGGTGTACAGGCGTATGCCGGAAACCTGGCGCATGAATATGACCAATCGAGCAGAGTCAATGGTACGGCTGATAATGAAGCGCGCGTCAGCGCGCTGGTTGAATACCTGAAAGAACGCGGAATCGAAAGCCGCGAAATCAGCGGAGCCAGCACAGGAACGGCGTATTTGAAAGCGAAGAGTACAATCTACACCGAGATCCAGGCGGGGTCGTTCATCTTTATGGATATGTCCTACAAAAGACTGGGACTGAACCTTTTTGAAAATGCACTGCATGTAGTCTGCACCGTTATTTCAGCAGATGAAAACCACTTTGTGATCGATGCCGGGGTAAAAAGCCTTTGTCCTGACCAGGATATGCCGGCCATCGACGGATTTAATGCGGAAACGACAAAAATCAATGAGGAACATATGATTTTCTACGGGCCGCATAATTACAAAGTGGGCGATATGGTGAAGGTGATTCCGGGCCATTGCTGTTCTACGGTGAACCTGTATAATCAGATTCACTTTACCGACGAAGATAAAGTTGTAGATCGTTTGGTGATTACCAGCCGCGGAAAGTCGCAGTAGAAATCACGAAAATGCACGGGTAACAGACTTGTACAGGAGAATTTTATGAACCAAACCTTAGTCATCGGGTCGGCAGTGGTGGACGTGATCATTGAAATTCCGCACCTTCCCAAAACCCAGGAAGACATTCATATCAAAAAACAATCCCGTTCACTGGGAGGATGTGCCTATCTGGCCTCGGATATTCTGCGGCATTTCCACGCTCCCAACAGCCTGTGTACAGCTGTGGGCGGCGGAATCTACGGCGATTACGTGAGAAAGCATCTGCAGCAGAGGGGTGTACCCATCTACGTCAACCGTCCGGATCATGAGAATGGATGCTGCTATTGCATGGTGGAGGAAGGCGGAGAGCGGACGTTCATCGTGGATCACGGTGTCGAATATACCTTTGATGAATCGTATCTGGAGCACATCGATACCGGAAGTATCGACAGCGTTTACGTCTGTGGATTGGAACTGGAAGAAGTGAACGGTCCGGAAATCCTGGCCTATTTAGAAAAACATCCGCAATATACCGTTTATTTTGCGCCAGGCGCACGGGTCATGAAGATTCAGACGGAACGAATGGAGCGGATGTTATCGCTTCATCCGGTCCTCCATATGAATGACGAAGAGGCGATGACGTATTCCGGAGAATCGACGCCGGAAAAAGCGGCCAGAATGCTTTTCAGCCGGACGCGGAACGCAGTGATCATTACGCTGGGGTCGAAAGGTTCTTATTGCTATGATGGTGAAAGGGACTGGTATGCGGAACCTGTACCTTCGGAGAACGTAAAAGATACGATCGGTGCGGGTGATTCTCATATCGGAACGATCATGGCCTGTCGCAGATATGGATTTTCTTTTGCGGAGGCCATTCAAATCGGAAACCACATTTCATCGGCTGTGGTTTCCAACACCGGCGGAATGTTGTCGCCGGAGGATTTCCAGGGTGCACTGGAGAAGATGCCGGAGGAATTGCGTTGCAGGCTGAACGCAGCCATGAAGCGCGCAGAATAACGTTTTTGACGGGGAAACCCCGCGTAGATATTAAGGAGGATAAAACAATGGAAAAGTTAGTACCTATTATCGATATCCCTTACAATAAGATCAATCCGAGAGTTATCGTATGCGGCGATCCCAAGCGTGCAGAAAAGATCGCAGGACGTTTGGACGATGTGGAAGTTGTTGCAAAGAGCCGTGAATACTGGACATTCAACGGAACGTACAAAGGAGTTCCCGTGACGGTATCGTCCCACGGTGTCGGTGCAGCTGGTGCCCATGTCTCCTTTGAAGGCCTGATCCTGGGCGGCGCCAAGGTCATGATTCGCGTGGGAACCTGCGGTTCCCTGCAGGAAGGCGATCCTCAGGGTGCGTTGTATGTGGCAACTGCGGCTTGCCGTGAAGAAGGTGTAACTCAGCAGTTGATCCCCATGTCGTATCCTGCGGTAGCAGATCACGAGGTCGTTGCGGAAATGCTGAAAGCCGTAAAGGCTACCGGTGCATGGTATAAGAAGGGGATCATTGTTACAGGCGGGATCTTCTATAAAGGGTTGATTCCGACAAATAACCGGTTATATGCACAGGCCGGCTGCGTTGCTTTTGAAAATGAAGCGGCTATGCTGTTCGTCACCTGTTCTCTTCACGGAATCAAGGCGGGCTGTATCTCTGCGGCTGACGGCCCCTGTTTCGAATTCGTAGGATCCGAAGAATTCGACCATAATCCGGCTCCCATGGCGAAGGCTATGGAAAATCAGATCACTGTTGCTCTGGAAAGTATCATCAACGTAGAGGTGTAACATGAAAGCAGTTATCATCGGCGCAGGGTTCGCCGGACAGGTCCATGCAGCAGCACTGGCTGCCTGTGGTGTGGAAGTGGCAGGGATCATCACCTCCCGCATGGAAACGGCAGAGGCGTTTGCAAAACAATGGAACATTCCCAAGTGGGGAACGGAGTTGGAACTGGCTTTCGGTGACGATATCGACGCCGTTCATATCTGTACACCGCCCACGACCCATGGATGGATGGTAAAAGAACTTCTGAAGCATGGAAAGAACGTGCTCTGTGAAAAGCCACTGAGCTTTGATGCGGGCGAAGCAGAAGAAATTGCAAAAATCGCCAGAGAAAGCGGACGGATCTGTGCGCTGACCTTCAACGTGCGTTATCACATGGCGGCTCAGAAGGCACGTGAAATCATTCAGTCCGGTGAATTCGGACGCCCGCTGATCATCCACGGAAATTATATGCAGGAATTCAATGCCTTTCCGGCGCCGCTGGACTGGCGCTACAAGCCGGAACTGGCCGGAACCATGAGAGCGGTCAGTGAAATCGGAAGCCACTGGATCGATCTGGCTCAGTACATCTCCGGAAAGAAAGTGACCGCAGTTTCGGCAATGTTCGGAAATTTCCATCCTGATCGTATACTGGCGGATGGAATGATGTATCCCACCGATGCTGATGTGAAGGGCGAACCGATCCACATCGTATCGGAAGATGCTGCAGCGCTGACATTCAAATATGAAGACGGGGCCATGGGAAACGTTCTCCTGTCGGAAATTTCCCCGGGACGCGGAAACCGCCTGACGCTGGAAATCACCTGTCAGTACGGAAACCTGTGGTGGAATGAAGAAGATAATAATATTTTATACACTGCCAAGAAGGGAGAAGGCGTGAAAATGGAAGTATTCGCTTTCGGAAACGGCTTCACTGACACCTTCCGGACACTTTTGGGCAACTATTACGGGGCAATCGCTTCCGCGAAGGAAGCCGCGCCGCAAGGCGGCGCGATTGCCAGTGTGGTGGAAAACTGGCCCACCTTTGAAGAAGGTGCGCAGGTGACGGCGGTATGCTGCGCAGCAGCGAAAAGTGCAGAAGAAGACTCCCGATGGGTCACTGTATAGGAGGAAACATGGAAAAAGATATGATCAAAATTCCCAGACCGGAGGTGGAAACGCTGATTCGGGAACTGGGTCTGAGTCCCCTTCCGGGTGAGGGAGGAATGAGTTTCCAGACGTATCTCAGCGAAAAGAAAATCGGAGAGGAACCGGGTGGAACGGCGATCTATTACCTGTTGACCGGAAAAGCCTATTCCCATCTTCACCGTCTCACCGGCGATGAAGTGTATCATTTTTATCTGGGGGATCCGGTGGAATTGACAGAACTGCTTCCTGACGGAACAGCGAAAACCACTGTTCTGGGCCATGATATCCTGGGTGGACAGAAGGTGCAGCATGTGGTTCCTGCCGGTCACTGGCAGGGCTCCTGTTTGGCGGAAGGAAGTTCCTGGGCGCTGATGGGGACCACCATGTGTCCCGGATATACCGATGAATGTTATGAACACGGGGAGAAAGAGGCTCTTTTGGAGCAGTATCCTCAGGCGAAGGATGCGATCGAACAGCTGACCGGCGATCCAATTTATGAATAAGGAGTGATGACGATGACGTATGAACTGCACGTGGGAAATGTGACAAGACATCTTCCTGTTATGAATATCAGCGATGATCTGGCGATCGCCAGCTTTGTAATGCTGGGTGATGTGGAGCTGGTGGAAGAATCGGCGAAACTGTTGGCGGAACGCCTTCCGGAAGTGGACTATATCGTTACTGCAGAGGCTAAGGGGATTCCTTTAGTCCAGGAGATGGCCCGTGTTATGGGTATGAAGCGATATGTGGTGGCTAGAAAAAGCATTAAGGCTTACATGGAAAACATTATCAGTTGTTCTGTACAGTCCATTACGACCCAGAAACTCCAGACACTGTATTTAGATGGTAAGGAAGCGGAATTACTGCGGGGAAAGAAAATCGCTCTGGTGGACGACGTGATTTCCACGGGAGAAAGTTTGAGAGCGTTGGAAACACTGGCAGAACAGTGCGGTGCGGAAATCGTGGTCCGTGCGGCAGTGCTGGCGGAAGGTGATGCTCAGAAACGTACCGATATTATTTTTCTTGAGAAGCTCCCGCTTTTTGATGCAAAGACAGGAAAGATGTTGTAAAATCATCGGGTAAAGATTTCGGTATGGCTTGAAATATCTTGGAAAAAAGGATATAATAAAGTGTATTTTAGGGTGAAAAGCCCAAAATGACGAAGGATAGAACTGCTATTTTTTTAAAATGTTCGGTTCTATTTATGAGTAAAAGAAAAGAGGTAATTCAAATGAAACAGACAAAGAAGTGGTTAGCTCTGCTGCTGGCTCTGGCAATGGTATTTGCTCTGGTTGGCTGCGGCGGCGGCGAAGCTGAAACTGAAGGTGAAGGCGAAGGTCAGGAAGGCCTGAGAATTGTACAGGTTTCCTCCGGTGCTGGTATCGACGACGGTTCTTTCAACCAGAACGTATACGAAGGTATCACTGCATTTATTGATTCCCGCGGCGGAATCGACACTGTAAACGATATTCTGGACTCCACCGGTGACCCGGCTGCTGCTGTTCAGGCTGTAGCTGACATCGTAGCTGACTATGACATCATCGTTACTCCCGGTTTCCAGTTTGCTGGTATCACTTCCATCGCTCAGGAAAACCCGGACAAGATTTTCATCATCGTTGACGCATTCCCGACCGACGAAACTGGTGCTCCCATCGTTCTGGACAACGTATATGGTATGCTGTTCACCGAACATGAAGGTGGTTTCTTCGCTGGTATCGCAGCAGCTATGACTTCTCAGACTGGCAAGGTTGCTTCCGTTCACGGTATCGCATTCGAATCCAACGTAAACTATCAGTGGGGCTTCGAATCCGGTGTTGAATATGCAAACAAGCACTACGGCACCAACGTAGAAGTAGTTGAACTGCCCGCATACGCTGGTACCGACGTAACCGGCGCTAACGTTGGCGGTAACTATGTAGGAAGCTTTGCAGACCCCGCTACCGGTAAGGTTATCGCAGAAGCTCTGATTGCTCAGGGCGTAGACGTAATCTTCCCCGCAGGCGGTTCCTCCGGTAACGGTTGTATCACCGCTGCTAAGGAAGCTGAAGGCGTATGGTTCATCGGCTGTGACGCTGACCAGTACAAGGACGGCGCTAAGGGCGATGCTAACATCTGTCTGACTTCTGTTCTGAAGTGCATGGACGTTATCGTAGAACGTCAGCTGAACGCTATCGTTGATGGTACTTTCGCAGGTGAAAACGCTCTGCTGAACGCAAGCAACGATGCTACCGGTTATGTGACTGGTGAACACTGCCAGCTGAGCGAAGAAGCTCTGGCTGCTCTGGAAGAAGTATTTGCTCTGGTTAAGGACGGCACCATCGTTCCCGCAGGCAACTTCAACGGCCACACTCCGGACAACTTCCCCGGACTGTAATTGAGACCTGGAAATGGGATATCCTGCTTCGCAGGGTATCCCATTATTTTTCATAATCGCAACAACAAATCCGACATAACTATGTGAGGATAAGGAGATCGCAGATGAGCGAATACATTGTGGAGATGCGTCATGTGACTAAGCGGTTCCCCGGGATCGTGGCCAATGACGATGTCAGCCTCGGAATCAAAAAAGGCGAGATTTTCGCGCTGCTGGGAGAAAACGGCGCCGGAAAATCCACGCTGATGAGTATTTTGTTCGGTATGTATGAGCCGGACGAAGGCGAAGTGTATGTACGTGGAAAGAAGGTCGAAACCTTCTCTCCGAATCACGCTACAGAACTGAATATCGGTATGGTGCATCAGCATTTCAAACTGGTATCCAATTATACAATTACAGAGAATATTATTTTGGGTATGGAACCGCAGAAGAAAAAGTTCGGTTTTTTACCCGTTGTCGATATTAAAAACACCAATAAAAAAATTGCGGAACTGTCCAAAAAGTTCGGTCTGGAAGTGGATCCCACCCAGAAGATCGAAAACATCAATGTTTCGATGCAGCAGCGTGTTGAAATCCTGAAGATGCTGTACCGCGAAGCGGAAATCCTGATTTTTGACGAACCGACGGCTGTTCTGACACCGCAGGAAATCGAATTCCTTCTGGAAATCATCCGTGAAATGAGACGTAACGGTAAGACCATCATTCTGATCACCCACAAGTTGGAAGAAATCAAACAGGTAGCAGACCGCTGCGCAATCATGAACCGCGGGAAGCTGATCGAAATCTGCGATGTAGCTGAAACTTCCACTAAGAAGATGGCGGAACTGATGGTGGGCCGTGAAGTCAGCTTTACTCAGGAAAAGACTCCCTGTAAGCCCGGCGAAGTGATGCTGAAGGTGGAAAATCTGGTGGTAAAGAATGCGGACGGATTCCCCGTGGTCAACGGTGTATCTTTCAATATCCGCAGCGGCGAAATCTTTGCCATCGCCGGAGTTGCCGGAAACGGACAGGTGGAAATCGCGGATGCGATTGCCGGACTGGCTCCGGCCGCCGGAGGGAAAGTTATTTTGGACGGACAGGACATCACCAATTCGCCTGTCAAGGCCAGAAATAAGATGGGCATCGCCTATATTCCGGAAGACCGTCAGACCTGGGGATTGATCCTGGACTTTACACTGTCGGAAAACCTGCTTCTGAGACGATATGATATCGCACCGTACTGCGTTAACGGTGTTCTGCACCGTGAGCACTTTACGGAAAAGAGTGAAGAATTGATCGAACATTTTGACATCCGTTCCGGTCAGGGTGGACAGACCATTGTCCGCAGTATGTCCGGTGGTAACCAGCAGAAGGCTATCATTGCCCGTGAAATCGACCTGGATACTCCGTTCGTTATCTTCGTACAGCCCACCCGTGGTCTGGATATCGGTGCCATTGAACGTATCCACAGTCAGATCATCGCAGAACGAGATAAGGGAAAGGCCATCCTTCTGGTTTCTCTGGAACTGGACGAAATCATGAATCTGGCCGACACCATCGGCGTTATCTATAACGGTCAGCTTTTGAAGATCGCACCGGCTGAGACTATGACATCCAACGAAGTCGGTCAGTACATGATGGGGGTGAAGGAATAAATGAAATCAACGAAAAAGAAATCCAATCTGTTCCTCACCATCATGGGGGATGAAAAGCGCCAGAAGATCACGATTCCGCTGTTTGCGATTCTCCTCAGCCTGATCGCAGGCGCGATCCTGATGCTGTCTCTGGGGAAGAACCCCATCGAAGGGTATCTGAGTTTACTGAAGGGCTGCGGCCTGATGATGAAAAAGAATTACGCCGGCGGAAAAGGGATGCTGACGGACTTCATGAGCTTCCTGGATATCTGGACACCCATGATTTTTGCAGCGCTGGCGGTTGCTGTGGCATACAAGGCCGGTCTGTTCAACATCGGTGTCTCCGGACAGATGCTTCTGGCTGGATTTGTAGCGTCTCTGACCGTAGGTTACAGCGACCTTCCGGCTGTAGCAGCAAAGCCTCTGACCATCATCATCGGTATGATCGTTGGTGCGCTGGCAGGAAGTCTGATCAGACTTCTCAAGTATAAGTTCAATATCAATGAAGTTGTTACGGCGATCATGCTGAACTACATTTTCCAGTATATCATCAGTTTCTTCATTCTGACGTACTACGTTCATCCGATCACCCGTCAGTCCAATGTTGTCAGCGATGCATCGAGACTGACCTTACAGAACGTTCAGATCGGAAACATGAAATCTGTCATTCCTCTGGGCTTTATTCTGGCCATTGTGGCTGTTTTTGCCCTCAGCTACTTCATCAATCGTACCCGTGTGGGCTTTGAACTAAAGGCCGTAGGTGCGAACAAGAAGGGCGCGATCTACGCAGGGATCAATGCCAATAAGAGCATCATGATCGCCATGGCCCTTTCCGGTGCTCTGGCAGGTCTGGCAGGTGTTACGTATTATATGGGTTATGTGGCTTCCATTCAGCCCAAAGTTCTGATCAGTACCGGGTTCGACGCGGTTGCGGTATGTCTTCTGGGGAATTCCAACCCCATCGGTATCGTTGCCTCTTCCTTCCTGGTTACCATCATCAGTAAGGGAAGCATTTATCTGAATTCTTCTCTGGGTCTTCCGAAGGAAATCGCATCTTTGATCACAGGTCTGCTGCTGCTGTTCACCGCTTGTGATGTTTACATCAAGTATCGTTTGAAGAAAGCAAAGGACCATCTGGAATACGAAGAAAAAGAAGCTCAGCGATATATTGAAAAATACGGAGAACAGAAAAAGGAGGGTGAACAATGAACGAAATTATCGTAAACGGGATGTCATTCTCCATTCCTCTGTTTATCATTGCTGTCGGAGGGATCTACAGTGAACGAAGCGGCGTTACCAACCTTGCACTGGAAGGCTTTATGGGGGCGGGGGCGTTCTTCGGAGCTCTGTTTACCGCACTGACTGCGGGAGTATTTGCATCCACATCCAATCTTCCGATGTATTTGTCGCTGTTCGTAGCGATGGCCGGTGGTGCGCTGTACGCCATCATACACGCGGTTCTGTGCATTAAGTTCAAAGCAAATCAGGTCATCAGTGGTGTCGTTGTCAACATTCTGGCCATGGCTCTGACCGACTTCCTGACCAGCCAGATCAATGAAAGTGTACTGGGTCACTCTGCAGACAAGTTCATTCTGAACGTATTCCCGCGTCTGACTGTTGAATCTCTGACGGGAATTCCCGTACTCGGTGGATTCTTTACCAACGCTTACATCTTTGAATTCATTATCATTGCGGTGGCTGTGGTAGCCTGGTACGTTATGTATAAGACTCGCTACGGTATGAGACTGAGAGCCTGCGGTGACAATCCCTATGCGGTGGATGCTGCCGGCTGTAACGTGGGACGGATCCAGTTCGCTGCAGTTATGGTTTCCGGTGCTCTGTCCGGTCTGGGTGGTATGTGCTTCGCATACTCCGTATTCGGCCACTATTCTACCAGCATCTACGCCGGTTATGGTTATCTGGCAATCGCTGCGCTGATCTTCGGTAACTGGAAGATCCCGGCTACCCTGGGTGCTTGTCTCCTGTTCGGATTCGCAAGAGCTGCAGGATACTCTCTGATTCAGTATCTGGAACTGCCCGGTACTTATTCCGACCTGATCATGATTTTACCGTATGTACTGACTCTGCTGCTGCTGATGATTTTCTCTAAGAACAATCGCGCACCGAGAGCTCTGGGCGAAATCTACGACAAAGGAAAACGTTAATGTATCAACAAACCATGTTCGACGATCGCGAAAAATATAACCCTTTAGCAAGCCGCCTTCGTCCGGAATCTCTGACCGAATTCGTGGGCCAGAAGCATCTTTTGGGCGAGGGGAAGGTTTTGCGCCAGTTAATCGACCGTGACCAGGTATCTTCCATGATTTTCTGGGGCCCTCCCGGTGTGGGAAAGACTACCCTGGCCAGGATCATCGCACGCCGGACGAAAGCGAATTTCATCGATTTCAGCGCTGTGACCAGTGGAATCAAGGAAATCAAGGAAGTTATGGGACGCGCCGAAGGAAACCGGCTCATGGGCGAAAAAACCATCCTGTTCGTGGACGAAATCCACCGCTTCAACAAAGCGCAGCAGGATGCGTTCCTTCCTTTTGTGGAAAAGGGGAGTATCATTCTGATCGGCGCTACGACGGAGAATCCTTCTTTCGAAATCAATTCTGCGCTTCTGTCACGGTGTAAGGTGTTTGTCTTACAAGCGTTGACGGCTGACGATCTGGTGGAACTGATGACCAATGCTTTGAACAGCCCCAAGGGGTTCGGACATCAAACCGTGAACATCAGTGAAGACATGCTCCATATCATCGCCAATTTTGCCAACGGAGACGCCAGAACGGCTCTGAATACGATGGAAATGGTGGTGTTGAACGGGGATATCAGCGAAGACGGAACGACCATCACCGTAACCATGGAAACGCTGGAACAGTGTACCAGTAAAAAATCGTTATTATACGATAAAAACGGGGAAGAACATTATAATCTGATTTCTGCGTTACACAAGTCCATGCGTAACAGCGATGTGAACGCAGCCATCTACTGGCTGGCCCGCATGTTGGAAGGCGGTGAAGATCCATTGTACGTGGCGCGCCGCGTGGTGCGGTTCGCCAGTGAGGACGTGGGAATGGCTGACAGCCGTGCATTGGAAATTGCAGTGGCTGCGTATCAGGCCTGTCACTTTATCGGGATGCCGGAGTGTTCCGTGCATCTGACTCACGCGGTGACTTACATGGCTCTGGCACCGAAATCCAATGCACTGTACATGGCTTACGAAACTGCGAAAAAAGATGCCATCAAGCGCATGGCAGAGCCGGTACCGCTGCAGATCCGCAATGCTCCCACAAAGCTGATGAAGGAGCTGGAATACGGTGCAGGATATCAATACGCTCACGATACGGAAGATAAAATCACAAATATGAAGTGCCTTCCGGAAGCGTTACAGGACAGAAAATACTACCGTCCCACCAATCAGGGAACGGAAGCCAAAGTCCGCGAGCGGTTGGCGGCCATCGAAGAGTGGCACAAAAAGAACGATTAAAAAAAGACGCATTGGAAAAATCCAATGCGTCTTTTTGATTGCCGTGATCTAGATGTTATGTAAGTGATACAGTTCAGCGCTGACTTCGCGGATCAGTGTTTCAAATTGATATACGTCGGTGTCGTGACCTGCGAAACATACGATGAACGGAGTCTTTGAATAGACGATGCCTACATCATTGGTCAGGTTATCGTCTTCACCGGTTTTGTGAGCTACGATCCCTTCGCCTAAAGCGCCGGGAATCTTGTGATTGATCTGCTGTAAAAGCAGGGTATCATTGATTTCCGCGGATACTTCTTCGCTGACGAATGTTCGATTGTAGATCTGTTCCAATAACATACCCATTTCCTGAGGAACGATATAGTTTTCGATCCCCTGAGCAGAGAGTTCCGGCTGGAACAGAAGACGGTTCAGAGCGGTGTTTTTCAGACCGAGCTTCCGGAATTCCTCCACATAAGCGGAAATCCCGAAACGACGGATCAGCACGTTGGTAGCTGTATTGTCGCTGAGAGAAATCATCAGACGGCACAGGGTACGGATGTCAACGGTGGGTTCGTCAGTGAATAAGGTCAGCGCACCGCAGATGGGCAGTTTATCTTCCTGAGTCACTGTGATCTTTTCGTCCAGAGAGGCTTTCCCTTCGCTGAGCCACTTCATGATGGACATAAAGATGGGGAGTTTGATCACGCTTGCAGCAAGGTAAGCTTCGTCCTGCTGATAACCGAACTCTTCGCCGGTGACCAGATTCTTATAATAGAATCCGGTATGGCCCTTTTGCTGAGCGAAACGCTCTAAAATTTTTGTTTGTAATGCTTATTCCATGATGTCCTCTGTTATTTGGCATATTAGCCCTGATAATCCTGGCCGCCGTTCTTCTTCTTGAAGTAATTATACACTACAAGACCGATTGCGGGAACTGCTAATCCCTGAATTGATGCCATGGGAGCTTCAATAAAGTTGTTTACCAGCAGAATACCGAACAGGATAACCGTGATGATTACGGTGAAAGCACCGCCGGGAACCTTGTACGGTCTTTCCAGTTCGGGGAACTTCTTTCTGTAGATCAGAACCGCGATGATGCACAGTACGTTCAACAGAGCGGTCAGGGTGATCAGCAGGTCGGTCAGAGACTGTAAGCTGTTGAATACAACCAGAACGATGGAGATTGCAGAGGATGCTAAGGTGGCGGGTACGGGAACACCGGTCTTCGGATCAACTTCAGCCAGCTTGGCGGGCAGGAAGCCGTCCTTCGCCATTGCGTAGTAGGTTCTGGGGAATACCAGGACGTCGCCGTTTACGGTACCTAAGATACCGACGGTCATACCGGCCAGGATCAGTGTCTTACCAATGGGACCCATCAGAGCTTCCGCTGCAGCATTGCCCAGGTAGATGTCGCCGGACTGGATCATCGGAACGATGGTTTCAGCCGGTAATACTCTGTAGATGCAGAACTGGAACAGAGTGTAGATGGCGGTGATGAAGCCCAGGGAGATGATGATTGCCAGGGGCAGGTCTCTCTTGGGGTTCTTCATTTCTTCACCTACGGTGTTCAGATTGGTCCAGCCTTCATAAGCCCACAGGGATGCGAAGGTTGCGAAACCGATCATGGAGATCATGCCGGTGATACCGCCGCCTTCAGCGCGGGTACCTTCCATGGACAGGCTCAGGTCAACGTCCTGAGTACCCATGAATACGCCCATCAGAATGATCAGAATCAGAGGAATGACTCTGGCTACCATGGTGAAGTTCTGGAAAGCAACGCCCAGCTTAGTACCACGCAGGTTCAGTGCAGTAAAGAATACGATGATCAGGATCGCAATGATCTTTACAGCCAGATCAGACAGTCCCAGAGTACCCTTGAAACCGGTAACGGCAGCCATAGCCAGAGCGGCGATGGAACCGGAGCCGGTCAGGATGAAACCGGAGAAACCGTTGATAAAGCCCAGTGCGGGATGATAAGCTTCGCTCAGGTAGACGGTCATACCGCCGGAAACGGGACGAGATGCACCCAGTTCAGCAAAGCACAGACCACCCAGGATGGATACGACACCCCCGATGATCCAGCACAATAGTGCTAAACCAAAACTGAAATCGGTACGTTCCAGAACGTAGCTGCCCAGATAGTATACGCCGGAACCGATGGTCATACCGGCTACCAAGCTGATACCGCCGAACAGGCCGATAACTTTTTTAAGCTGTCCAGCTTGTTTCTTTTCTTCCATGAGAAAACTCCTTTCTTAAGTAAATGGATTTCAGAGCAATGAATAATTGCACATTTATATGTATACGCAAAATGCGTGCCACTTAGTGAAAATAAAAACGGACAAAAAAACCGAAGATATTTTAGCTGATTTTAACGTAAAAAGAAATGATTTTTTCAGAAGAACAGCGAGATTATGGTCTGAAAGGAAGAAAAATAAGAAGATGGGAGTTCGGAAAACCGGACTCGAGTACAGAAAACAGGACTGCAAAATCGAAAAAACGATTTTTTTCTTGCACCCTGTGGAAAAAAGGAAGATAATAAAGTTAAATTTTTAACATGCAATCTCGCCAGGGGGAGCAACATGAGTAAGAAGAATATGATCGTTACGACGGAAGATAACCAGCTTCTGTATATGGGAGAACATCTGTATTCCAGTGTGATGAAACACCGGCTGAGCCGGCCGTTTTGTTACGCTTCCGGAAAAATCAAGCGCGGCGATATCTTTGTGGCGCTGTTTTCCGATGCCGCCAGAATTACAGCGGACGACAGAAAGCTGTTGGAGAACGTGTGCGGAGAGCGGCTATCGCGGACAGGTCCGCTGATCGTGGCAGGTGTCTATGAGGACGACAGCGTACATTCTCTCATCAAATCCATGACGGAGGAAGCCGCTAAACAGGACGTATGGCTCGAAACCGTATTTCATGGCTGTTATCTGAAACTGATGCGTCCCGGGGAAGATGCTGTATTACAGACAGATTCTCAGGAAGTAAAAGCATCGCTGGAAGGCGGGGCGGCATTGGCGATCCTGAATGAGTCCGGATTTTTATATTTTACTGTAGCAGAAAATGGGACAGAACACCGTGTGACAGAGATTCTGACCGGTGCAGAGTTCGAGGGGTTTTGGGATGAAGAACGGATCCATGCCCAGCCAGTGAGGATCGGAGATGTTCTGACGGAGGAATTTGTCAGTGCAACGACTGGAATGGAGGAGGATGGCAGTTCCATTATCCGGTTGGGCGGGATTTTGTATCATGTCCAAAGGCTGACGTTCTCGTCGGCAACTCCCCGCCGGGTCCTGTGGATCGTTCGGAATGAGTTCGATGTACTGGGAGAATTGAGTTCTCACTCTGAAGTATATGATATGATCACAAAGGCCGACAGCCGGAAGGAGCTGAGCGGCGGATATACCTTTGGACTTTGGGGAAATGATCCAAAGATCAACCGGATCCGTTTTTTACTGCAGAAGGGAGCTTCCACCAATACCACGATCCTTTTGACCGGGGAAAGCGGAACCGGAAAAAGTTTTCTGGCACGGGAGATCCATAAATGTAGTAAGCGTGAAAAAGGAACGTTCGTATCGGTCAATTGTGCGGCGATTCCTTACAATTTGATCGAAAGTGAGCTGTTCGGATATGAGGAGGGAGCTTTCACTGGTGCACGAAAAGGTGGAAAGGCCGGGTACTTTGAGATTGCAGAGGGAGGGACTCTGTTCCTCGACGAAATCACGGAGATGCCGTTATCGCTTCAGGGAAAGCTTCTGGAAGTCATCCAGAACAAAACCTATTTCCGCGTGGGCGGTGTAAAGAAGAAAACGGCGGATGTACGAATCATCGCCGCTACAAATAAAGACTTGAAAACTCAGGTCAGAGAACATAAATTCAGAGAAGATCTGTATTATCGGATCAATGTCTTTCCCGTGGAGATCCCACCGCTGCGGGAACGCATCGATTCGCTTTACAATATCATTGCGGATCTGCTTCCGGAAATCTGTGAGCGGCTGGGTGTACCGCAGCAGGTCATCAGTCAGAGAGCCATGGAGAAGATGAAAAATTATGGCTGGCCCGGGAATATCCGTGAATTGGAAAATGTCATTGAAAAAGCCTGTATCCTGTCTGACGGGAAGGTGATCTTACCGGAAGATGTGGATCTGGGGAAAAACGATGGAATCCTTTTGGATGATGACGTGCGGACGTTGAAGGAACTGCGTGACGACTTCGAGAAGAAGGTTTTGGAAGATGCGTTAAAACGCTGCGGAGGTTCGCGGCTTCAGGCCGCAGCACGGCTGGATATCAGTAAGACCAGTTTGTTTGAAAAGTTGAAAAAATACGGCCTGGGAGGCGGAGAAAAGGAGGAAGTGTAATATGATCGCAGAATCAATCAACGACCGGTTATCCAATATCGAAGGAAAGTTCGGGGTCAATTACATCGATCTGACCACGGGGCAGGAAATCCTCTGCGGAAACTGCACAGTTTTTCCGGCTTCCGGCGGTGTCATGCTGATGGCACTGGTGGAATGTTTTCGAGCCATTGAGACCGGGCGGCTGGATGAGAATATGACGACCCGGTTCAACCGTGCGGACTATCCCGATGCGGGGACAGACTCATTTGGAGTATTAAAATACCTGCATGACGGAATCGAAATCACGATTTCCGACCTGTGTAATCTTATGATTACCGTCAGTGACAATATTGCGTTCAACATGCTCCTGGATTTTTTGAAAATCGACAATATCAATGAAACATTCCGGTCTTTGGGATATCAGAATATGAGGGTAAACCGGAAAATCTATGATTTTGAACAAATGAAAAAGGGTGTTCAGAATTACATCTCCGTCCGTGAGATGGCTGCCATCTTCCAAAGAATGTACAAAGGACAGTTGATTTCAGAAGAGGCCAGCCGCCGGATGATCCAGTTGATGATCCAGCATCAGCGGGGAACCATCATTCCTCATGTTCTGAAAGAAGACATGGAAGTAGCACATCAGACCGGCTTTGACGATGACATGATCCTGGATGGAGGAATCGTTTTCGCGGACAAACCCTTTGTCCTGGTCATGGCCGCAGCGGATACGAATATCCGAAAGGCAGAGTCGATCATGCGTGACATAACAAGCATCTGTTACAGAAAGGCCTGTCAGAATTAGCAAGAGTACAACCAAAACAACAAACCATTGGAAAAAGGCGAGGATCGTTGAATAATCGGCGGTCTTCGCCTTTTTGTATGGAGAGTATGAATTGTGTATAGATACTATTTTCTGACGGAGCGTCCCAGGTGCGACTGGACCATGTTACCATCCTTTGCGGCAATTTCACCACCGATCAGAACGTAGCTGATTCCGGTAGGCGGGAGAATGGGGTTTTCGAATGTGGCGTTGTCCCTAACCGTTTCAGGATCAAAAATCACAATGTCCGCGTCAGCGTTTACATTTAAGCGACCCTTGTTTTTCAGACCTGCTTTTTCCGCCGGCATGGCTGTCATCATGCGGATCGCTTCATACATCGACAGCTTTCCGGGTCGGACGAATTCAGCGAGAAGGCGCGGGAACGCGCCGGCTGCCCGGGGATGACCCTGACCGGAACTGAAAATCCCGTCGCTGGCCAGCATCACATTGGGGTGATTGAATGCCAGATCCACGTCGTGGTCTTTCATGACGTAACAAATCGTTTCGAATTCCGGCGTTTCGCGGCGTACTTCGTCGAAGGTTTCTTTTGTCAGGCGCTGTCCCTTGTACGTTCCTTCACACATTTCAACAACGTCGTATCCGCACTGATAGCGGTCGAGCCAGCCGTCGTCATAGGTGGTAGAACCAATGGATGTGGAGAAGGCGTAATAGGGATAACAGTCGCAGGATGCGTCTACGCCGTTCATTTTGTATGTATCTACCATGCGGAGAAACTCAGTCATCTGACCGAAGCCCGCCATGGATCCGATGTGGGACAGTTCGACGGATAGTTTCAGATCCTTCGCAATATCCAGGAATTCTTTTGCAGCATCATAAACTTCTTCTGCGTCACTACGGATGTGTGCAGCGATCCACTTTCCGTCTTTCCGGCGAACCGCCGCCGTGGCCTTCAGTTCGCGTTCGTCGATTCCGGGAATGTAGCGAATTCCGTAAGAAACGCCGAGACAGCCCCGATCCACGGCTTTCTGCATAGATTCGGTCATCTTCGCCAGTTCTTCCTCCGTGACAGGGGAATATTTATCCATGTGTCCGGCTTCCTCGCGGAACCAGCCGTGTCCGGCCAGAATGGCTACGTTCGTAGCGGCACCGTCGCGGTCGACGATGTCCAGATAGTCGGCGGGGTGATAGCGGTTTTCGCCGCACTGGCCGGCGATTGCCGTGGTGACTCCCATGCGCAGCATACATGGGAAGATGGCCTTTTCTTCATCGCTGTAGATGGTTCCATCGGCAGTAACCGGATCTTCATGCATGTGGATGTCGATGAAGCCGGGAGTGACGATTTTTCCGGCGGCGTCGATGACTTCATCGGCTTCAGGGGATTCGGTGGTGATTTCAGCGATTTTTCCACCTTCCACAAGGATGTTCAATTGCGCCTGGACCTGGTTGGCCGGGTCGATGACGAATCCGTTTTTGATCAATGTTCGTTTCATGAGATACCTCTCTTTGATATGTAAAATAGAAAAAGCTGTAGGTTCTTAATATTTATAAAGCAAGAACCGTGCCAGCTTTTTCAAAGATTACAGGCGGACGGAGCGGCCAAGGTCACCGTGAAGCAGTGTTCCGTTGTTTACGGCAATCTCTCCTCCGATGAAGACATATTCGATTCCGGATGGGGGAAGCAGCGGTTCTGTGAATGTGGCATGATCCTGTATGGTTTTGGGATCAAAGATGACAAGATCGGCATCAGCGCCCACGTTCAAACGTCCTTTGGTTTTCAGGCCCGCTTTTTCTGCGGGCATGGCTGTCGTCATGCGAACCGCTTCGTATAAAGAGAGCTTTCCGGGCCGGACGAATTCTGAAAAGAGACGAGGGAAGGTTCCGGCAGCTCTGGGATGACCCTGACCGGAATTGAGGGTTCCGTCACTGCCCAGCATCACATTAGGATGGCTGAAGGCCAAATCCACATCCGGGCCCTTCATGACATAGCAGATCGTTTTATATTTAGGATGAGTTTTACGGACTTCATCAAAAATTTCCTTTGTACAGCGCTGTCCCTTGTACGTTCCTTCGCAGATTTCCACAACGTCGTAATCGCAGTGGTATCGTTCAAGCCAGCCCTCATCGTAGGTGGTGGAGCCGATGGAGGTAGAAAAGGCATAATAGGGATAACAATCACAGGTAACGCGGACCCCTTTCATTTTATATTCATCCACCAGACGCAGAAATTCGGTCATCTGTCCGAAACCGGCCATGGAACCGATGTGTGACAGTTCCACAGGAAGCTGAAGGCTGCGGGCAATTTCAAGAAATTCTACAGCGGCACTAAAGACTTCTCCGGCATCGCTTCGGATATGGGCTGCGATCAGTTTCTGATCCTTCTTACAAACTTCGGCCGTCGCTTTCAGTTCACGTTCATCGATTCCGGGAACATAGCGGATTCCATAGGACACGCCGAGGCAGCCTCTGTCGACGGCTTCTTGCAGGAAGGCGGTCATGGTTACCAGTTCTTCATCGGAAACGTGGGTATAAATGTCCATGTGTCCGGCGCGTTCACGGAAAAAACCATGCCCTGCCAACATGGCGACATTGACAGCGGCGCCATCTCTGTCCACAATATCCAGATAATCAGCGGGATGATATTTGTTTCCACCGCACTGACCGCCGATGACCGTGGTGACGCCCATGCGTGCCATACAGGGGAATAGGGCTTTCGTTTCATCGTTATAGATGGTTCCGTCAGCAGTAATGGGGTCTTCATGTACGTGGATATCGATAAAGCCCGGGGAAATAATGTTGCCGGATGCATCGATGACCAGATCCGCATCAGGGATTTCCGTGGTTACAGCAGAAATTTTTCCGCCTTCAATCAGGAGATTCAGATGCGCCTGTACCTGGTTGGCCGGATCGATCACAAGACCGTTTTTGATCAGAGTTCGTTTCATGGTGGCACCTCGCTGAAGAAGTTAAATCAAAGGGGATAGTATCTTTTATTATAATACTGGAACAAAAATAATGCTATGAGTTCGCGGGGAATTGAAAGATAATTTTAACTATTGTGAAAAACAAAAGAGGGGACTTGAAATGTTAAGAAAATGATTGTATAATAAACCTAATAAAATATAAAAATGGTTGTTATATAAAACCAATAAAACTACATCTTGATATTTACCGGATAATTACTCTTTATCGTAACGTAAATACATCGCGGATGTAAAACTATAAAAGTTTATGCGATGTTTTGGCGTGCGTGGAAGAGTTTTTTTATTTCTTCTGAAGAATAGACTTCCGCAATGCCGAAAAGACGACATTGAGGAGAGTGGTGCTTATGTGGCTGACATGAAAATGAATCGGTGTACGACGCTTCGATGGAGTGGTATCAATAACGTTTTAGGGGATTGATGTATGAGAAACAAGGATCTGGACCAAAGAGAAGTATTATTGACGGGGTTTGCAAGATTACCGGAAAAATCCGTAATTTTTAATAAGTATAATGGAGCTATGGTAGTAGCCATGAGAGTGATCCGTACCACCGGAGAAATCGTGGATATTGAATCTGCTGATTTATCTGCCATGGATACGCAATATTTGCGTGAACTGCTTTGTGGAGAAGAAATCCTGACCGACCATGGAATGGAACGGATCGAACAGCTTCTGAGTCGGAATTTCCAAAGTTCATTGCGAAAGCCCTTCTATTCTGGTATCAGAGCTTGTAAACAGAAACTCGAAGAACTCCTGGAAGATGACAGTACCCGTAGTGTAGTGTAATCATTTGTACATGAAGTTTGGAGGAAAAAATGGATAAGAATAATCTGAACAAGAAGAAATTTACGATGCCTGACACTTACGTCATCGTCGTATTTATGATTTTATTTGTAGCGTTACTGACGTTCATCGTTCCTGCGGGGGTATACGATTCTGTAACGAGTGAAACCGGAAGAACCATGGTCGATGCAACGACATATCATTCCGTAGATCAGAATCCGGCGACCATCAAAAGCGTATCCTTTGCGTTTTATACCGGTCTGAAGAACAATGCATCGATGATTTTCTTCGTCATGCTGGTAGGTGGTTACTTTGAAATCGCTTTGGCAACAACCGCGATACAGAGAGGGCTGAGAATTGCAATCTCCCGTCTGAAGGGAAAAGCGTTCATCATGATTCCTGTAATCATGACATTCTTTGCACTGTTAGGTGCTACCGGTGTTCTTGTTAATGCAGTTGTAGCCTTTATTCCGCTGGGTATGGCTGTTGCACAGCTCATGGGTCTGGACAAGATGGCTGCGGTAGCGTTCCTGTATCTCGGTACATATGCAGGTTTTAATTCTTCGTTTATGGCTGCAAGTTCCGTACAGATCGCACAGGAAATGGCAGAACTTCCTTTGCTGTCCGGTATGGGATTCCGTGTAGTAGTTACCTGCATTATTGTAGTGGTAACGATCATTTATGTACTGCGGTATTGCATTAAGATCAACAAAGATCCGTCCAAATCTGTTCTTCCTGTAGAAGAATATCCGTTTGAAGACAATTTGTCCGCAGAGGTTACTGACAAATTTACCGGTCGGGATATTTTGATCCTGCTGCTGGTATTCGGTGGTCTTGCCGTTTATGTGTATGGCTGTATTAAATATGGCTGGAGCTATGATTATATGGTTGCCTGCATGATGCTGACCTGTATTCCCGCAGGATTCATCGGCGGTATGAATGTAAATCAGGTCGCTAAGACTTTCGTGGAAGGAAATAAAAAGATGGTATACGGCGCCGTTCTGATTGGACTCGCCAGTGCAATTTCCATCGTTATTACAGAAGCACAGATCATTCACACCATCATTTATTATATTACCATTCCGCTGGTAACCTTACCGAAGGCTTTGGCCGCTGTATTCATGTTCCTGGTCAACCTGGTATTCAACTTCTTCGTATCTTCCGCATCCGGACAGGCAGCTATCGTTATGCCGATCATGGTTCCGATGGCAGATATTCTGGACATTCCGAGACAGGTTGCAGTTCTGGCATATCAGTATGGGGATGGTTTCTCCAATTGTATCATTCCGACATCCGGTGTTTTGATGGCTGCTTTGGGCGTTGCGAAGGTTCCCTTTGATAAGTGGCTGAAGTTCATGCTTCCGCTGTTCTCAATTTGGGTTGGCATTGGATGTGTCGCAGTAGCAACTGGCGTATTGATCGGTCTTCAGTAAGCATTCTTAAAACGGGAGCGCGTTATGACAAATTTCAGTGAAAAAACATTCTTACGGGAATTGCAGTATCTGGTTAATGTGGATAGTGGGATCCAGTGCGTCGATGGTCTGGAAAAAATTGCGGATTTCTTTGTGGAAAAATATGCTGCAATGGGAATGAGCGTTGAAAGAAAGACCTTTGATCCTGCGTATGGTCCTTGCGTAGAAGCTCGAAGCCACAAAGAGGAACGGATCATAGATCTGCTTTTGATCTGCCATATGGATACTGTGTTCCCGGAAGGGACAACAGTGAAACGTCCTTTCTACATTGCAGGGGACAAAGCGTATGGACCCGGTGTGGCAGATATGAAGTCAGGATGTCTTTTGGCAAGTGTCCTGACGGAAGAACTGTTGCGGGAACGACCGGATTTAAGAATCTGTGTTGCTTTGAACTGCGATAATGAAGTGGGTTCGCTGAGTTCCAGAGGATGGCTTTGGGAACTGGCAAAAACGAGCCGTTACTGTCTGGGATTTGAAGTAGGGCGCCCCGATGGAAGCTTCGTAAAGAAGAGAAAGGGCGCAGCGTATTACAGTATTAAAATGTATGGTAAATCCGCCCACGCGGGAATTGACCCGCGGGGTGGAGCCAGCGCCGTAATCGAAATGGCCAACTGGATCTGCCGCTTTGCGGATTTTGACCGGCTTCCATTGGAAACCAGCCTGAATTTTGGGGTGGTTAATGCGGGAACAATGTATAATATCATTCCTGATTATGCAGAGGGAAGGGTCGATATCCGCTTCCAAACGGAAGAAGATCTGGAAACGATTGTAGAAGAAATTCAAGATCTCTGCAAATGTCCATATAACCCGGAAATCCGGGTGGTTGCCGAGATGGTTTCAAGATCGTTCCCGATGACGGAGAATGAAAGCAGCGAACATTTGATGAGTTTGATGGAGGAAGAGGGAGAAAAACTGGATATGGAAGTTCACTTTTCCGGTTCGGGAGGTGTGTCCGATGCCAGTATCGCTTCTATCGCAGGTGCCGGAGTGATCGATGCCTGCGGCCCGGTAGGATTTCATACTCATAATGAGAAAGAGGGCATTTTGATCAGCAGTATCAGGCCGCGTCTGGAACTGCTTTTGGCGGTATGTAAACGGCTGTAGCTTGTATGAGGGTTAAAATCGTGAAGTTTAATAAAAATGTTTTTTTAAGAGACCTGGAATATTTGGTCAATATCGATAGCGGAACGAGAACCGCGGAAGGGGTTGCGAAGGTTGCAGATTATTTGATAAAAAAATATGAAGCAGCAGGGCTTACGGTAAAGCGGTATGTATTTGATCCGCTGCTCGGTCCCTGTGTCGAGGCGAGAAATCATCCGGAATGTGATGATATTGATCTCCTCTTGATTGGCCACATGGACACCGTATTTCCACCTGGAACGGCAGCCGCCCGTCCTTACAGGGAAGAGGATGGGAAGGCTTATGGCCCCGGGGTTGCTGACATGAAGTCCGGAGATTTGCTGGCACTTGCTTTGGTGGAAGAACTGCAGGAAGCCGGCGTGGATTTGAATATTTGCATTGCCAACAATCCGGATGAAGAAATCGGTTCTCCCAGTGCCGATGCATGGCTTTTGGATTTAGGAAAAAAGAGCAAATTCTGTTTTGACTTTGAGCCGGGACGTGCTGGCGGAGATTTTGTCAAGACCAGAAAGGGAGTCCAACATCTGACGATTCAGATGGAAGGAATCGCTGCACATGCAGGGGTCAATCCTGATGCCGGAGCCAGTGCGATTCTGGAGATGTCCCGTTGGGCATGTCACTTTGCTGATATGAAAGACGAACTGGGAGGAACGTATGTGAATTTCGGAGTCGTTAAGGGCGGTACAGTGTACAATATGGTTCCGAATTACTGTGAGTGCGGTGTGGATCTGCGTTTTGATACAATGGAAGCTTTGGAGAAAATCCATAATGAGTTGTATCGAATGGCAGAAAATCCTTACGATTCGAGAATTAAGGTGAAGATCGATTCCAATGGATGTACTCCGCCGATGATTACAAATGAGAACAGCCTGAAACTGATGGATCTTATGAAAGAGGAAGGAAAGAAGCTGGGACAGACATTTGATTTTATCGGTACGGGCGGTGGTTCTGATGCCAGCAGGATTTCTGCAGCAGGCGCTGCTACGATGGATGCCTGTGGTCCGGTGGGATATCATACCCATAATGAAGGAGAGTACATAGTTTTAAGTTCCATTGAGGAACGATTACAGATTTTGTTCAACGTATGCGTCCGCCTTTGGGGGAATCAATGAAAAGGCTTCAATGGCTTAAGCGTGTAAATTGAATATGTCTATGGGCCGCATTGTCCAATTTGCACACTGCGGCCCCTCATTTTTTCAAAAAGGACTTGCCAAAGGGGCTTCTATTTAGTATAATAATCAAGCTGTGAATTTGACATGGGCGATTAGCTCAGCTGGTTAGAGCGCTTGCTCGACAAGCAAGAGGTCGTTGGTTCGAGTCCAATATCGCCCACCAAAGTGCATTTTCACAGAATCCCGGGCGTTTAGCTCAGCTGGGAGAGCATCTGCCTTACAAGCAGAGGGTCATTGGTTCGAGCCCAATAACGCCCACCAAAAAATCCCGTTCTTAGAAATAAGAACGGGATTTTTCTTTTATCTTGATCTATGATGGGCATACTGAAAGAACAAGGAAAAGAAAGGGATGAGAATATATGGAGCATGTGGTCGAACTGATGATAGAGTTTCTGATTCCGTTTTTTGAGCTGATGGGAATTGTGATCGTGGCGATTTCTGCGTTGGGATCATTCTGGAAATATCTTCGCAGCCTGATTCGCGGTGAACACCATGACGTGAAATTTCAGCTGGCTAACGGGTTGGCCCTTAGTTTGGAATTTAAG
Source organism: Bacillota bacterium (assembly GCA_017472365.1). GTDB lineage: Bacteria > Bacillota > Clostridia > Peptostreptococcales > Anaerovoracaceae > RGIG446. The sequence goes on from JAFUQN010000157.1 coordinate 24,996, forward strand.
ATGGCGGCGGAGATTTTAAAGACCGTTATCATTCGGGACTTTGAGGAACTTATGGTTCTGGGTGCGGTGATCATCCTGAGAGCGTTATTATCGTTCCTGATCCACTTTGAAATGAAACAGATGGATCATTCAAATTAAGAACGTCGGCTTGTTCCCGACTTGGTGATTTTTTTAGAGAAAAAAGATCAAAAGTGATGACGTTTCTCTAAAATTTCAGCCAAGTCGGGAAGCTCGCTGGACGTGATGGAGCACTGGCCACAAAGAATTCGTGAATCATAAAAAGTAGCATAGATCAGTGCTTTTCTCAGACTTTCCCATCATATTGGTGTAAACAATACATCCTCCATGTTAAACAGTCCCGGCACTTTCTGTTCCAGTGCAAATTTCATAGCTTTCACCGCCCCCGCAGCAAACAGCCCTCTGTCGAGGGCTTCATGTTTTATTGTGAGGGTTTCGCCGGGCCCGAAGAAAAAGATTTCGTGAATACCGCGTACATCACCGCCGCGAACAGCGTGGACACCGATTTCCTGTTCGCGTTTTTGGTGGCCGTGGCGACCGAACAGGAGCGGACGACCGTCAGCGTCGGACGCGGTTGCCGCGGAAATGGTTTTGGCGAGGGTCAGTGCGGTTCCGCTGGGTGCATCCAGCTTTCGGCGATGATGAGTCTCTACAATTTCGACATCCCAATCGGCCATCAGTGGAGAAAACTCCTTCAAAAGTCGCGTCAGGATGGTTACGCCGGGAGAAAAATTGGAGGAGAAGACCACGGGAACAATACGTGAAAGCTCATGGATCTGTTGGATCTGTGCCTCGGAATAGCCAGTGGTGGCGATAACCACGGGAATCATGTGTCCGAAGTCGGAGGAAGATGTGACATATTCAATGATTCCGGAAAGACAATCCGGATGACTGAAGTCGATGATTCCATCGGGTAGTTCGGGAAGTGCTCGAAGCACCGGATAATCTCCCGGTCCGACACAGCCTGCGCAGGTAAAAGCGGAGTCGCGGGTAAGGGCCTGGCGGACCAGCTGGCCCATGACGCCGTTACCGGACACGGCGATCGATGAATTGGACATAGGGACCTCCTTACAGTTATACGTTTTTTTATGAATTAGATATAAAGATTTTATGATATGCGCAGAGGGGCTATGATTGATTTTCACCATGGCTCTGATATAATAGTAATGTTAAACTTGACGAAAAATGGAGAAGCATATGCAGAAATTACGACCAAAAGCGGCGTTTGGATATGGCCTTTTCGCCACTGGAGAAGCCGCAATGTACACATTCATCAATAGCTTCTTTATGTTGTTCCTGACCAGTGTTGTGGGAATGGCTGCGGACAAAGCCAGTATGGTGGTGTCCGTCGGACTGGTCATGGAAATGGCCGGTGCCCTGATCGTAGGGAAAATGTCAGACTCCTGTACTTCGCCGAAGGGGAGAAGACGACCATTTCTGATTGTCAGTGCCATCATGGTACCCATCGTGATTTTCCTGATGTATAACAACTATGGGAAAATTTTCGGTGAGAATACGCTGTTGGTGATTTATTCTGCTTTAAACATTCTGTTCTGGATCGGATACTCTATCATGTACGTACCGTACATCGCCTTTGGTGCAGAGATTGCTTCGGATTACGATGACAGAACGAGATTGAGAAGTATGTGCAGCGCTTTCGGTGTGTTAGGCAGTTTCATTGGAAATGCCACACCGCTGATGCTGGTGAGCCTGTTGTTGGGATTTGGCTTGAACGATTCCAGGGCTTGGACAGGAACGGCACTGATCATCGGGCTTCCTGTGGGTCTGGCTATTCTTACCGGTTGGAGATTCACTGCGGGAACGGAACAGATGCCGGAGGACGGAAAGTTCGATCCCTGGATCGCTATCAGAGAGCTGCCGGTTCTGTTAAAGGATTTCTGGGAATTGATGAAGCTGAAGACCATGAGGATCCTTCTGGTGTTCAAGATTCTGTTCAATGTAGGATATGCCTTTTTTACTTCGACAATGGTATTCTTCTTACAGTACCGTCTGGGATACGGAAATGAAGTGACATCCACTGTGTATTCCCTTCAGATCGCTGTGAATCTGGTCACTGTCGTCATCGTCAGCTGGATCGGAATCAAGCTGGGAAAAGCCGCAACGCTCCGTGTGACCATGGGTGTGGCAGCCGTAGGATGTGTCCTGTTCTACATGTTGGGAATCGAAAGCTATGTCAGCCTGATGACTTTCATCGTCATGTTCTCCATGGCGTCCAATAGTTTCTGGCAGCTGTCCGGGGCCATTTTCTACGATATCACTGAAGTGGATGAGTACATCTATGGAAAGCGCCGGGAAGGTGCAATCACATCGCTTCAGTCGGGAATCGGATCTTTGGCCTCCGCATTCATCGTGAGTATGATCGGAAAATATCTGGCAGCGTCGGGATTCGATGCTTCCGTGGCGCTCCAACCCGATACGGCAATCGCTGCGCTGGACCTGCTGTTCATTTTGATGCCCGGTGTTTGTTTCGCCATCGGTGTGGCGGTATTGTTCCTGTATCCGTTGAATAAGAAAAGATTTATTTCCATCCAGAAAGCAGTGGAACTGAAGAAAAAGGGAGAAGATCATTCGCAGTATCAGAACGATTTGAATAAGATTTTGTAAATCAAAGCGGGCACGATCGCCTGCTTTTCGGTTAGATGATAGGATTAAACGAGTGTTATAGAAAATGGAAGAAAGATTAACGTTAAAAAAATCTCTGGGCTATGGATTGTGCGGGATCACACAGTCCGGTGTGTACAATTTGGTCAGCTGTTACATGCTTCTGTACTTGACCAGTGTGGCAGGAATGAAGACGGAGTTGGCCGGGACCATCGTTTCCTTTGGGATGATCATGGAAATGCTCAGTGGTCTGGTGATCGGTAAAATGTCCGACTCCTGTACGTCCCGTCTGGGTCGCCGCCGCCCCTTCATCATGGCCAGCGCCATGGTATTCGTACCGTCCATCATTCTGATGTACTCCCGAATCGGCGGAGAAAACAGCGCCAATATGTTTGTACCGTATTTGATCGTTAGTGGGATCTTCTGGATCTCTCACTCCCTGATCTACGTACCCTTCATCGCGTGGGGTGCGGAAATCGCCACAGACTATGACGACAGAACGAAAATCCGAAGCATTGCCAGCTTCTTCGGCGTAGCCGGTACCCTTCTAGGCTCCTCCTGTCCGCTGCTGTTTGTCAGCATCCTGGAAAAGAGATGAATGATGGAAGACAGAGCATGGATGTTCATGAGTATCGCCGTGGCTGTTTTCTCTGCCTTCTTCCTGATCGTCAGCATGATCATGACCAGAGGTCAGGAACAGATGCCGGAGGACGGACGTTTCCGTCCCATGGAAGCTCTGAAGGAGCTGCCGTTGATGGTGAAGGATTTCTGGGAACTGATGAAACTGAAAACCATGCGGATCCTTCTGCTGTTCAAGGCCAGCTTCAACCTGGCTTTCGGCCTGTATAACGCTACCATGGTGTTTTTCCTTCAGTATCGCTTAGGTTACGGTGATGAAGTCACCTCCACTGTGTATACCATCCAGACCATCATGAATCTGTTCGCGGTATTCCTCATGTCCTGGCTGGGGATCAAGCTGGGGAAATCCACCACCATCATTCTGAGCCTGGGGCTGGCCGGTGTGGGCTGTATCCTGTTCTACATCGTAGGGATCCACAGCTATTTCATGCTGATGGTATTCATCGTCATGTTCTCCGTGGCTGTCAGCTGTTTCTGGCAGCTGTCTGGCGCCATCTTCTACGACATTACCGAAGTGGACGAGTTCACCTTCGGAAAGCGCCGCGAGGGCGCAATTACCTCCTTACAGGCGGCAATGGGCTCCCTCGTTACTGCACTGGCTGCCAGCGGCTTCAGCGTGTATATGGGAGCCAATGGATTTGATGCCACATTGACTGTTCAGTCGGAAAGCGCCATGAGAGCGCTGGATACGCTGTTCTTACTGGTTCCGGGGATCGCATTCCTGGTGGCCTGCGGGATCCTGTTCCTGTATCCGCTGAACAAAAAGCGCTTCATGTCTTTACAGTCTGCTTTGCGATTGAAGGGACAGGGACGAGATTATTCCCAGTACGAAGAGGATTTGAAAAGGATTTTATAAGGGGAAATAGATGAAAAAGGAACAGTATTCCAGAATTGAGGCGCTGATGGGTTCGGAGGCGCTGGAAAAACTGAGAGGGGCGCGGGTCATTGTGTTCGGGATCGGCGGCGTGGGCGGACATGTGGTGGAAGCCCTGGCCAGAAGCGGTGTCGGTGCACTGGATTTAGTGGACAAGGATGTGGTGTCTCTGTCCAATTTGAACCGGCAGATCATTGCACTGCGGAGCACTGTGGGCCGTTCGAAAGTGGAAGTTATGAAGGAACGTATCGCAGATATCGATCCGGACTGTGTGGTACGGACGTATCAGATGTTATACCTTCCGGAGACGGCGGATCAGTTCGACTTTACCCAGTACGATTATGTGGTGGACGCCATCGACACGGTGGCAGCGAAGATCGATCTTGTGCTGAAAGCCAGAGAGGCCGGCGTTCCGGTGATCTGCAGCATGGGGACCGGAAATAAATTAGATCCCACGCAGCTGGAAGTAGCCGACATCAGTAAAACATCGGTTTGTCCCCTGGCGAAAGCCGTCCGTACCCAGTTGAAAAAGAGAGGTGTGGTCAAAGGCGTGAAGGTGGTCTATTCCAAAGAATTACCCAGGAAGCCTTCCGAAGAATTTCAGAGCGCTGAAGGGGAAAGAACCCCCGCCAGCGTGGCTTTCGTACCGTCAGTGGCGGGATTGATCATTGCGGGAGAGGTAATCAAGGATATGACAGGGGAGGTGTAGTTTGGAACAGATATTGACGACAATGGAGGATCGGACGATTCTCGAAAAATATACGGACAGCGGCCAATGCACCATGACCACGTATCAGGTTCTTCCCGGAGTCCAGCTGATTTACACGGAGGCTCACCTTCAAAGTGTCCAGATCGAGGAACGCAGGAAGATGTCGGATCAGGTATTTGAGATCAGCCACTGCAGCGAGGGAAGATTGGAGTGTAATGTGAACGGGGAATTTTGTTACCTGTCACCGGGAGATCTGGTGATTGCGCGGGCCAACAGGATCTCTTCTGCCTCTTATTTTCCGCTTCGCCATTATCATGGAGTTACCGTCCGCATCGATCTGGAAGAAACGCCGGGATGTCTTTCTTGCTTTCTGGACGATGTTACAGTCCAGCCGAGAAGGATTGCGGAGAAGTTCTGCAGCGAAAAGAACGCGTTCATCGCCAGAGAAAATGAGTCGTTTGTTCACCTTTTCTCGGAGCTATATTCCGTACCGGAAACGATTCGGAAGGGATACTTCAAAATCAAGGTACTGGAGCTGATGCTGTTTTTAAGTGCACTGGATCGGACGCAGGACGAGTTTGAGGTCCGGAGCTATACAAAAAATCAAGTCCACCTGGCGAAGGCCGTCAGCGGTTACTTGATGAAACACATGGGCGAGAGGATCACTCTGGAAATGCTGTCCAAGCATTTTCACGTCTCTGAAAGCCATATCAAGAATACGTTCAAGGGGGTCTACGGAGTTTCCGTGGGAGCGTATATTCGTACCCAGAAGATGGAATCTGCGTCGTATATGTTGGAGTACACGGAAAAATCGATCCTGGAAATCGCAGGAGAACACGGTTATGATAACTGCAGTAAATTTGCCAGCGCTTTCCGGACTGTCAAGGGAATGGCTCCTTTGGAATACCGAAACTCCCGTATCTGCAATAAAAGTGTCTGAATGGAGCTAAAAACTACCTTTTCAGAGCAGAGAAATCCGTCGTTGTTCTGTAAAATGAATCTATAACAAAGAGGCCGAAAGGCTATTATTTTTGAACATAAGTTAGCTATTGCTAACTGAATAAAAGAAAGGCGGATAACGAAAATGAGTAAAATTGCAGTAGTATATTGGAGCGGTACCGGTAACACAGAAGCTATGGCCAACGCAGTGGCTGCGGGCGCAAAGGAAAAGGGTGCGGAAGTTGCTGTACTGACCGCTGAACAGTTCGACGGCGCGATGATGGATCAGTATGACGGCGTTGCATTTGGTTGCCCCTCCATGGGTGATGAAGAGCTGGAAGGCTGTGAATTTGCTCCCATGTTCGATACTTGTGAACCGAAGCTGAAGGGTAAGAAAATTGCTCTGTTTGGTTCCTATGGCTGGGGAGACGGCGAATGGATGAGAAACTGGGAAGACAGTTGTAAGGGTCACGGCGCCGTTTTGGTATCCGACTGTGTGATCTGCAACGGTGCTCCCGGCGCAGATGCTGTGGAAGAATGCAAGGCTCTGGGCGCCGCATTGGTATAGGCCTAACATTACATTAAGTTACAATACATCTTCAGAAGAAATGCGGTTTCAAGGGCCGCATTTTTTCTTTTTGATGAAGAAATGCAACTGTAATCATTCTGTAAGTATTTTTTTCATGCAAAGGTTGTCATAGTATGGTAGAATATCTGCGAAAGATCATTTCAAAAGAGAGGTACGACAGTGTTACTGTCGGAAGTTTGGAAAAGGGGATAAGAGTATGACAAGAAAATTATATCGTTCCACTAATGACAGAGCTATTTTGGGGATCTGCGGCGGTATCGGGGAATACCTGGATATCGATCCTATTATCATCCGTTTGATCGTGGTGATCCTGACACTGTTAGGGTTCTCCGGCCTGTTGTTTTACATTGTGGCAATTTTTGTGATCCCGGAAAGCCCGGAATACCGCGCCATGAAGGATGGAAATTATCAGCAGAGTTCCTATGAGTATACATATACCGGATCTGCTGAAAATACAGCTCAGTCCGGCGAAGGAACTGCCTACAAAACGGAAAGCGGTCCGACCTATGATTACGAAGTGGGTCCCGACGGCGAAGTAAAGGAAGCTCCCAAGGAAGCCAGACCTCATAAGGACCTGTCCGATTATGGCCGTGAACGTAAAAGAAACAATGGAAGTGGAGCTATGATTCTGGGCCTGTGTCTGATCGCTGCCGGTGCATTCATCATTTTAGAAATGTTCATGCCCTGGATCGATACGAGATTAGTTCTGGCGATCGCGCTGATCGTCATTGGTCTGGTGGTTATCGCCAAGAGAAAATAGGGAGGAAGCATCATGGAACTGTATATCAGAAAAGTACGTCCCGAAGATCTGGACAGAGTCACAGAAGTGGAAAGCCTGTGCTTCCCGGAAGCGGAAGCGGCCACAAGAGAATCCTTCGCTTATCGAATCAGCGCCTTTCCGGACAGCTTCTACGTAGGAGAAGTGGACGGTGTGATCGTGGCGCTGGTGAATGGCTGTTGTACCAATAAGCCGTTCATCTGTGATGAACTGTACGAACCGGACGGCGGTCACGACCCCAACGGTGAAAACCAGACGATTTTCGGTCTGGCGACCCATCCGGATTTCCAGCGTCAGGGGATCGCGGAACAGATGATGAATCACATCATCGGCGTGGCGAGAGCGGCCGGAAGAAAGAGAATGGTTCTGACCTGTAAGGACAAGCTGATCCACTACTATGAAAAGTTCGGTTACGAAAATAAAGGCGTATCCGAATCTGTCCACGGAGGCGTAGTGTGGTATGATATGGTGATGGAACTGTAAACATTTCACCAAAACGTGCATCTGCACAAAAAATAGGAATGAGGTATCGCAAAGGGCGGTACCTCATTTTTTTGTACTGTGCAAATATTTTTCACGGGTAGCTAAGCCGCCGCGGATGTGGCGCTCTGCTTTGTTGCCATCCAGTACCTGCTTGACTTCGTGAGCCAGTGCCGGGTTCAATTCCCGGAGCCGTTCCGTTACGTCCTTATGGACGGTGCTTTTTGACACACGGAATTTGATGGCTGCGGCTCTGACAGTCGCTTTTGTATCTAAAATGTATTTGGCCAGTTCCAATACTCTTTCTTCTATGTAATCCTTCATTTCGCAGATAGTCACCACCTTACATGTCAATGATTACGTCGCATCTATGACAATGTATGCGGTGGGCGGAAGGACTATGCGTAGGTTTTTATGATGTCTTCGGCGACAGAACGTTTGGAAACACACAGATCCATAGCCTGCTTCTCGATGAAGCGGTGGGCGTCAGGTTCGCTGAGTTTCAGTTCTGTGATCAGGAGCCACTTGGCCCGGTTTACAAGTCGGATCTCTTCCATTTTCTGCTCAATGGATAAAGTCTTTTTTTCGAACTGACGGAGCCGTTCTCTGGCACTTTCCATCCACTCAAGCGCCTGAGTCATCGAGGATCTTGAAACGGGCTTCGACAGTGTAAAAACACCATGTTCGGCCACGCGGTCATGAACTCCTTCGTGAATATCACTCTTAACCAGTAACAGGACTACCGTTCCTTTGGAAGCGCAGGTATCCATGGCAAAGCGGATTCCGGATTCGTCGGGAAGCGGTGAGTTGATGATAACAAAATCGTAGACAAATTCAGCGACACGCCGCTTCGCAGAACCGATGTCCGTGACGATGTGAACAGGAGCGTAGGAAGATTCGGGGAGCAGTGTTAATAGCGAAGCATTCAGTTTTTCAGCTGAAGAAACGATCAAAACGCTGTATAGTTTTTGTTTCAAACTCATCGACCTTCCCCCTCTCCTTATAAGATAAAATCGCTTTTTTGATCAGGATTTATTTGTTGCAGTAAATATGTAAAATGGAAGCCGGTACGTACCGGCGAATAAATTCGCTTTCTGCGGCAATCCGGCATGCGGAACTTAAATCCTGAGGAAGCTTTTTTATTTTTGAAAGCGTGTCAGGATCGGCCTGGTACAGATTCAAATCAACCGGATCCGGTAATTTCAGACAATGCTGGATTCCATATAATCCTGCATAGATCATCAGTGTGAAGGCCAGGTAAGGGTTGGCCGTCGGATCGGGCGAACGTAATTCAGCACGGCGGTACGGACCGACGGCGGCAGGAATCCGGACAAGCTGAGAACGGTTCTGACGCGACCAGGAGATGTAACCCGGAGCTTTATTATTTCCAAAACGCAGGTATGAATTCTCCGTAGGATTCAGAAAGGCGGTCATGTCTTCCACCTTATCCAGAATACCGGAAATCATTGGATAGAGCTGGTCAGAACCATCGGCAGATCTGACTGACATATTGATGTGAAATCCGTTTCCGGGCTGATCGGGAAGGGGCTTGGCACTGAAATCAGCGCAGAGGCCGTTGCGCCGCGATACCGTTTTAACGATGGTTTGAAAGGTCATGGCATTGTCCGCTGCAGAAAGAGCATCGGAATAGCGAAAATCGATTTCGTTCTGACTGGGGCCCTCCTCGTGATGGGAGCTTTCCGGCTGGATTCCCATTTGTTCCAGAGTGAGGCAGATTTCGCGGCGGATATTTTCGCCTTTATCTTCCGGAGCCATATCCATGTAACCGGCATGATCGTAAGGAAGTTTGGTTGGTTCGCCGGCTTCATCCAACTTAAAGAGATAGAATTCCTGTTCCGCACCGAAGGCGAAGGTGACACCGGCCTGTTTTGCGTCCCGGACAGCCTGTTTTAAAAGACTTCGGGTATCACATTCGAAGGGAGTGCCGTCGGGATAAGAAATCGTACAATACATGCGGACCACGCGGCCGTATTCCGGCCGCCAGGGAAGGAGCATCAGCGTCTCCGCATCAGGAATCAGAACCAGGTCGGAACGGGATTCATCGCCGAAACCGGCGATTGCCGAGGCATCGATGGCAATCCCGTATTCAAAGGCGCGAGGCAGTTCCTCTGGCATGATGGATACATTTTTCTGTTTTCCGAAAACATCACAAAAGGCGAGACGAATGAACTTTACATTTTCTTCCTGAATATACTGGATGATTTCCTGATTTGAATATTTCATGATCCTACCTGCTTTCTTCAAAATAAAAGGCGCTCATTTCAGGGTAAACGAAAATAGTTACAACGTAACAACCATTTACACTGAAATGAACGCCTTTGCTCATTTACATACTTAAAATACATCGTCAGGAGGAAAATGTCAAGAAATAGGAACGGTTTTTTATATTTTTTTACATTTTATTTCAAAAAATGGATTGACAATAGGGCTTTCATCGGTGTATAGTGCATCCGTAAAGGCAAAGGCGTCTTTAATGTGAAAACGTTAAAGGCGCCTTTGTCTTTTTATTTTGAGAAAGAGAGTAGGAATTATGGAAAATGTAACGTCGTATTTTGGAAAAAATGTATTTGATGATAGAGTCATGAAGGCCAATTTGTCAGCAGAGGTATATCAGTCGCTGAGAAAAACCATCGACGAGGGCGCAAAGCTGGATATCGGTGTGGCCAATACCGTTGCTGCGGCCATGAAAGACTGGGCGGTGGCCCGTGGGGCCACACACTATACGCACTGGTTTCAGCCGTTGAATGGAATCACGGCAGAGAAACACGACAGCTTTATTTCTTCTTCTCCCGACGGAGGCGTGATCATGGAGTTTTCGGGAAAGGAGTTGATCAAAGGGGAGCCTGATGCTTCCTCTTTCCCATCCGGCGGTCTAAGAGCAACCTTTGAAGCCAGAGGGTACACGGCCTGGGATCCGACGTCTTACGCGTTCATCAAGGGAAAGACACTTTGTATTCCCACAGCGTTCTGTTCTTACGGGGGCGAAGCACTGGATAAGAAAACGCCGCTGCTGCGATCCATGGAAGCGTTGAATCAGCAGGCATTGAGAATTTTACGACTCTTTGGAAACGACAGTGTTAAGCGTGTCAGCGTTATGGTGGGACCGGAACAGGAATATTTTTTGATCGATCGGGAAATGTACGAAAAGCGGCAGGATCTTCGTTTTGCGGGGAGAACTCTGTTTGGGGCGAAGGCGCCGAAAGGCCAGGAAATGGATGACCACTATTTCGGCGTGATAAAACCGAGAGTCAGTGCCTTTATGGAAGAACTGAATGAAGAACTCTGGAACGTTGGAGTATTGTCCAAGACGGAACATAACGAAGTGGCTCCGGCCCAGCATGAACTGGCACCGATCTATACGACAAACAATGTGGCTGCGGATCACAATCAGCTGACCATGGAGTTGATGCAGAAGGTGGCAGCGAAGCATGGCCTGGTCTGCCTTCTTCATGAAAAGCCGTTTGCCGGGGTCAATGGAAGCGGAAAGCACAACAACTGGTCTTTGGAAACCGACTCCGGAGTCAATCTGCTGTCTCCCGGGGAAACTCCGTATGAAAATGCTCAGTTTTTGTTATTTCTCTGCGCTGTGATCAAGGCGGTGGACGACTATCAGGATCTGCTTCGCATTTCAGTGGCAACCGCCGGAAACGACCTGCGGCTAGGAGCCAATGAGGCGCCGCCGGCAGTGGTATCCATGTTCCTGGGAGACGAGCTGAACGCCATCCTGGAAGCGATTGATAAAGACGAACCTTATTGCGGTACGGAGAAGAAACAAATGAAACTGGGAGTCGATACCCTTCCGCGTTTCAATCGCGATACGACTGACCGGAACAGGACGTCCCCCTTTGCCTTTACGGGAAATAAGTTTGAATTCCGTATGCTGGGTTCTTCCAACAGTATTTCCTGCGCCAACATCATGCTGAACAGTGCTGTCGCAGAAAGTTTGAAGATCTATGCTGACCGGCTGGAGGCTGCAGAGGATTTCGAAACGACACTGCATGATATGATCCGAAAGACCATTCGCGATCACAAGAGAATCATCTTCAACGGAAATGGTTACGACGAGACCTGGGTCAAAGAAGCGACGGAGCAGAGAGGATTATTGGACTACCGTACGACGCCGGACTGTGTTTCTCATTTGCTGGATAAAAAGAATGTTCAGATGCTGACAGCGCATAAAGTCTTTTCGGAAGCAGAACTGAAATCCCGCTATGAGATCACTTTGGATAATTACTGCAAGGCCGTGATCATAGAGGCCAACACCATGGTAGATATGGCGAAAACTGAAATTGTACCGGCGGTAGAAACATATCTGAAAGATGTAGCTGAAACTGCTGTGTTAAAACGAACGATGGATGAGAATATGAATTGCAGATACGAGACGAAGCTGGTGAAGAAGCTGTCTTCGCTGACGGAACGTATATGGCTGGAAACGGAAGGATTGGAAGAGGCTCTGATGAATCTCCACAAGGCAGAAGATATCGCCGCAAAAGCGAATATGATTCGCGACACTGTACTGAACCGTATGGGGGAACTCCGGGTGGTCTGTGATGAGGCAGAATTGACAACAGCGAAATCTTATTGGCCGTTCCCAACCTATGGAGAGCTTTTATTTGGAGTGAATTAAAATTGGATAACGGAGGAAGAAATCATGGCAAATTGTGCAATTGTGGGGATCAACTGGGGCGATGAAGGAAAGGGCCGGATGGTTGACCTGCTGACAGAGGATTATGATGTGGTCGTCCGGTACCAGGGCGGTGGAAATGCCGGCCACACAGTGGTGAACGATCAGGGAACGTTCGCATTACATTTGTTACCGTCGGGAATTTTCCGGGATGGTGTAGTCAATGTCCTGGGGAATGGTGTGGCGCTGGATCCCGAAAATCTGTGGATCGAGATGCAGGATGTCATAAAAAAGGGAGTATTGCTGACACCGGAAAACTTGAAAATCAGTAACCGTGCTTCTTTGTTACTTCCCTGGCACCGTGATATGGATGAATTGGAAGAACTGCGTCTTGCGGATAAGAAATACGGTTCTACAAAGCAGGGAATTGCACCGTTTTATTCGGATAAATATCAGAAGAAGACGATTTTGGCCGGAGAACTGTTTTATCCGGAAGAACTGAAGGCACATTTGGCCGATCTGATGGAGTGGAAAAACCTTACGCTGAACAAGGTTTATCATGCAGAGGAATACACCATGGAGAAGATGGAACGATGGCTGGAAGACTATTGTGAAAAGATCAAGCCGTACATCTGCGATACCGGAGCATTTCTCAAAGAAGCACAGGACAAGGGAAAAAAGATTTTGTTTGAGGCCCAGCTGGGATCTCTTCGGGATTTAGATTACGGAATCTATCCTTATACAACATCTTCCAATACTACGGCAGCGTATGCATCCATCGGATCCGGCCTTCCTTCAGCGAAAATCGACCGGGTAGTGGGTGTTGTGAAGGCATATTCCACCTGTGTGGGAGAAGGTCCTTTTGTCTGTGAGATGTTCGGCGAAGAAGCAGAAAAGCTGCGGAATGCAGGCTTCGAGTACGGAGCAAAGACCGGACGGCCGCGGAGAGTAGGTCCCATCGATATTGTGGCAACTCGTTACGGTGTGGAAATCCAGGCGGCTACGGAGATTGCTCTGACAAAACTGGACGTACTCAGCTATATGGAAAAAATCCCGGTTTGTACGAAATATGTGGTCGGAAATACGGAGACCGACCGATTTCCCTTCCCCATAGCGTTGGAACATGCCAAGCCGGTCATTGAATATATGGAAGGCTGGTGCAGTGATATTTCCGGAATCCGTACATGGGAGAAACTGCCGCGTCAGGCGCAGGCATATGTGGAATGGATCGAACAGGCGATCGGATGTCATATCAGCTATGTGTCCGTGGGACCGGAGAGAGAAGCATTTATCAAACGTTAAGGAGGAGAAACTATGTGCGGAATCGTGGGATTTGTCGGAACGCGGAACGCAGCGCCGATTTTATTGGAAGGATTAAAACGATTGGAATACCGGGGATACGACTCCGCCGGTATCGCAGTGGATCATCGGGGTGTCATTTCCATATCAAAGGTCAGCGGAAGAATTGAAAAGCTCTGTGAGCTGACAGATGGGGGAAAAACGATGCCGGGATTTGCGGGCATCGCTCATACACGGTGGGCAACCCATGGGGCACCTACGGATGTCAATGCGCATCCACACATGAGCTGTGACGGACGGTTTTCTGTTGTGCATAACGGAATCATTGAGAATTATATGGAGCTCCGGGATGAACTGATGGGAAATGGATATCTGTTTCGAAGTCAGACGGATACGGAAGTGATCGTCCATTTGATCGAAATGTATTATGATGGGAATTTTAAAGCTGCAGTCATGAAAGCAACATCGCGTCTGGAAGGATCGTATGCATTGGGGGTACTCTGTTCGGATGAGCCGGGAAAAATCATTGCGGTGAAAGAGGCCAGTCCTTTGATTCTGGGAATCGGTATTGGAGAAAACTTCTTCGCTTCGGATGTGACGGCGCTGGTGGCATATACGCGCAATGTGTTGTATTTGAATGACGGGGAACTGGCAGAGCTGACGCCGGAGAATATTACGGTTTACGATTGTACCGGGACTCCTGTTCCAAAGACGGCCAGTCGTGTCACATGGGATATTGAAGCCGCAGAAAAAGGCGGCTATGAGCATTTTATGCTCAAGGAAATCATGGAACAGCCCCGGGCGGTAAAAGCGGCTCTGACACCCAGAATTCAGGAAAACCGGATCTGTCTGGATGAGTTTCGAATGACACCCGGGGAACTTCGGGGGATACGCAAGATTGTGATTACCGCCTGTGGGTCAGCTTATTATGCGGGGTGTGCGGGAAAGTATGCGATTGAGAAGCTGTGTCATATTCCCGTGGATGTACAGTTGGCCAGTGAACTGCGATACAGTGAACCGCAGATCGACAGCAGCACATTGCTGATCGTCCTCTCCCAGTCCGGGGAAACGGCAGATACGATTGCGGCGATGAAAGAGTGTCAAAGTCTGGGAGCGAAAGTACTGGCCATTGTTAATGTAGTCGGGAGCACGATCGCTAAGCTGGCGGATTACACATTGTATATGTGGGCGGGACCGGAAATCGCTGTGGCAACGACCAAGGGATATACTACGCAGCTTTCTATCCTGTATTTATTCGCTGTATATGCAGCAGAGGCTCTGGGACTTCTTTCAGAGAAAGAATATCAGCGGCTGATCGGGGAATTGCAGGCCCTTCCTCAGAAAATCCAGCAGGTATTCGATATGAACGGAATACTGCCGCGGCTGGCTTCCAAATATAACACTGCCCGCAGCATCTTCTACATTGGCCGCAATACGGACTATGCCGCAGCTTTGGAGGGCGCTCTGAAAATGAAAGAAATTTCGTATCTGCATGCGGAGGCGTATGCGGCCGGAGAACTGAAGCACGGAACCATTGCGCTGATCGATGAGGGTCAGCCCGTCGTTGCTCTTTGTTGCAACGATCGCATTGCGGAAAAGACGATGAATAACATTCTGGAGGTCAAAGCCCGCGGGGCACAGGTGCTGGCCCTTGCAGTAAAGGGAAATCGTACAGTACTGACGCAGGCAGATGATGTGATCTATATTCCCGGAACTGACTCGCTGTTTCAGACGGTGGTGGAAATCATTCCTCTGCAGCTGCTGGCCTATTACGTTGCCAAAGAAAACGGTTGTGATATCGATAAGCCGAAGAATTTGGCAAAGGCTGTCACTGTGGAATAGTGCAGCGAGAAAGGAAGAATTGTGATGTATGAAAAATATGAAACACCGCTGTCGTCCCGCTATGCATCAGAATATATGTTGCATTTGTTCTCTCAGAAAAAACGAATCCGGACGTGGAGAGCACTTTGGACTGCACTGGCCAGAGCAGAACATGAGCTGGGACTTCCGATCACAGAGGAACAGGTGGCTGAACTGGAGGACCATATTGATGATATTGATTTTGACTGTGCTGAAAAGAGGGAGAAAGAGGTCCGCCATGACGTGATGGCCCATGTGTATGCTTACGGAATCAAGGCTCCCTCCGCTGCAGGGATCATTCATCTGGGGGCTACCAGCTGCTACGTTACAGACAATGGCGATTTGATCCTTTACAGGGATGGACTCAGATATCTCCGTGGAGAACTGTTGAAAGTGATTCGAAATCTTTGCGGATTTGCGGAGCAATATAAATCAACACCGACCTTGGGATATACTCATTATCAGCCGGCGCAGCTGGTCACCGCGGGAAAACGGGCCACGCTCTGGATCCAGGACTTTCTCAGCGATCTTGAAGAATTGGATTTTGTCATCGACCACATGAAATTTCTAGGATGTCGCGGAACCACGGGAACGGAAGCCAGCTTCATGGAACTGTATGAGGGGGATACCGGAAAAATCGATGAAATGAACCGAAGGATTGCCGCGGAATTTGGATTTACGGAAGTATTCGATGTATGTGGTCAAACCTATCCGCGAAAGCTGGACAGCCGGATCATGAACGTATTATCCGCCATCGCGCAGAGCTGTTACCGGATGGCGGGGGATCTTCGACTTCTTCAGCATGACCGTCAGATCGAGGAACCTTTCGAGAACAGTCAAATCGGGTCTTCTGCCATGGCTTATAAGCGAAATCCCATGCGAAGTGAGCGGATTTGTTCTCTGGCCAGATATCTGATGATCGACGCTGTGAATGCACCTGTGACGGCATCTGTCCAGTGGCTGGAACGTTCGCTGGACGATTCGGCAAACCGCCGGATCTCCATTCCGGAAGGGTTTCTATGCGCGGATGCGATTCTTCGGCTGGCCCAGAATGTGACCGATGGGCTTCGGGTCCATGAGAAGGTTATAGAAAAGGCAGTAAGGGAATATCTTCCGTTTATCGCTACAGAAAATCTGATGATGGAAGCGGTGAAACGCGGAGGAAACCGACAGGAAATCCACGAAGTGATCCGGATGTGTTCCATGGAAGCCACTGAAAAAATGAAACGTGGTGAAGAATGTGACCTTCTGCAGAGGTTGGCTGAACAGGAGCAGTTTGGACTTTCGCTGGAAGAAATGGAAGCATTGTTAGGACCGGCACATTATATCGGAAGGTGTCCGGAGCAAGTGGAGATGCTGATTACAAAAGTAAAGCCGCTGTTGGAAGGAATCGATGAATGTGCAGCGGAAATCAAATATTGAAAAAGAGGGGTACGAAATGAAAGAAAAAATCCTTGTTTTGGATTTCGGGGGACAGTATAACCAGCTGATTGCGCGCAGAGTCCGTGAATTGCATGTCTACGCAGAAATCAAGCCGTATCGTGGAATCACTCCGGAAGAAATCAAAATGACCGGATATAAGGGAATTATCTTTACAGGTGGGCCGAACAGCGTATATGAGAAGGAATCACCGCATTATGATCCTGCGGTGCTGAAGCTGGGGATTCCTGTTTTGGGAATCTGTTACGGTCAGCAGCTTATGGCCTGGATGGAGGGCGGTACGGTTTCCGGGGCGGATCATGGGAGTGAATATGGAAAGACGGTATTGGAACTGGCGGAAGGAGAGGAGAACCCTTTATTCAGCCAAATTCCCTCGGAAAGTATTTGCTGGATGAGTCATACGGACGCGGTTACCAGAACGCCGGCAGGATTTCGAATCGCTGCATCCACGGAAAACTGCCCCTGTGCGTCCATGTATGACAAAGAACGAAAACTGTACGCAGTACAATTTCACCCGGAGGTAGCCCATACGACGTATGGAAGAAAAATGATTGAAAACTTCCTGTTCAAGATCTGTGGTTGTTGCGGGGAATGGAATATCGACGATTTTGTGGAACGTTCCATTGAGAATTACCGGAGAACATTGGCCGGAAAGAAGGTACTGCTGGCTTTGTCCGGCGGGGTGGATTCTTCCGTAGCCGCGGTCTTACTTCACAAGGCCATTGGTCAGAATCTAACCTGTGTATTTGTAGATCATGGACTGCTTCGAAAGGATGAGGGCGATTATGTGGAAGAGACCTTCCGGAAGGCATTCGGAATGAATCTGATCCGAGTCAATGCGGCAGAACGGTTTTTAAGAAAATTGGCGGGGATTACCGATCCGGAAGCGAAGAGAAAAATCATCGGAACGGAGTTTATACGCATTTTTGAAGAAGAAGCGAAAAAGCTCGGAAAAATCGATGTGCTGGCCCAGGGGACGATCTATCCCGATGTGGTCGAAAGCGGAAAAGGAGATTCTGCAGTGATCAAAAGTCATCACAATGTGGGTGGACTTCCCGATGTGATCGACTTCGACGAAATCGTGGAACCCCTGAGGGAACTGTTTAAGGATGAAGTACGGGAAGCTGGAAAGCAACTGGGAATTCCCCATGAACTGATCAGCCGTCAGCCGTTTCCGGGACCGGGGCTGGCGGTTCGCATTATCGGTGAAATAACCGAGGAAAAACTGGCGTTGTTGAGAGAGGCAGATGAGATTTTTACAGAAGAAATCGATCGGGCGAATTTGGAATTTACGACAAATCAGTACTTCGTCGTTTTAACGGATACGAAGAGTGTTGGGGTCAAGGGAGATGCACGGACTTATGGTTATGTAGCGGCCATGAGGGCTGTAACTACAGAGGATTTCATGACGGCAGAATGGGCAAGACTGCCTTGGGAATTGATTGAAAGCGCCAGCAGAAGAATCACAAACGAAGTCAGCGGGATCACCAGAGTAGTATATGATGTCACATCGAAACCGCCGGCAACGGTGGAATGGGAGTAAGGAATTCCAGAACAGAAGAAGGTGAAGAACATGACGAAATATATTTTTGTAACCGGCGGGGTGGTTTCCGGATTAGGGAAAGGAATCACCGCGGCTTCGCTGGGACGGCTCCTGAAGGCCAGGGGCCTGAAGGTTGCCGCGCAGAAGCTGGATCCTTACATCAACGTGGATCCGGGGACCATGAGCCCTTATCAGCATGGAGAAGTATATGTCACCGAGGATGGTGCGGAGACAGATTTGGACCTGGGGCATTATGAACGATTTATCGATGAAAATCTGAATAAATATTCCAATCTGACCACAGGGAAGGTGTATTGGAATGTGCTGAACAAGGAACGCCGTGGTGAGTATCTGGGATCCACGGTCCAGGTGATTCCGCATATCACAAATGAAATCAGGGAATTCGTATACAGTGTCGGAAAGAAAACCGACGCGGATGTGGTGATCACGGAAATCGGCGGTACGATTGGCGATATCGAATCTCAGCCGTTTATTGAGGCCGTCCGTCAAATCTCTCTGGAAGTTGGACGGGAGAACTGCCTGTTCATCCATGTGACACTGGTACCGTTTCTTCGCGGATCGGAGGAGCATAAGTCCAAGCCCACACAACATTCGGTCAAAGAACTGCAGGGGATGGGTGTCAATCCGGATATGATTATTCTGCGTTGCGACGAGCCGCTGGAAGAATCGATTTTTAAGAAAATCGCATTGTTCTGTAATGTAAAACAGGATTGTGTGATCGAAAATATCACGCTGACCAATTTGTACGAAGCACCATTGATGTTAGAGAAGTCGAATTTTTCCGGAGTGGTTTGCAGAGAACTTGGAATCGAAGCTCCGGAACCGGATCTGCGGGAATGGGAGCAGATGGTGAACCGCATCAAACACAGAGAACATACTGTCAATGTGGGATTAGTGGGGAAATATGTGGGTCTCCACGATGCGTACTTATCTGTGGCAGAGGCGTTGAGACATGCGGGATATTACTGTGATACGCATGTAAAAATCCATTGGATCGATTCGGAGAAGATTACGGAACAGAATTGTGGAGACATTTTGGGAAAAATGGATGGGATTCTGGTTCCCGGCGGATTTGGAAACCGGGGAATTGAAGGGATGATTCTGGCTGCAAATTACGCCAGGGTCCAGGGAATCCCTTATTTTGGAATCTGTCTGGGAATGCAGGTCGCAGTAATTGAATTCGCGCGGAATCAGGCGGGGATCAGCGACGCAAATTCGGGAGAATTTGATGAGCAGTGCAGAAATAAAGTCATTGATTTTATGCCGGGACAAAGTGAAGATATCGACAAAGGAGGAACTCTCAGACTGGGAGCATATCCATGCTGTATTATAGCGGAAACTACGATGGCCCGCTGCTATGGTGAGCCGATCATCAGTGAACGTCACCGTCATCGCTATGAATTCAATAATGAGTACAGAGACCTGTTGGAGGAAAACGGATTGGTCATCAGCGGAACTTCTCCGGATGGAAGGCTGGTGGAAACCGTGGAATTAACAGAGCATCCTTTCTATGTGGGCGTTCAGTTCCATCCGGAATTTAAAAGCCGTCCGAACCGGCCGCATCCTCTGTTTCTGGGATTTGTCGGCGCAGCCTTACAACAGGAACTGGCAACATCCAAATAGAAAAAGGGGAGACTCGGTATGGAAAAGAAATTTGACAGAAAACTGATTTTAGAAGAGGGGACGGAATATTACGGTTATGGATTCGGCGGAAGTGGCGACCGCGTGTGTGAAATCGTATTTAATACATCGATGACGGGATATCAGGAAGTGGTTTCGGATTTATCGTATACCTATCAGGCCGTGGTGATGACCTATCCGCTGATCGGGAACTATGGAATGGCGGATGATGATTATGAGAGTAATCACCCTTCCATTGGCGCCCTGATTGTTCATGAATACAATAATTCACCCTCCAATTTCCGCAGCACAGCGACGCTTTCCGAAGTGATGGAGAAGTATGAAATTCCGGGAATTTCCGGAATCGATACGCGAAAGCTGACCAGATCCATCCGGGACAGGGGGAGCCGGAAGGTATTGATTACTGACATAACGACTTCGCTGGAAGAGGGGCTGGAGATTCTGAAGAAAACGGAGATTCCCAGAGATGCAGTATCGAGAGTCAGTTGTAAAAAACCATGGTATTCGCGGACGGCTAACGAGCGTTATCATGTGGTTGCCGTGGACTGTGGAATCAAGCTGAATATCGTCAGGGAATTGAAGAAACGGGGTTGTCGTGTAACCGTGGTCCCCTGGAACACTCCGGCAACCGCCATCCTGGCCATGCGGCCGGACGGCGTGTTTCTGTCCAATGGTCCCGGCGATCCGACGGATGTTCCGGAAGTGATAGAAACTGTCCGGGGACTGCGGGGAAAAGTACCGGTTTTCGGGATCTGTCTCGGACATCAGATTATCTCGCTGGCATATGGGTGTAAAACGTATAAAATGACATTTGGCCATCGCGGGGGGAATCATCCGGTGAAAAATCTGAAAACAGGAAAGATCGAGATTACTTCTCAAAATCATTCCTTTGCTGTGGATCAGGAAACGGTTCCGGGGACGGGTTTGTCTGTGACTCATATCAATCTTCTGGATCACACAGTGGAGGGTGTGGAATCACAGGAGGATCGTGTGTTCAGCGTCCAGTATCATCCGGAGGGTGCTCCGGGTCCGGAGGACAGTAAGTACTTATTCGATCAGTTTGTGAAAATGATAGAAGAAGAAAACCATTGCTGCTGATAAAAAAGAGCTGACGGCGCAACTGATATGTCAATCAGTTGTGCGTCAGCTCTTTGCTTCGTTCAGGTGTTACCAGATTGGGTTACGAAGGCTTCTTGTTGGGATTCTTCAGTGTGATCTTGTAATCCTTTTCTGCGCCGTTGGTGGATACTACGGTGAAACGGTATTCTACGGTTTTACCGTAATCCACGGTGATGGTTTCTTTTCTGGTCTGGACATCGGTGGTACCGCCGACGATTTTCGCCTTGGAATCGGCGGTCTTGATGTACAGTTCCACGGTGGTCTTATCCGCAGCCTTCAGAGAGTAGGTCAGGCTGGATTTGATGTTGGTTCCGTTGACGGTCAGCGTATTCAGGCCGGTATCGCTGTTGACGGTAAAGTTGATGGTGTAAGTGGTTTCACTCTTTCCGCCGTCGAAAACGGTAATTTTCGTTGTGGCCTTACCGGAAGAAACGTCCACCTTCTTGGTGTGTGTTCCCTTGACGGAAGTGTTGCTCCCATCGAAGGACATGCTGCTTCCATCGGTGGTTTTTGCGGTTACGGTGACTTCGGTGGTTCCGTTGTCCAGGGTCACGTTATAGGTAGTGGTGGTGGACTTGAAACTGAGAGAACCGGAACTGAGGGTCAAACTGCTGAGACGGGACGCCTTCAGATCGGATGTTTCTTCCTCTTCATCGTCACCGCCGGTCACGGTCCAGGATACGCTGGAAGCCGGGATTTTTGTTTCATCGGCCTTGGTACGGAATACTTTGGAGCCGAAGCTCAGATAATATTTTGTACCTTCTTCCAGTTTGGAAGTGGGGTCGATGGTGATCTTGGTCTTTGCATCGTTGACCGTAGCTTCGAATTCCACCAGATCGCCGTCGGAACTTCCTTCGCGCAGTTCCACGTTGGATTCTACGTAGGAAGCAGTAACGGCGTTGCCGTTGTAACGGATGACCGCTTCATCGAAGGTGATGGTGGGGGATACCGAACGGCTGACGGAGGTTGCCTTGTTCTTGGGAGAGAAGGTAACGATATCTTCCTCATCCGAAACGGTGGTCCAGGTGACGCTGGCACCAGCCACAGTCTTCTTGTCAGCGGAGGTCAGCAGAGAATCCTTGGCAATCGCCAGATAGTATTTCTGATCTTCTTCGAGGTCGTCTTCCGGAGTGATGGTGATCTTAGTCTTTGCGCTGTTGATGGTGGCGGTAAATTCCACATCGTCGCCTTTGGAGTTGGTTTTGCGGAAGATGACAATGTCCTGTAAATCGCTGGAACTTACGGAAGAACCGTCTTCGCAGATCACCTTTTCATCGAAAGTGATGGTGATATCCTCGTCCAGTTCCACGTCATCGGAATCATCCTTCGGGGAGAAGGCGATGAAATCTTCATCGGTGTAGGTAACTTCACCGGCAGTGGTCCAGGTGACGCTGTCGCCGTCCACATCATACTTTCCGGGGGAGGTGATCAGCATATCGTCGTCAACCGCCAGATAGTACTGGGTTTCCTCTTCCAGATCTTCCTTGGGAGTAACGGTGATCTTTGTTTTTGCACTATTGATAGTGGCGGTAAAGTCGATATCATCGCCCTTGGAATTGGTTTCGCGGAAGATGATGATGTCTTCCAGATCCTCGGACTTGAGGGAAGAGCCGTCAGCGTTCATCACTTTGTGAGAGAAGGAAATGGTGATGTCGGTATCGATCTTCACATTTTCGGCGTCGTCTTTGGGGAAGAAGCTGATCGCAGCATCTTTTTCACTGACAGATTCTGTGGTGAAAGAGATGATGAACTGGCCGTTGGCTTCTCCTTCCGAAGTCTTTACGCGATTCTTGGCCATGGTGATGTAATAGGTAGTATCAGATTCGAGGGTCTCATCCGGTGTGATGGTGATCACGGTCTTGGAAGAATTGATATCACCCTCGAAGCCTACGGTATTTCCGGAGGAACTGTTGACACGCAGTTCCAAAAGCTCGTCCACATCCGAATCGGAGATGGTTTCGCCGGAATAGGTCTTGATGGCTTCGCTGAAGGTCAGCTTGATTTCGCTGTCAGGCTTGACATCCTTTGTACCGTCCTTCGGGTCGGCAGTGATGGTGAGAGACGCTTCGACCAGCTTGGGGGCAGTGGTCACGGTCTTGGCAGTGGACAGTGTGGACGGTCTCTTTTCATAAGTGACGCCATCAGCGTTGACGGTCATCAGAGATACGGTACCGGTTCCCTTGAACGCGGTGTTTTTTCCGTTGACTGTGATTTTCGATACGGTGGAACCGTCTTCCACAGAGACAACGGCATTTTCTCCGGAAACAGTTACGTTGGAGAATTTTCCGTTCAGACCGGCCTTTGCATCTTTATCGATGGTGACGGATTCGAAACCTGCGGAGTAGATCGAAGAACCGGCAACGCTGGTGGTGCTCAGGGTTCCTTCGCCTGTTACCGCTGTAGTCTTGACTGAGGTTTCGCCTTTGACGGCCAGTTCTGTTCCGTCGCCGGCCAGAACTGCGGAAGCCACTCTGGAATTGGTCACGGTAACGGTATCGCCGCCCTTGATATTCAGCTTACCCAGAACAACGCAGTTACTGATGGTCAGGGCGCCGTCCATATCGTCGGAGACGGTGATTCCGTTGGAATAGATCGCATCTTTCAGCGTAGTGTCGTCAGATACGGTTTTCAGTGTTTTGACGATGGTTTCATTTTCAAGAAGCTTACAAATGATGACCACAGCCTGGGCGCGGGTCAGCTTCCCAAGAGGATCCAGCTTGACGTCAGTACCGTTTCCGGTTCCGCTGATATAGCCGCTTCCGACCGCGCGGGAAACCGCATCCGAAGCCCAGGACGATACGGCAGATGCATCTTTGAATTTGGTCAGGCTGGTTCCGGTATTATATGTGGGAATGATCCGGGAAAGCATGACGGCAGCTTCCTGGCGGTTAATGGCGGTACCGGGTTTGAAGGTTCCGTTATCGTAGCCGGAAACATATCCTGCGGCAACCGCTTTCTGAACCGCACCGTAATACCAGTCGGTGCTTTTTACGTCGGAAAAACTGATGGCAGTTGTGGCGGTATTTCCCAAAGCCGCATTGAGCATATGGG
The DNA here is from genome assembly GCA_017472365.1 of Bacillota bacterium. Lineage (GTDB taxonomy): Bacteria > Bacillota > Clostridia > Peptostreptococcales > Anaerovoracaceae > RGIG446. The sequence goes on from JAFUQN010000157.1 coordinate 49,263, forward strand.
AGAATTCCGCACGGCTGACGGCTTTATCCGGACGGAATGTTCCGTCGTCGTAACCGCTGACGATCTTTTTTTCAATGGCAGTCGTTACAAAGGATTTTGCCCAGTGATTTGTCACATCTTTGGGAACTGTTACGGCACCGTAGGCAACCGCTCCGCCGCCCAATCCCGCAGCGGCACTTCCCAGCAGGATGGCAGCTGCACAGAAACAGCTGGTCATCGTTCGAAATATCTGTTTTTTCATAGTGTCACCCCTTATTCACACGCTAGTGTCATTATTGCCATATAGTATACCATATTTTGTGCAGGGTCTTCAACGCTCGCAATAATAATGTAATAATTTTCAGAAAACGGACCGGGTTGACCGGACCAATACCCCCACGGATTTGACTTTTTATCTGACCTACGGTATAATATTTTGTCATGCTGTACGCTTTCGAATGGGTCGAAGGCGCATAACATATACATTCCGCAGAGGATTACAGCGGCTGCGGAGACACGAAAGGAAAAAGTTTTACTACTATGAACGACGTAGATATACGCATTGTAGTCGCTATTATCTGTCTTGTTGCTATGTCGGCCTATTTCTCTGCGACAGAGACGGCCTTCTCGGCATTGAATCGTATTAAATTGAAGAGCCTGGCGGAAGCCGGAAATAAGAAAGCCCAGCTGGCTCAAAGACTGGCGGACAATTACGATAACATCCTGTCCACGATCCTGATCGGGAATAATATTGTAAATATCGTAGCTTCCTCCATCGCTACTGTACTGTTTACGGCTCTCCTGGGACCGGGATTGGGCGTACCGGTATCCACTGCAGTGATGACGATCATCGTTTTGATTTTCGGGGAAATTTCCCCCAAGAGCATCGCGAAGGATATGCCGGAAAAGTTTGCGATGTGGTCCGCACCGATCCTGAAATTCTTTACTATTGTCTTGAAGCCTCTGAACTGGCTGTTTTCTCTGTGGAAAATCCTGCTGACGAAGATCTTCAAGGTGGCGGACGACCGTGGGATTACGGAAGAAGAGATCCTGACGATGGTTTCTGAAGCAGAAAACGACGGTGAAATCGACCAGCAGGAAGGGGAAATGATCCGTAATATCATGGACTTTGATGATTTGACTGTGGAAGATATTCTGACTCCGCGAGTGGATGTTGTGTTCATCCATGAGGAAGATGATTTCGAAGAAATCGCGCAGGTCTTTGAAGAAAGCGGATATTCCCGCGTACCGGTCTATGGGGAAGACTTGGACGATATCGTTGGTGTACTGAATCAGAAAGATTTCTTTATGCACGCGGTTCGTAAAAACAAGAAGCTGGAAGAGATCATGACGCAGCCCATGTTCGTAGCTCCGTCCATGAAGATCGGAAAGCTGATGACCATTCTGAAAGAAAAGAAGTGTCACCTGGCCATCGTGGTGGATGAATACGGCGGTGTGGAAGGGATCGTTACACTGGAAGATATCATTGAAGAGCTGGTAGGGGAAATCTGGGACGAACACGATGAAATCGTGGAAGAAATCGTACAGATCTCTGAGACGGAGTACACGGTCAAGGGGAATGCCAGCGTAATGAAGTTATTTGAAATGCTGGGATTTGATGAGGATCTGGATGTGGTCTCCGTCAGCGGCTGGATTTCTCAGGAACTGGGTAAGATCCCGGAACAGGGAGATCAGCTGATTTACCGCAATGTGAAAGTGGATGTCACCGCGGCAGAAGACCGTCGTGTGACCGATGCTCATATTACGGTGTTCCCGGTGGAAGAAGAAGGGGAAGAGTAGGGTATGTTTGAATTATTGAAAGCGGCGTTCTTAGGCGTCGTGGAGGGGATCACAGAGTGGCTTCCCATCAGCAGTACGGGCCATATGATCCTGGTCAATGAATTTGTAAAGCTGAACGTAAGTGAAGAATTCTGGAATATGTTCCTGGTGGTGATCCAGTTAGGAGCTATCCTGGCGGTTGTAGTGATCTACTGGAACAAAATCTTCCCGTTCTCTTTTAAAAAAGGCGAATCCTTTATTAAAAAAGATATTTTCCAGATGTGGTTCAAGATCATTGTTGGGGTTCTTCCCGCAGCAATCATCGGGATCCCGCTGGATGACTTCATGGAAGAACACCTCAGTAACTATCAGGTGGTGTCCATCGCCCTGATCGTCTATGGGGTCGTGTTCATCGTCATGGAAAATCGCAACAAAGGGAAACGATTTGAAATCACCGACATGTCTCAGATGACCTACGGGACCGCACTGAAGATCGGATGTTTTCAGGTACTGTCTCTGATTCCCGGAACCTCCCGCTCTGGATCCACCATCATCGGCGGGATGTTGTCCGGCGCATCGCGAACGGTTGCCGCGGAATTCACGTTTTATCTGGCAATCCCCGTCATGTTTGGTGCCAGTTTCCTGAAGCTCCTGAAATTCGGGTTCTCGTTCACAGCCATGGAAGTATCGATTCTGGCGGTGGGAATGATCGTAGCGTTCGGAGTTTCGATCCTGGCAATCCGCTTCCTGATGGGTTACATCAAGAAGTATGATTTCAAGGCGTTCGGTTATTATCGCATTGTGCTCGGCGCGCTGGTACTGGGTTATTTTGCTCTGTTAGGCTAAGGAGAATGAATCATGGGATTATTTGATACACTGTTTGGGAAAAAAGAAAAACCGTATGTAACCACTCCACAGGTCACACCGGAGAAGTCGAAAGAAATCGACGATAAGATCCGTGCGATGATTGCCGGAGGAACTGCCGGGGGTCACGATAATGTGACTGTGAATGATGGAAGAAGCGCATGTTCCAGCTGTGGTTCCGCAGGAACCGGCTGCAATCCCAGCGCATGTTCCACCTGCGGCGGCGGTCTTGATGACGCGCTGAGAGCTCTGGAACGCAAGAACGATGCGGCCAAGGCCAATGAAACACAGGAAACCATCGGTTGGGATGCGATTACAAAGACATTTGAAGAATTTTATCCCGGTCAGACTACACCGCTGCACTTTGCGCCTGAAGTACCCTGGGCGCTGGGCGGTCCCGATCCGCTGGATGGAATCAGTGTGTACGATGCAAAGGATTACTATCACTTTGTGACTTACGGTCTGTCTGAATTATATGGAAAAGAAAGTGACAATATGGCGTACTCCGGCTACGGTTTGGAGTTCACCCTCAAGCTGGCTAAGGAAGGTTTGGGATCCACTCCGGAAGAAGTGAACCGTGAAGTCAGAAACATCGCAGGGATTTTGCAGTCTCTGGCACGGCTGGTGTTTACCCAGAATCAGTTCTTTGCACCGGATGAATACATCTACACCGGTCAGGAACGCGGAATCGATGCGGAAGGAAAGTCCAATCTGGTGGGCTTCATCACCCGCCTGGACAACGCCGGCGTGATCGAAACGCCCAACGGATGGGTCAAGTTCATTGAACTGATCGGCGTTACAGAAGCGGAAATTCAGGGGATCAAGAATGACTGGATCACCGTACCCCAGTTGTTCCAGGCCATGGGTACCGAATTGACGGATTACAATCGAATCAGTATGATGTAATTTCCTGCAGACATTTGGGTTCTGTCTGCAATAGGAGAGAGAATATGAAAATGAACGCGAAATTGATGCTGATCATTTCCATGGCCGTGTTCGGGACTATTGGGCTGGTCAACAGATATATTCCCATCAGTTCCGGCGAACTGGCGCTCTGTAGAGCTATTATGGCGTCGATCCTGATTATGATTTATCTGGGAATCACAAAACAGAAGATCGACATTAAGAGCATCAAAAAAGAAATTCCCCTGCTTCTGGCTTCCGGGATGGCCATGGGGGTCAACTGGATTCTGTTGTTTCAGGCGTATAACTACACAACAATATCTGCAGCGACTTTGAGTTATTACTTCGCACCAGTCATCGTAACGGCGGTTTGTCCTTTCCTGTTCCGGGAAAAAATGACTATGAAACAAATCATCTGTTTCGTTATGTCCACCGTGGGACTGGTTATGATCATCGGCGTGGAAAACCTTGATCAGGGCGGAAATGACTTGAAGGGAATCCTGTTCGGACTGGGAGCGGCCTGTTTCTACGCCACAGTGATCCTTTTAAATAAGTTTATCAAAAACGTGGAAGGAATTCACAGAACGCTTCTGCAGTTCTTTGCGGCGATCATCATTCTGGTACCTTATGTGGCTGTGACGGGCGGTGTTCATCTGGAAGTTCTGGATACCACCGGTTGGATTGCTCTTCTGACCATCGGTCTGATCCATACTGGGGTGACTTACTGCATGTATTTTTCCGCATTAAAGGAACTAACCGGACAGGAAGCGTCTATTTTAAGCTATATCGATCCGCTGATTGCTGTGGTGTGTTCCGTAGTGATCCTCCACGAGCCCATGACTGTCATGCAGGCCATCGGCGGTGTCTTCATTCTGGGCTTTACCCTGTGGAATGAAAAGAAATAAAAGAATTATAAATAGCAATAAAAAAGCTGTATCTCTATCGGGATGAACGAAGAGATACAGCTTTTTTTATGGGAGAATTTATACCATGGAGTCATTGTTTGGTGGTTCCGTAGTTCCCAATGCATCTTTCAGCCCCTGCATATATTCCAGAGACTCGCGGATGGGATAGCGTTTCAGATCCACATATTCATTATAGTACTTTTGAAACGCAGATTTTTCCGGGTTGTCAGAATCACAGGAAAGGGCATTTACGAATTCTGTCGGTGTCATTCTCGTGTATTTTTTGAATACACGATTGAAATAGGAGGTGTTCACATACCCGAACTGATCCACCAGTTCGGATATGGGGAAATCTTTGTTGTAGTTGGTGTATTGGAGGATCGACATGATCCGGCGGAGTCTGTGATAGTTGACATATTCCGAAATTGTAATACCGGTTTCACGGCGAAAAGCGGTGCACAGATAGTTTTTATTGAAGCCCAGTGAATCAGAAAGACTGGAGAGAACGTACTTTTCGTTGGAATCTTTTTCTACATGGTGAATAATCTGTTGGACAAGGGGTGAATATTGGCTGGAATCCACGTAGGTTCCGGAATTTCCTTTGGAGCTGGGGGTGTCTGCCAGGAAGGAAAGCAGAATCGTACACAAGAAGGAATCAGCGCAGGAGGAACACAAGGGATCAACGCTTCCGTAATACATCAGAATGTAAGAAAACAGACTTTCCAGGTGGAACGCATTGTGTAGTGTCAGCACGGTTTTGTTTTCCAGAAGAGATTTCAATTCCGGATCCAGGATACGGAAGAAGACCTCGAATTGTATGCAGAGATTATGGGCATCTTTCGGGACGCCGTGGACCGTACCGGGAGAAATCAGAATCACACTGCCGGTTGAAAGGGGATAGTCCAATTCATTGGCTTGAAAGATGAGCTGACCGCTATGAACATAGGCAAGATGAAAGAAATCGTGGGTGTGAGGCTGTAGTGCCCAACCAGCCGGAAGTTCCGTTTCCCCGCTCCGTATAAATTGTATTTTACCCATGGGCGCCTCCTTTTTGCAGAAACTTCAGTTTGGATGGCTTTATTGTAGCACAAATTTTGCGACAATTCTTCCGCGGAGGGGTTGTGGGGATGCTCCTATATTTTGCTGTTCAGCGGCAAACGCTGACGCTTCCTTGTCAAGGGGAAGGGCTTTTCGCGGAGTGTCAAGCAGAAAATCTCTTGCGAGAGAGCCCTCAAGGCGCTATTTTTCAACGAAAACGGATAAATCAGAATGGACAGTCGAAGGTGAATATAGGA
>JAFUQN010000158.1 GCA_017472365.1 Bacillota bacterium
ATCCTGGCCAGAGAATTGGGTGTCAGCGAATATGAAATCAGAAAGCGCGGCGGAATTTCCTACATGTTGGATAACGAAAATGAATAATCAAATTAAAATCGTAGGGCTTGATCTGGACGGAACGGTTCTGGGAAAGGATCGTGTCCTGACGCAGAGAACTATTGATGCACTGAAGATGGCATCTTCCAAAGGAGTCCACATGGTCATTGACAGTGGGCGGCAATTCGAAGTTGTACCAAAAGAATTGAGAGATCTTCCGTTTATGAGATATTATGTACTCTGTAATGGAGCTGTGATTTATGATAAATGGGAAGATAAGGTTCTTTACAGCGCGGAGATCCCTCTGGAAAAATCCATGAAAATCTATGATTCGCTGACAGAACACGAAGAAGTCTATCTGGATTGTTACCATAGTGACGGTTCCTGGGCCAGAGCGGAAGATTACGCAAGGATCGATGAGTTTGTTTCCGATCAGTCGCACAGAGATGTTCTTCATAATACGAGAACACCCGTGGAGAACATGCGTCAGGCACTTTTAGACAGAGGAAAGCCCGTACAGAAATTTCAAACCATCTACATGGATACAAAAATCCGCGACGAGGAACGAGAACGGTTAGCGAAGTTGTATCCAGAAATGATGATAACGGTGGCTTATACGTATAATCTGGAAATGAATGTACCGGAAGCTACCAAGGGGATCGGCCTTCTGAAGTTGGCTGAACTGCTGGGATTTGACAGGGAACAGGTCATGGCCTTCGGCGACGGTGGCAACGACATCAGCATGATTCAATGTGCTGGAATCGGTTATGCCATGGAAAATGCGCCGGAAGAGGTAAAGATGACCGCAGACCGGATCGCTCCGCCTAACACAGAAGACGGTGTTGCGCAGATTCTGGAAAGCATGTTTCTGTAACTAAATATGTCTCGAATGGTCGATAGACCGTGGGAAATATGACCGCTTTGCCGTTCGCTTCTCCCGTATCCATATGCGGGCGGTGAAGCTACAAAAACGAGGAGGAAATATTATGAAAAAGAGTTCTAAGCGATGGACTGCACTGTTATTAGTGCTGATGATGCTGTTGTCCGTGCTGACTGGCTGCGGTGGCGGTGGTGGATCTACTGACGGAGATGTAACCGAAGAGTGGGATGGAACCATTACCATTGTACAGTCTTCTGACATCATCAACTGGGACCCCTGTGCTTCCACAGACGTTAACACCAAGAACTGTCTGAAGAACATGGTAAATCGTTGCTTCGAAACTGACGATTACTACAATCCCATCCCGAACCTGGTAAAGAACTGGACTAACCCCGATGAATTGACCTGGGAATTCGAGCTGCACCAGGGTGTTATGTTCATGGATGGTACAGAACTGACTTCCGAAGACGTTAAGGCGACTTATGAAAGAGCCCGTGAAAAGTCTTCCAGCGGTAAGACTCTGTTCGGACCGGTTCAGAACATCGAAATCATCGATGATTACAACTTCAGAATCACCACTGCATATCCGTATGCATCCATGACTACTGCAATGTCTAATACCGCTTCTTCCGTCATTTCCAAGGAATGGCTGGCAAAGGTTGATGCAGGCGAATGCACATGGGATGATGTAATGAGAAACGGTATTACCGGTCGTTACTATCTGGGCGAAAGAGTGATCGGTGACAGCGTTGAACTGATCAAGAACGAAAACTACTTCAACAATGACGTAGACGGCGCAAAGAACGAAAAGCTGATCTTCCGTGTAATTCCTGAAGCTACCACCAGAACAATCATGTTACAGACTGGCGAAGCTGACGTAAACGTAAACTTCGATACTGCTACTATGGCTGACGTTGAAAACGACGAAAGAGTTACCATTCTGCAGCACGAATCTTCCGACATCTACTATCTGGCTCTGAACTGTGAAGTTGGCCCGTTCACCAACCCTGCTCTGCGTAAGGCTGTGAACTATGCAATCAACAGAGAAGACTGCCTGCAGGTAGGTACCGAAGGTTTAGGTAAGGTACATTACAATGTATGGGGTCCCAGAGTTATCGGTTCTTCCGAAAATCCGGAAGGTTACTCCTACGATCCCGAAAAGGCAAAGAGCATCTTAGAAGAAGCTGGACTGAAGGATGTTGCTGTTAAGGCTTGTGTATACAACGACGAAGGTGAACGTGTAGTTCAGGTCGTACAGAGCTATCTGCAGGCTGTAGGTATTAATATGACCTATCAGAGAATCGATAACACCATCCTGACCGAAGTTGTAGGTAACAATGAATACGATCTGGTTGTAGACCACACTGCATCTTACAAAGACCCGGAACTGTTCTTCGGACGTTACTTCTCCAAGGACGGTATTGGTGCTAAGAACTATGCTCACTACAACAACGAAGAAGTAAACAAGGTGATCGCAGAAGCATCCTCCACTCTGGATGAAGCGACCCGTCTGGCTGGTTACACCAAGGCGAACGAAATGATCAATGCAGATGCTCCCTGGGTACCTCTGTATAACAACATCATTTGGGCAGCTTGCCGTACCGGCGTTACCGGTGTAAATCTGAGTGACGAAACCACTTACTACTATCACACCATTTGCTACGAATAGACACATCATTGATGAGGAGCTCCCCGGGTCATCCGGGGAACTCCCTCATTCTCTTTCTCGACGAAGAATAACCCGTAACAACGCATGACGGAACGTATGGAAACGGGTGTAACTACGAGGTGAATCCATGGTTAAATATTCTTTAAAACGCCTGGTGTATATGATTCCAGTTACAATTGCCGTTGTGTTCATTGTATATCTTATTATGTACCTGACTCCCGGAGACCCAGTTGCTCTGATGTTAGGTGCTGAAGCAACACCGGAGCTGATCCAGGAAACTCGAGAAGCACTGGGAATCACAAAGCCATTCTTAACTCAATTTACGAATTACGTTGTTAATCTGTTCCAGGGAGATTTCGGAGTTTCCTGGTACACCGGACGAGAAGTTGCTGAGCGACTGTTCGCGTCCATTCCTTACACATTGATCTTAACGTTCTCCGGGATGTTCGTTGCGCTGATCTGCTCCATTCCCATGGGGGTTATGGCTGCGGTAAAACAGAATACTCCGGTGGACTATATTGTCAGTGTCTTAGCCATCTGCGGCGTATCCGCACCCAGCTTCTGGGTGGGTATCATGCTGATTCTGCTGTTGGCAGTAGAATTCCAGCTCCTGCCTTCCGCCGGTATTGACGGTTGGACTAGTTACATCATGCCGACGCTGACCATGGGCTTCAATATGCTGGCCAGCGTGACTCGTACGCAGCGTTCTTCCATGCTGGAAGTACTTCGTGCGGACTATATTCGAACTGCGAAAGCAAAGGGCGTAAGCAACTTTAATGCGACATATAAACATGCACTGCGCAATGCAATCATCCCGGCGATCACTGTTGCCGGTATCAACTTTGGTACTCTGATGGCTGGTTCTGTAGCCATCGAAACCGTATTCGCGATTCCCGGCGTAGGTCGTTTGATGATCGACAGCATCAAGTTACACGATACCCCCACCGTTGTTGGCTGTATGGTATTCGTAGCTCTGATGGTAAGTATTATTAACCTGGTTGTTGACTTACTGTACGCGTTCATCGATCCGAGAATCAAGGCGCAGTACATTCGGGAAGGAGGCTCCAAATGAGTAAGGCGAATTATCAAGACGTCCAGAAAAAGTACAAAAAGAAGAGCCGCCTTTCTGAAATCTGGAGACAGTTCCGTAAGAACAAAGCAGCTGTGTTTGGGTTGGTCGTTTTACTGATCATCATTCTGGCGGCTTGCAGCGCAGATCTGTTCTGGGATTACCAGAAAGATGCCTGCGACCTTAACATTCCTGAGCGTCTTCAGAAACCGTCCGCTGAACATATTCTTGGTACGGACGAAATGGGCCGTGACATCCTCTGCCGTCTGGTTTACGGTGCGCGTGTTTCCCTTCGTGTCGGCATCTGTGCGGCGACATTCGCTCTGTTGGTGGGCGGTACACTGGGATGCATCGGCGGTTACTACGGAGGGAAAGTCGATAACCTGATCATGCGTGTGACCGACGTTTTATTATCGATTCCCGGCCTGCTGCTGGCGATTGCAATTATGAGTGCATTTAAAACAACGGAATTCTTCCTGGCTCTGGCCCTGGGAATCTCCTATATATCGAAATTTACCCGTATCGTTCGTTCTTCCATTCTGAGCGTTCGCGATGAAGAATACATCGTGGCTGCCAGAGCCATTGGCGCGAAGGACAGTACGATCATTCTCCGTCATATCCTGCTGAATTGTATGGCTCCGATCCTGGTACAGTACGCACTGGCTATCGGTACCAGAATCCTCAGTGTGTCCACTCTGAGCTACATTGGAATGGGTATTCAGGCTCCCACACCTGACTGGGGGAACATGCTTTCTGGCGCACGTACCTATATCCGTGGAAACAGCTATTTGGTTATGGGCCCCGGTATGGCACTTCTGCTGACCATCTGTTCGTTCAACCTGATCGGAGACGGTCTCCGAGATGCGTTAGACCCGAAGCTGAAGAAGTAAGGAGGGACATATGCAAGAGAAAGATTATATGCTCAAAATTGAAGATCTGTCGGTCCAGTATATCACGGAAGATGAAATCGTATATGCTGTCAACGGAATCAATCTTAACATTGAAAAAGGCAAGACCCATGGCCTGGTTGGAGAAACCGGGGCAGGGAAGACCACAACTGCATTGTCGATCCTGAACCTGGTACCGGATCCGCCCGGGAAGATCATTACCGGAAGTATTTCTCTGGATGGAGAAGACATTATCTCTGTGGATGATCAGGGGAACAGCTATCCGGCGATGTCGGAACGCCAGATGGAACATATCCGCGGAAACAAGGTGGCTATGATTTTCCAGGATCCCATGACCGCTCTGAATCCGGTATTTACTGTAGGTGATCAGATTGCTGAAGCGATCCAGCTTCATGAACATGTGGACAAGAAGAAAGCGATGGAAAAGGCCAGAGAAGTTCTGGAAATCGTAGGGATCCCCGGATCTCGTGCTGACGATTATCCTCATCAATTCTCCGGCGGTATGAAGCAGCGTGTTGTTATTTCCATGGCACTGGCTTGTAATCCCGGCCTTCTGATCGCAGACGAACCGACGACAGCACTGGATGTAACGATCCAGGCACAGGTTCTGGACCTGATGAAGGATCTGCGTAAAAAGTATGATATGGCTCTGCTGATGATCACTCATGACCTGGGGATCATTGCGGAAATGTGTGACGAAGTATCGATCATGTATGCCGGACGAATCGTGGAACACGGAAATCTGGAAGATATTTTTGATCATACTCGCCATCCCTATACTCAGGGGCTGTTCAATTCCCTGCCCAATATCCAGGACAGAAAGAGTAAACTGAAGCCTATCCGAGGGCTGATGCCCGACCCGTCCAATCTTCCGCTCGGCTGTTCTTTCTGTCCGCGCTGTGATTACGCCACAGAAAAGTGTAAGACAGAACCGCCTCAGAAGATCTGGCTGTCGGATACACATTATGTAGAATGTCATTTATACGATGATGGAAGCACAGAAAGTAAACTGTAAAGGAGGATGTCCTATGAGTATGAATATGGAAGACAACCGTGACGTCCTTCTGGAGGTCAAAAATCTCAAGAAATATTTCAAAGTTCCCAATGGTTACCTTCATGCGGTGGACGATGTGTCGTTCACACTGGAACGCGGAAAGACTTTGGGGATCGTAGGGGAGTCCGGTTGCGGAAAATCCACCACCGGTCGTGCGATTCTGCGTCTGATCGAGCCGACAGCAGGGGAAGTCATCTTCGAAGGAAGAGATATCACCACGTTGAATAAGAGTCAGATGCGTGATATGCGTAAAGATATGCAGATCATTTTCCAGGACCCGTTTTCTTCTCTGGACCCGCGTCAGACTGTCAGCCAGGCCATTGAAGAACCGCTGAAGATCAACGGAATCATTAAAGATAAGAATGAACGGCTGGAACGAGTGATGGAGCTGATGAAGACCGTAGGTCTGGCGGAACGACTGGTCAACACGTATCCCCATGAACTGGACGGTGGACGCCGTCAGAGAATTGGGATCGCCCGTGCGCTGGCAATGAATCCGAAGTTCATCGTGTGTGACGAACCGGTTTCTGCTCTGGACGTATCCATTCAGGCACAGATCCTGAACCTGATGAAAGAAATCCAGGAAGATCTTGGACTGACCTATATGTTCATCACCCACGACCTGTCGGTCATCAATCACTTCGCGGATGATATCGGTGTTATGTATCTGGGTCGAATGATCGAAAAAGCTCCCACGGAGACTTTGTTCGAAAATCCGATGCATCCCTATACCAACGCGCTGTTGTCAGCAATTCCTGTACCCAGTATCCACAACAGAAAAGAACGTATTCTGTTAAAGGGAGAAGTTGGTTCCCCGGTGAATCCGAAGCCGATGTGTCGTTTCGCAACACGTTGTCCCTACGCTACAGAACAGTGCTTCCAGGAAGAACCGGAACTGATCGAAGTGGAAAAAGATCACTTTGTTGCATGCCACATGTGCAAGTAAACACTCTTTCTCGCATCTTCATTGAAGAGTCTCTCGCGTCTGATCACGTGAGAGATTCTTCGCGTCTTGATAAAAGGAGAACCTGGTTATGAAAATCATTTGTATGGGAGACAGTATCACATTCGGCCTGGGGTTGGAAGCTGATTTGAGCCGCCGCTGGACAGCTTTGGCCGAAGAGAAAACGGGAGTACAGATGATCAACCGTGGAATCAGTGGAGATACCACGGGAGGGATGCTGGCTAGATGCCATACGGAAGTTTTTCCGGAACAACCGGACTATTTACTGATTCTGGGTGGGATCAACGATATTTGTCTGGCAGGTCAGTATCGGATCCCTTGTATGAATATTGCAGCCATGGTGAAACAAGCAAATGCAAAAGGAATACCGGTGATTATGGGATTACCGTTGCCTATTGCTCCGGAGGATATGCATCGCATGGCCTGGGATGTGGAACGGGATAATGTACGAAATGCGAGAGAATGTGAAAAACTGAGTTGGTGGCTGACAAATTACTGCGAAGAACGGGATATTCCTATCGTAGATTTTCGAAGCATCTTTTTAAGGAAAGATGGAACCGTGCGGCGAGATTTATTTCAGGACGGTGTTCATCCCATTGCAATGGGACATCGACTCATGGCAGAACAAGTTTGTAAGGTGTTAGAACCTCTTTTGTAAATAGCGAATAAAAAAGGAACTGCAAATACGCAGTTCCTTTCGCTTTTTTGAATCACTATTCGCCTCTCATGGCCTTCAGCTTGTCTAAAATGGCGTGAGCCACTTCTGCTTTGGACATGATGGGAAGTTCTTCCACGTTGTCTCTGGTGATCAAAGTTACGATGTTGGTATCGGTACCAAAGCCGGCACCGCTGACCTTAAGATTGTTGGCAACGATCATGTCAGCGTTCTTCTTTTCCAGCTTTACACGGGAGTTTTCCAACATATCTCTGGTCTCCATGGAGAAACCGCAGAGCTGCTGACCGGGCTTTTTGTGTTCACCCAGATATTTCAGGATGTCCTGAGTTCTGACCAGAGGAATGGACATGTCGCCGTCCTTCTTCTTAGTCTTATCTTCGTTGACGGTGGCCGGAGTGTAGTCCGCCACAGCGGCAGCCTTGATCACCAAGTCACATTCCGGAGCACGGGACGTGACAGCTTCGAACATATCCTGTGCGCTCTTGATCTTCACCACGTCCACGAAGGGCGGGGGAGTCAGAGACGTCTGGCCGCTGACCAGGGTGACCTTGGCACCGCGGAGCATGGCAGCCTTCGCCAGTTCGTAGCCCATCTTTCCAGTGGAATGATTGGTGATATATCGAACGGGGTCCATGCTTTCCTGGGTAGGGCCGGCGGTGACCAGAACGTTCATACCGGTCATATCCTTAGCGCATGCGATCTCTTTTTCGATGGCAGCGATTAAAAGGCTTTCTTCCGGCATCTTTCCTTCGCCCACGTCTCCGCAGGCCAGAAGGCCGGTTGCCGGCTGTACAATGTGATAACCGAAACGGCGAAGCTTGTCCATATTGTCCTGAACAATGGGGTTACGGAACATGTTGGTGTTCATGGCGGGAGCCAGGATCACCGGACAGGTACAGGCCATGACCGTGGTGGTCAGCATGTCGTCGGCAATGCCGTTCGCCATCTTACCGATGACGTTGGCACTGGCCGGGGCAATCAGCACACCGTCCGCCTTCTTCGCAAGTGCGATGTGTTCCACATTGTACTGGAAGTTACGATCGAATGTGTCGATGAGACACTTGTGTTCCGTCAGCGTTTCGAAGGTGATGGGATTGATGAAGTTGGTAGCGTTCTGCGTCATGATCACGTGGACATCACAGCCACGTTTTTTTAAGAGACTGGTCAGGTTCGCAGCCTTATAGGCGGCGATGCTGCCGGTGACGCCCAGCAGGATGGTTTTTCCTCTCAGCATATCCGTCCTCTTTCGTTACTATTTTACAGCAGGGCCATAGAGTTTCAAAACAGCCTTCAGTTCATCTGTGGTCTGCTTACCCAGCTGAGCCTTCGGAATGATGAAGCACTGATTATGAGTAACGTAGATGAAAATGTAGTCTTTTGTTTCATCTACTTCATGAATGTATTCCCAGGGCAGGTGAATATCTTCTGCAGTTTCTGCGTCACGTTCTAAAATACCGGATTCGTCCACTTCGAATTCCATGACACGGCCAACCAGACCGGAAGCAGCCTTAGTGGTGATCTTTAACTGCTTTCTTGTGGTCAGAATGAAGATGAGGATCAGTACCAGCCAAATCATGGACATGATGTAAAGAAAACGGGGAATGGGGAAAATATGCAGATAGCTTCCCAGAAGAGATACCACAGAAACAGTGGAGACAACCCCCAGAATAATAGGCAGGGCCTTTCTTTTCTGGAACATGTTGTACTTCAACAGTGCGGAGAAATCCTGTTCTGCAGATACGATTTTAAAAGATACTTTTTCCATGAGTAATATTCCTTTCACCGAAGTCACAGGCGAAAACGACTGTGTTCGATATGCGTATTATGATAACTACACAAGTATAGCATAGCGCTTCGGCAAAATCAATGAAGGACGTGTGAAATTACTGGGATTTCAGTGTGTTTAACCGATGGTTCAACCGCAGGGAAGCTACGGTCAGGTGCGCCTTTTCCCGAGGGAGGAGGTGTTCCGGTTCGACCAGAGAGATCCAGCGTTCCACTTCTTTTACCACCCGGCTTTCACGGCTTCCATGGGTGGAAGAACGCGATTCTTCATAGTAGTCCAGGACTTCCATGGCGGCGTTGTCGGAAAGGTGGATCAGACCGTACAGATCGAGCTCTTCCAGGGACATCTGAGAAGCGATATACCGTTCCAGATTATCGCGGACGATCAGTGCATCCACATTGAGAGAACTCAATGTCAGAAACATGATCACGGTAAGCGCGGTCATCGTTTTCGCGGGAGCGAAGCGGTTGCCGCCAACAACACGATCGCCTTTGGAGGAAAGGGCGCGACGGAGATGGGTAATGCTCAGAATGGCGAAGATCAAAAGAAGCCAGAGCATAAACCAGGATGTGTAGACTCTCAGTCGGGTCAGTCCGTAAGTATCGATATATAATCCCATCTTGACCAGGGCCGTGATTACCAAAAGAATGGTCTGGAAAGACAGGAAAGCCAAAAAGATGCGAAGTGCAGGCGGTACGGACTCTGTTTCACTTTCCTGTTTCCGGGAACTGACCAGCCATGTTCCGGTCATGACCATCAGATTGATGAATGAAACGGCACAGAGTTCGAAAAATCCCTGACGGGCAAAGGCAGAGTACGTGGTTGTTCCGGGAAGTCCGCCTGTGAGAGCAGAAATCAGGTGACTGGCCTGAAGGGCCAGAAACAAGAGATAGATCCCGGAAAAAGCGGTCAGAGCTGTATAGATCATGATTCTGGGAACGAAACGGGACGAGGCGAGAATCACGTCCACGCGGTCTTTCGTCTTCCAGCCCTTTGCATGGTCAGGACGAGTGTGGGCCCAGAGAAGGCCGAACAGGTAACAGGCCACGGGGACTGCCAGAAGAATATCTCCGACGGTTTCTATGATTTGAACACTGAATATATCGTCGAAGAGACCGAAGAAGTGGTCGATCAGAACGGCGATCATGTGCATGAATTCCTCGTCTGCTGCGGCCAGCAGGTTTAGTACGATCAGAAACAGCGGACAAAGAATCACCAAAGTAAGGGTGATCATGAGTAAGTTCCGGATCAAAAGACGGTGTGTACCATGGGATTTGGACAAGTTTACAGGGCTGTCAGTATCGGGCGTGGTATCTCTGTCGGCAGCAACCGCTTCGCGGTATGATTTTGTACGGAACACAGCTCCGAAGAAACGGCCGAAGTTGGAGAAGGGTATGGAGAGAAAACTGATGAGCAGCTCCAGTGGAAGGTAGGCGGACAGAACGGGAAGGATCCGTGTTCCGCTCAGAGTCATGGCCCAGTAAAGAAAGGCAGTTGTCAGGAATAGGAATGTAAACCAACTGAGGTTGGATGCATCGAACCAGGTACAGGACAAAGCAGATAAGGCGATGGTGAAAAGCCACGGACGGGCTGCTTTCCTGCGGTCTTCAGGAATGGGCGTCGTCATGTTCAGACGCAAGTAAAAGAAACCGCAGAACAGAATCGTAAAAAGTGAGACACCGACGCCGCTGCCGGTCCAAAGAAGATCCCAGCGGATATACAAATATGAAAGTAGAAAAATAAACCAATTATCATAATTTTTTACAAATAAAGGTGCAGAAAACCGCAGTGTTGTTTTGTTCATAAGTTACCTCCCTGATAGCGTATCTCTAATCTTCATCCGCCACATACTCCAGAATATCTCCCGGCTGGCATTCCAGCACTTTGCACAGGGCTTCCAGGGTAGAGAAGCGGATGGCTTTTGCTTTGTTGTTTTTTAGTATGGACAGATTGGCCGGTGTGATGTCGATCAGTTCCGCCAGCTGACCGGCGCTGATTTTCTTTCTGGCCATGACCACGTCCAAATTTACGATGATCGCCATAACGCCCTCCTTCTTAAATGGTCAGTTCGTTTTCCGCTTTGATGATGACAGCCTGCTGGATCACGTTTTTTACTACGCGGAGAATCAGTCCCATGAAAGCTGCTGCAATGCTGATGAGACCGAAGACCAAATAAAAACGTGCGGAAACCAGCGTGATGAAAGCTGCCAGAAAACAGCACCAGGAGATGCGGCGGAGAAGGCCCACATTTTCATCAGTGAATACATCCTCGATCCGGATGTTGGTCAGAAGCTTGTGAAGCCAGATCAGAGCGCCCATGGCCGGAACACAGCAGGCCAGAAGTGCGATGAGAATCGGCTCTGCAAGCCATTCGGGTTTTCCCGATACGTCGATATACCAGTTGACGATGCGCGGCGAGAAAACAGCGCAGGTGATTCCCATGATCATGGCCAGTCTGGTACACCAGATGGACAGTGTCAGTGATCGGTCAGAATTCCATTTCATAGTGATATCCTTTCAATTGAAGCAGTTCCCTTTTGTAATTTCAATATAAGGGCTATTGTATTGTTTGTCAACATAAATTTATCGAAAAACGATAAATTTATATCGAAAATCGAAAAGCAACTTGCGAAATATAAGACTAGAAAAATCAGTTCGCTTTCTTTTTTGGATATGGTATAATATGTATGATTGTAATAGCATCTAATCTCACATCCGGGTTGCCCGGAGATTTATAATAGAGAAAGGGAGAGACAAGAAGATGAAGTACGATTTTGAAACCGTTATGAAACGATACGGCTGTGGTTCCCGGAAATGGGACGAAATGAGAGAGTACGGCTACAGTGAAATCGATGATATTATTCCGTTCTCTGTTGCGGATATGGAATTCGCTCCTGCACCGGAAATCGTGCAGGGACTGCAGGATTACATCAGCTGTGCAGTGTTAGGCTACTCCGGAGCTACGGATGAGTTTAAGATCACCACCTGCGACTGGGTGGAAAAGCGTCACGGCTACCGTCCGAAGGAAGAGTGGATCCTGACTACCCAGGGTGTCGTGGATGCATTTTATCAGGCAATCAACAGCTTTACCGAAGAAGGCGATGGTGTTATGCTTCTGACTCCGGTTTACTATCCGATGTATAACGGGATCAGAGCGAATAACCGCACTTTGGTGGATTGCCCGCTGGTGAGAAAGGGAACGAGATACGAAATCGACTTCGAAGATTTTGAAGCCAAGGCCAAGGATGAAAATACAAAGATGTTCATCCTCTGTAATCCTCACAATCCTTGTTCCAGAGTATGGACACCGGAAGAGTTGACAAAGATCGCTCAGATCTGTGCGGAAAATGATGTGTTTGTGGTATCGGACGAAATCCATTTCGACCTGTTGATGAATGGTTCGAAACATACCATGTTCTTGTCTTTAGGCGAAGAGCTGACGAAAAATGCCATGTCGATCATTGCTCCCAGTAAGACGTTCAATCTGGCCGGATTACAGACTTCCATGGTTCTGATTCCCAATCCGGAACACCGTGAAACCTTCCTGAAGGGTCAGATGAAGCACACCGGAAATCCGAAGTGCAACATTCTGGGTTATGAAGCTTGTCAGATCGCTTATAAAAACTGCGAACCCTGGCTGGACGCCGTTTTGGATGTGATCGCAGAAAACAAGCGTGTGATTGAAGAATTCTTTGCGGAACACTTCCCGCAGATCAAAATCATGGACTTCGAAGCCACTTACTTACTGTGGATGGACTGGAGCGGTCTGGGAATTGAAGCAAAGGAACTGGAACGAATCAACCGCGAAGAAGCAGGTCTGTTCTTCGACGAAGGTTATATCTTCGGGGAAGCGGGAGATTGTTTTGAACGCTGGAATCTGGCTTGTCCTACCTGGTGCATCGAAGATGCGCTGGATCGCATGAAGGAAACTTACGACAAGTATCTGAACAAATAAATAATCGATCATTGAGTCGAAACGACAAAGGCTGTTCCCAAAAGGAACAGCCTTATTTTTATTCATTCTTTACAATTTTTTTCGGATGATTTCAGGAAAACATTTCACACCCCGCTGGGGGCAGGTCTTACAGCTGAGCGAAATATTAGGGGCAGATTCCCAGTCTACGATCTCCCAGCCCAGGTTCAGGTAGTAGGCTGGCACTTTCGCGTTTCCCCACAGCTCGGTGATTCCCAGTTTCCTGGCTTCTTCAAAAACCAGCTCCTGCATCAGCTTTCCATATCCCTGACCGCGAAAATCTTCACGAACGGCCAGGTCGCCCAGCGTGTGGACTCCGCTGAGCAGCTGAAGAGTTGCTGCAGAAACCAGCGTACCGGTTTTGACGTCTTCCAGACACCACATTTTTACAATGCCTTCCGGAGTCGTCTTCTGGATGGAAGTTTCCAGACCGTTTTCGGAGAAGAACTGTGCCAGGGAATAGAAGTCGTTGGTTTCCTTGATTATATATGATTTCATGGGGCATCCTCGCTTTCGGATTCGTTACATCCAGTGTACAGGATACGTGAAAACGTGACAAGAAAAAAACGAAAAACCTATTGAAATCCTGTCGAAAATAAGCGATGATAGAAACAGATTTTTCTTAACAGGAGGGTAATCATGAAAGCTGAACAAGTGAAAATGTATATGGGTATGAGTGAGGAACAGCATCAGGCGAACGTTCAGAAAGCAAAGGAAAATCTGAAGGACGTATTAAAGCCTACACCGCTGATCCACAGTGATTTTTACAGCAATGAATACGGTTGTGATATTTATATTAAGCCTGAAAACTTACAGATAACCGGATCCTTCAAGATCCGAGGCGCTTACAATAAAATTATGAATCTGACGGAAGAAGAAGCGGCGCACGGCGTGATTGCCTCTTCCGCTGGAAACCACGCTCAGGGCGTGGCATACGCTGCGCAGAAGCGCGGGATCAAAGCGACCATCGTAATGCCCAACGTTACTCCGCTGCTGAAGGTGAATGCGACCAAGGCGTACGGTGCTGACGTGGTGATCCACGGTGACGTTTATGATGATGCTTACAGCAAAGCCGTGAATCTGTCGCAGGATAAGGGATATACTTTCGTACATCCGTTTGATGATTATGATGTTATGTGCGGTCAGGGTACCATCGGTCTGGAAATTCTGGACGATTTGTGCGATGTGGACGAAGTCCTCGTTCCCATCGGCGGCGGCGGCCTGATCGGAGGAATTGCCATGGCCATCAAGACTGTAAGACCTGATGTGAAGGTGGTCGGTGTATCCCCGGTGGGATCCATGGCGATGAAGATCTCCCTGGATGAGGGACAGGTGTCCCGACTGGCAACAGTAAAGACCAGTGCAGAAGGTGTTGCGGTACGTCAGCCCGGCGATCTGACCTTTGCTATGGCGCAGAAGTACGTGGACGAGATTATTACCGTAACAGAAAAGGATATCATGGATGCTGTCCTGGTCGTTATGGAAAAGCATAAGCTGATCGCAGAAACTGCAGGTGTAGTTCCTCTGGCGGGTGTCAGAAAAAGAGCAAAGCCCGGTAAGAAGATCGTATGTCTCATGAGCGGCGGCAACATCGACGTGGTGACCATTTCTTCCATCGTAAATCAGGGTCTGATCAGCCGTGGAAGAATCATGTGCTTCGGCGTGGAACTGCCGGATAAGCCCGGTCAGCTGGTAAAGGTTGCTTCTTTACTGGCAGAAAACGGTGCCAACGTTATCGAGCTGCAGCATAACCAGTTCAAGGCCATCGACCGCTACTCCAACAAGGTAGTGCTGGAAGTGACTGTCGAAACTAACGGCCACGAACATATCAAGCAGCTGCTGGAAGTTTTGGAAGACAACAACTTCATTCCGAACAGAATTTACTAATATACGGATGTGATCAACATGCTCTGAAACGTTACGTTTCGGGGCATGTTTTTTGTAGGATGATAATGAAACAAAACTGCATAAAAAAGTGCGAAAAGTTTATAATAAAACAATAAAAAAGAGCGATGATTATTTGTGATTCGTTTTGCAAGTTTTTGAAAAATAAATCACTAAAATTGTTTACTTTTCAATCAAAAGGTGGTATATTGTATTCAGAACAAATCAAGGAGGAATAAATTATAATGGCTACTAAAATTGCGATCAATGGATTTGGAAGAATTGGAAGACTGGCTTTCAGACAGATTTTCGAAGATAAGAGTATGGAAGTCGTTGCGATCAACGACCTGACAGAACCCAAGATGCTGGCTCACCTGCTGAAGTATGACAGCGTACAGGGTAGATATAAGCACGAAGTTACCTGTGATGATCACTCCATCACCGTAGATGGAACTCAGATCACCATCCTGGCTGAAAAGGATCCCGCGAACTTACCGTGGAAAGAACTGGGCGTAGACATCGTTCTGGAATGTACCGGTTTCTTCGCTTCTAAGGCAAAGTCCCAGGCTCACATCGACGCTGGTGCTAAGAAGGTTGTGATCTCCGCTCCTGCTGGCAGCGACCTGAAGACCATCGTATATGGTACCAACCACGAAACACTGACCGAAGAAGATAATATCATTTCTGCAGCTTCCTGCACCACCAACTGTCTGGCTCCCATGGCTAAGGCTCTGAACAACTATCGTGAAATCAGAACCGGTTTCATGACCACCATCCACGCTTATACCGGCGACCAGATGATTCTGGACGGTCCGCACAGAAAGGGTGACCTGAGAAGAGCAAGAGCTGGCGCGATCAACATCGTTCCCAACAGCACCGGCGCTGCTAAGGCTATCGGTTTGGTAATCCCTGAACTGGACGGAAGACTGATCGGTTCCGCACAGAGAGTTCCCGTAGCTTCCGGTTCTATCACCATTCTGGACGCTACTCTGAAGGATGAAACTGAATCTGTAACCGTAGAAGGTATCAACGCTGCTATGAAGGCTGCTGCTAACGAATCCTTCGGTTACACTGAAGAAGAACTGGTTTCCAGCGACATCATCGGTATGGAATACGGTTCTCTGTTCGACGCAACTCAGACTCTGGCTCAGAGATGCGGTACCAAGATCTACGAAGTTCGTGTTGTTGCTTGGTATGACAACGAAAATTCCTACGTATCTCAGATGGTAAGAACTCTGAAGTATCTGAAGAAGTTTGTATAATCCATGTAATACAATAGCAAAAGGGTGCCCTGTAAAACACAGGACACCCTTTTCATTTATGTAGCTTGTATGACGCTTTCTATTTCGCTTTTTTTACGTCCAGATTTTTCTTGCACAGTTCCCGGACACCGCAAGTTTCACATTGAGGTTTTCGCGCATCACAGACCTGGCGACCGTGCCAGATCAAGGCGTGGTGAAGAGCGCTCCAATGCTCTTCCGGAACGGCTTTCATCAGACCCAGTTCGGTCTTTAATACATCGGTCTCTTTGACAAACCCCATGCGGTTAGCCAGACGGAATACGTGGGTATCCACGGCGATACGTTGATGACCGAAGCCGACGGATAAAACCACGTTGGCGGTTTTCCGGCCCACCCCGGGACGCTCGATCAGCTTATCGTAATCATCGGGGACTTCTCCATTATACTTTTCTACCAGCATCTGCGCCATTTTGATGATGTTTTTGGATTTGGTTTTGTACATTCCGATGCGTTTGATCAGACTCTGCAGCTCTTCCTCGCTGATTTGAGCCATGGCGTGAGCGTCAGGGCAGCGCTCGAACAACGCCGGTGTTACTTCGTTCACGCTTTTGTCCGTGGTCTGGGCAGAAAGCGCCACGGCGACGATCAGCTGATAGACGGTTCCAAAGTGAAGTGCACATTCTGCATTGGGGTATAATTCCAATAATTTATCGACCAGGGGCTGAACTTCAGCCTTCTTTAATTTTGCCATGAGAAACTCCTTTTCTTCGGCCACCCGGAAAAATCCGGAGACGTTGTGGGGATTACCGCGGTACGGTTGTAATTTAAATATATACTTTATATACCATTTTGTCACGAAAACCAAACGAAACAAAGGAGAAACTTTTTCTGACCCGTGGGTCGATTATTCCCTTGACCCATTTTGGGAAGCGTACTATAATGATAACGCACCGACCCGTCGGTCGGTTTTCTGATTGTCACAGGAGGATTAGAGTATATGAGCAAGAATAAAAAAATATTGATTGCGATTGTGGCCGTACTGGTTCTGTTTTCCGCGTACCGGATCATCAGTGCCAATGTGGGCGCGGAGGAAGAAGAAGAAAAATACCGTGTCAACGTTAAAACGAGCCAGGTGGAAGTCATGGATCTGACGACAACATCTCCGTTGACGGGATCGATCCAGGCTGAAAATCAGGTGATTCTGGCGGCGGCCCTTCAGGGGGAAGTCACCGGTGTCTATGTGGAAGTGGGCGATTATGTTACTGCCGGAACTACACTGGTAACGCTGGATACTTCTTCCGTCAGTGCGAGCTACGGTCAGGCATCTGCTGCGTATAATATGGCGGTAGAGGGACTGAACACTGCGAAGGTGACCTACGAACGGATGAAGACTCTGTACGAAGAAGGTGCAATTTCAAAGCAGGCGCTGGAACAGGCACAGATGGGCTATACCACGGCACAGGAACAGGTGAACCAGGCGAAAGCGGCACTGGGAAGTGCGGGTACTGCTGTAGGTTACGGAACGATCACTGCACCGATCGACGGTTATGTGACCGGTCTGAGTGCTGTAGTGGGTCAGTTCCCGGGAAACCCGGTTGCTACGGTCAGCGATACTTCTACGCTGGAAATCAACTGCAGTGTTTCGGAATATCTGATCGGCAGCATCAAAGTGGGTGATCCGGTGGCGATCACCGTAAAGGCTCACCCCGGCGTGAATTTCACCGGCACTGTAAAAACCGTATCTCCGGCTCCCGGACTGGGCAGTTTTACTTATCCGGTATCCATCGGTATCGATGAAGGCCAGGAGGGATTGATGGCGGGGATGTTTGCGGAAGTCCATGTGACATCCAACAGCAAGGAACAGGTCATCGCTGTACCGTCTGATGCGGTTCTGATCAAAAATGGCGAAACACAGGTAGTCGTACTGAACGATTTGATTCCGGAATATGTGAAGGTGGAAACCGGTCTGGACAACGGAGAATATGTTGAAATCCTTTCCGGTCTGGCGGAAGGACAGACCATCGTCACCACCGGACAGCATTATGTTGTGGCCGGTGAAGAAGTCAATATCGTAGAATAAAGGAGGCCGCTCATGAATTTCTCATCAATTTCGGTCAAGCGGCCGGTCACTACGATCATGCTTTTGATGATCGTAGTTCTTCTGGGGGTAACTTCTCTGATGGGGATCCCCATGGATTTGATGCCGGAAATGGAAATTCCGGTGGCCATCGCCATGATTTCCTATCCCAACGCATCGCCGCAGGAAGTGGAAACCATGATCACGAAACCGGTGGAAGCGGCCCTGGCGTCTTGTGAGGGGTTGAAAAATATCGTCTCAATGACCATGGCCGGAAGTTCAGTCACCATGATCGAATTCGAAATGGATACGGATATGAACTTCGCTACGCTGGATATGCGTGAAAAAATTGCTTTGATTGAAGGGTATCTGCCGGCAAATGCCACAGATCCCATGATCATGAAGATGAATCTGAATTCCACGCCTGTGGTACAGGTATACGTATCCGGCGATATGGCGCTGGATCAGTTATACAATCGTGTGGAAGATTCCGTTGTCAGTGCCTTTGAACGCGCCAGCGGGGTTGCTTCTGTGTCGGTCAGCGGCGGTCTTGAAACGGAAATCGCCGTGACTTTAGACCAGGAACGTCTTCTGGGATATGGATTGTCCCTGTCCACTATCAGTCAGATGCTGGCCGCAGATAACCTGAACATGCCCAGCGGTAACGTGGAAAAAGGCTCCACAGAGCTGATCGTCCGTACCATCGGGGAATTTGAATCGGTGGAAGATATCAAGAGATATCCCATGATCCTGGCCACCGGTGAAGTAGTGCGCCTGGGTGATATTGCGCACATCGAAGAGCGATATAAGGATCAGGATTCCATCAGCCGTATCGACGGAAACACTGCCATCGGTGTATCTATCATGAAACAGTCTTCTGCCAATACGGTGGAAGTATCCAAATCCATCCGTAAGGCTATGGCTACGCTGGAAAAGACCAATCCGGACCTGACCTTTACCATCGGTATGGACCAGGCGGACTTCATTCAGCTGGCGGTATCGTCCGTTGCGGAATCCGCCGTTCTCGGGGGGATTTTGGCCATTGTTGTCGTTTTCCTGTTCCTGAGAAATCTGGGATCCACGATGATCATCGCCATCTCCATCCCCACGTCCTTCCTGGCAACCTTCGTCCTGATGAACTACACAGGAATGACGCTGAATCTGCTGACTCTCTGCGGTCTGACACTGGGTGTCGGGATGCTGGTGGATAACTCCATCGTTGTACTGGAAAATGTGTACAGCATGAATCAGACGATCAATGATCCGTACCGGGCTTCGATCGAAGGAAGTAAACAGGTCTTCCTGTCGGTTGTAGCATCCACACTGACCAGTGTCGTCGTTTATCTTCCCATTGCGCTGAGTGACGGATATGCAGGTATGGTCTTTAAGGATTTCTGTTTCACCATTATCTTTGCGCTGCTGGCATCTCTCGTAGTCTCCATGACTGTGGTGCCCATGCTCTGCTCCAAGATTCTGACCAGAGAAGTCCATACGGACTATATGAGAATCGGGAAGAAACGTTACAAATTCCGCTTTATTCCTAAGTTTACAAAGATGATCGACGCTCTGACTGTGTGGTATGGTGAAGTGATCACCGGTGCATTGCAGAAAAGAAAAAAGACGATCGTTACATGTATGTTGATCTTTGTCGTATCCCTCAGCCTGGTGCTGATGGTAGGTGCGGAATTGCTTCCGGAGAGTGACCAGGGGATGATCTCTATTTCTGTAGAAGCTCCTTACGGTACATCACTGGAAGAACGTAACGCGATGGTATCGGAAATGGAAGAATACCTTCTGACCATTCCCGAGGTGAAGCATTTATCCGTGGATATTTCCTCCAGTTCCCTGCTGGGAGGACAGTCCACAACCTCCACCTTATCTGTGACTCTGACCGGAAAAACGGAACGCAGCCGCAGCACGGGGGAAATTGCAAAAGAAATCAAACGTGAGTTTTCGGATATTGCCGGTGCGGATATTTCTGTCAGTGAAACTTCCATGACATCCATGATGACCGGTGGGGCAAGTATCGGGCTTTACATCTACGGTGACGAGCTGGAAGTCCTGGAAAACGTAGGCAACGATCTGGTGAGCCGCTTTATGGAAGTGGATGGCATTTCGGAAGCATCCATTGACGTAACGGAGGGAAATCCGGAAATCCGGGTGAAGCTGAACCGTTCCGTGGCTTCCAATTTCGGAATCACGGCATATCAGCTGGCCAATGCGCTGGAATCTTCCCTGTCGGGAAGTACGGCCACCAATTTGAAAGTGGACGGAAATGAAATTGCGATCAATTTGTCGCTGAATGATACCTACGGGAAAACCGTTGACAACATGAAGCAGGTGATGATCCCCACGCCCATGGGAACTACCATTCCGGTGGGCCAGGTTGCCGATTTTGAATTCGACAACTCTCCTACGGTAATCAACCGTCAGAATCAGGTTCGTGTCGTAACTCTGTCCGCATATGTGGAGGGTCGTGACCTTGGTTCGGTATCTGCGGACATCAATAAAGTTATCGAAAGCTATCCCTTCCCGGAAGGATATTATTACGACAATGGCGGTCAGCAGGAAGAAATGGTCGACGCTTTTGGACAGCTGGGTCTGGCGTTGATTGTGGCAATCTTACTGGTTTATATGCTGTTGGCTGCGCAGTTCGAATCGCTGGTATTACCGCTGATCGTTATGATCGCTGTACCCTTTGCGATGTCCGGCGCATTCCTGGCGCTGTTCTTTGCAGGTATGAGATTATCTATGATCTCATTCACAAGCTTGGTTATTCTGATCGGTATCGTTGTTAACAATGCGATCCTGCTGGTGGAATTCATTAAAATCAATTCCGAAACCATGGGCCGTGACGAAGCAATCATCGAAGCCGGCAGAAGCCGTCTCCGTCCGATTTTGATGACCAGTTTGACCACCATCGTGGGTATGATCCCCATGTCTCTGGGTCGTGGCGACGGCGGCGAAATTCTGGCGCCTATGGGTGTATCCATCATGGGTGGTCTGGTAGGCTCCACCATCGGTGCGCTGCTGCTGGTTCCTGTCCTCTACGCATGGAACGACGACAGACATAACCGCAGAATGGAAGAAAAGAAAAAGCATGCCGAAGAAATCGCTGAACTGGAACGCCAGTGGGCGATGGAAACGGAAACAAAGTAATGGTTTTGGTTTGTGTGGATATGAATATGAAGGAAAAAATGCAGAAAAAGCGACAGGCGATTTTAGATGCAGCGTTGACCGTATTTGTAAAGAACGGATATGAAAAGACGAAGATTATCGATATCGCCCAGACGGCAGGAATCGGAAAGGGAACGGTGTACGAGTATTTCGACAGTAAAGAAGCCCTTTTCCGGTGCCTTCTGGATGAGTACTGTCAGTATTACAAAGAAAGCGTAGAAACGATGATGACAGAACTGGCCGGAGCACCCTGCAGAGAAAAACTCCTGGTCATGATGCGCATGGAGACGGCGTTAAAGGAACAAGTTCATCTCAGTTCTCTGGATCCGATGCAGCTGCAGGTAGAGTTTACGAATTTTCCGGGGTTGAAACAGGCCATCGGGGAAATGCTGAAATATAAATTCAATGCGGTTCACGATATCCTCCAGGAGGGAGTTGACCGCGGCGAATTTCGCCGTATGAGCGTTCATCTGGCAACCGCAGTCCTGATGGGGGCCTGCTCTACGGCGGCCGGGTTTGTGGATAATCCGCCGCAGCCGGTGTGTGAGGTCGTCACATCCCTGCATCTGACCGATGCGGATATTGCGGAGGAATTCACCGATGAGAAGCTTCTGGATTTGCTTCTCAATGGGTTCTGCGCATAAAAAAGAAATAGTTTTTAAAGACAAAGTGTTGTATAATAGTAAAGTTATTTCTTTACAGATACAACACTTGTTTTTTTTGAAAGGATAGATTATGGAACGTTTGATTTTCAATGAACTTCCCCTGTCGGAGGAAGTTCTGAAAGCCCTGGACAAAATGGGATTTGAAGAAGCGACTCCCATCCAGTCGTTGGCGATTCCTCCCATTCTGGAGGGAAAAGATGTGATCGGTCAGGCTCGTACCGGAACGGGAAAGACCTGCGCCTTCGGGATTCCGGCGGTGGAATCTCTGGATCCCCAGGTAAGGGGAGTTCAGGTATTGGCCCTTTGTCCCACCCGTGAACTGGCCATCCAGATGGCGGAAGAATTGGAACAGGTTGCGAAATACAAAAAGGATGTCAATGTCCTGGCTTTGTACGGCGGTCAGTCCATCGATCGTCAGATCATGGCGTTGAAAAAGCGTCCGCAGATCATCGTTGGTACACCGGGACGCATCATGGATCACCTGCGCCGTCACACACTGAAGGTGGAAGCGCTGCGCATGGTTGTTCTGGATGAAGCAGATGAAATGCTAAAGATGGGATTCCGTGAAGACATTGATACGATTCTGGAGCAGTTGCCTCAGGAGCGTCAGACGCTGCTGTTTTCGGCTACCATTCCGCAGGAAATTTTGGAAATCACCAGCTTGTATCAGAAGGAGCCTATCCACTTACAGACCATCGAAAAGGAACTGACCGTCCCCAGTATTGACCAGTATTATATTGAAGTCCGCGAACACAACAAGATGGAGCTTCTGAGCCGTCTGGTGGATTGTAAAAATGTAAAACTGGGTTTGGTGTTCGTCAATACCAAAATCCGTGCGGATGAAGTGACACAGGGCCTCCAGGCCCGCGGGTTCCGCGCTGAAGCTCTCCATGGTGACATGAAGCAGCTGGAACGCGACCGTGTTATGAACCGCTTCCGCAAAGGGCAGCTTCAGCTGCTGGTTGCCACGGATGTGGCAGCGAGAGGAATCGACGTTACAGGGATCGATGCCGTATTCAACTACGATATCCCCAGCGATGAGGAATACTACGTTCACAGAATCGGCCGTACCGGACGTGCAGGAAGTTCCGGTGTATCCTATTCCTTCGTATTTGGAAAGGACCATTATCGCCTGAGAAATATTCAGAGATATACAAAGTCCAAAATCCTGCCTATGAAAGCACCTACCATTGCCGATGTGGAACAGGTCCGCGTGGAAATGGCGGTTCGCAGAGTCCAGACGAAGCTGGATAAGGGCCGCTATCAGAAATATCTTCCGGTGATCGAAGCGATTTTGAAGACAGAGTTTCCGGCAGATGACGCGGTGACTGCGGAAGAAGCTGATGAAATCCTGAAGATTCAAGGAGGAAATCGTCCTCAGTACAGTGTGGAGGATGTGGCTGCCGTTCTGTTCGGTATGGCTTTCGATGAATTCGATAAGCGTCGTTACAGCCGCACAGAGCTGGATGAAGAGCAGGTGAATATTTTCCGCCATAAAAAAGAGCGTTCCGGAAGACGCGGTCATCACGACGAATATTACAAGGAGCGATTTGACGGAAAGAAAAAAGAAAAGCGCCGTGACTGGGACGAGCTTCCGCCTTATGACAGCAGACGCGACAGAAAGCGCCGCGATTGGGATGAAGACGGCGGCTGCGGAAAGCACAGCGGAAAAACTTTTGGAAAGAAGAAGGATGGTGGTTTCGGAAAGAAATCCGGAAAGGGCTTTGCGAAGAAAAAGAAAAAGTAATGAAAAAGCAGCTGACGTGAAAATCAGCTGCTTTTGTACTTTTTGTTATTGCAGAGGAATGGTTACTTCCTGGAGATTCTTTCCTTCGATTTGAAGCATGGATTCGATGTAACTGGAGAAGAATGAGCCGGGGAGAGAACGGAGAAGCTTCAGCCCTTCTGCGTAATCGGCGGAATCCAGTTCCAGACCGCCGAAGTAAGCCTGGTTGATCCCGGCGAAGGTTTGAGCCAGGAGCTCGATTTCTTCTGATGTAAGGCCGCTGTCCGCGTAAGAAGAACGGACCTGGTTCAGAGCGGTATCTGCAAATATTGTATTAGCATATTGAGTGAAATCCAGAAGGTTTTCATCGGTGGACCCGTTATCGACCGCCCAGCTTTCCACATCCACATTCTCTGCGGAGTAGGTCAGGACGCCGTCCGCATAATCAATCTGGCCGTACTGCAGAGGGGACACGGTCAGGGCCGAGGTGGCGATCTCTGTGATTGGACCTCCGGCAACCGCGCCGCCATCGGCGGCGTCTCCTGTGGCGATGCTTTGGATATGGATATGACCGCTGAAGTTACACTTAACTCCATATTTTTGGAACAATTCCGCAACAGCGTCGGAGTTATACAACTCGTAGCCGAAGGACAGGAGATTACTGTGGGCGTACAGGTTCTGGTGTGAAACGGAAATCACGGAGATTCCGGATTTCTGTGCCTGTTTTAACTGAGGCTCGAGCCATTCCAGCGTTGAATCTTTCACAAAACCCTTACCGCCCATATTGGCATCTAACATCAAAATCCACAGATCGGGACCGGCTTCAAAAATGTAACTGAAAGTGGTTTCGTCACGGCTGATTGCCTGAGCAGGACCGAAGGTTTCATAAGCTGATGCGAAATCCGCCGAGGTAAAGGCTTCCGTGGGCTGGATCTCTGCGCCGATGAAAGCGGCAGCGGCGCCGTCTAAGTCGTGGTTTCCGGGGATGACCAGGACCTGGACACCGGATTCCTGAACGGCTTTCAGCTTTTCAATGAGCCCGTTGTGGCTTTTGGCGGCTCCGTTCAATGTGAGATCGCCGCTGAGGATCAGGATATCAGGCTGGTTTTCAATGACCTGATTACAAAATGCGTCGGTGATTTCTGAAAGATACATGAATACCTTTCCGTCGCCATTGGAGGCCACCTGCTGATAGAGTTCTCCTTTATCCGTCAATTCAGGTGACAGATAGTGGAGATCGGTGGCGATCATCATGGAAACCGGTTCGCTGGCCAGAGGTTCCTGGGACGCACAACCCGCCAGTGCGCCGGACAGGAGAAGAGCCAAAGCCAAAAGTACGGTCGTGATTCGTTGTTTCATAGATACTCTCCTTGAAAACAAAAAGCTGCATTTGTAGAAAATGCAGCTTTGGGTGTCAGTGATTATGCGTTCTTACCGCAGCACTTCTTATATTTCTTACCGGAACCGCAGGGACACGGATCGTTTCTGCCGGGTTCCTTTTCCTTGACAACGGTCTTGGAACGCTTGTAAGCCTTAACGATTTCCAGTCTCTTTTCTTCGGTTAAGATGGTTTCCCACTGGGGCAGGGTGTACAGATAATCCGCACCGGCAACCAGCATGTTGAAGAACAGCTTTTCCAGATCGATGTCCAGGCTGATTTCGGTGGTTTCATCGAAGCTGTCCAGGTCCTGTTCAGCGCGTAAGCTGCTGTTGATACCATCCAGGAAACCCATGAAGATCACGGGGTCTGCTTCGTACTTGTCAACCAGGGACTGGAAGGTTCCGGTCACCTTTTCATACGGTCTGTCCAGAATATCGCTGTAAATCTTCTTTTCGGTGGAGCTGTACTTTTCCCAAAAATCCGGGAAGCTTTCATCTGTCTGGTTGTTGATCAGATATTCCCAGTCTTTAAATAAACTCATTTTGATCGTCTCCTTTATTAGTTGTCCAGATCTGCTACGCAGATGACGCTCTTAACTTCCTTTACGAAGGTGAATGTGCTGACTTCTTCCAGGGCTTCGTTCAGACGTTCTCTGGTGGTGTCGCCCAGGATGTAAACCAGGGGTACATAGCGACCGGTGGACTTGGTTCCGGGACGCTGTACGAAAGTCTTGATGGCGATACCGGCATCACCGAAGACGGAAGCGATCTTACCCAGAACACCTGTCATATCTTCTGCCAGCATGGTCACATAGTACATGTTCTGGCCTTCGCCGTCGAATTCCAGGTTCTTGTTGTCGTTCACAGCAGTGGGGATGGTCTTGTCGGTGATTCCGAAAGCATATGCTCTGGCAATTTCCAGCAGATTTCCGACAACAGCACTGCCGGTGGGCATAGCACCTGCGCCCTTACCATACAGCATTACATCATCCACAGCGTTGCCTCTGGCAAAGATCGCATTGTATTCGTTCTTTACGGTAGCCAGGGGGTGAGTCAGCGGAACCATGGCGGGCTGCACGGAACATTCCAGAGTGTTTCTGTATCTTCTTGCGTGAGCCAGCAGCTTGATGGTATAGCCGAACTGCTTTGCAGCAATCATATCGTCCTTGGTGATATTGGTGATCCCTTCTCTGGGAATGTCTTCCGGAGCAACACGGATACCGAAAGCGGTGGAAATCAGAATGGTCAGCTTGTTGACAGCGTCATAACCTTCCACGTCGCCGGTGGGATCAGCTTCAGCAAAGCCCATGGCCTGTGCCTGCTTCAGAGCATCAGCGTAATCCATGTCGTTTTCAGCCATCTGAGTCAGGATATAGTTGGTAGTACCGTTGACGATACCGGCAACTTCAGTGAATTCATTGGCAGTCAGAGATGTGGACAGGGCATTCAGGATGGGAATACCGCCGCCGACACTGGCTTCGTAACGCAGGATGACCTTGTTTTCGATGGCCAGCTGGGTCAGGTACGGACCGTCCTTCGCGATGACAGCCTTGTTCGCTGTAACTACATGCTTACCAGCCTTAATAGCTTCTTCCATATAGTCGAAGGCCGGGTGGATTCCGCCCAGAACTTCTACAACGACGTCGATCTCGGGATTCTTCAGAATATCATCCGGATTGTCAGTAAACAGCTCGTCCGGTGCAGAGATATCTCTCTTCTTGGAAAGGTCTCTGACCAGGATCTTGGATACTTCAATGGACACGCCGGTGGTATAGGAAATGGTATCCGCATTGGTAACCAGCATACGGTATGTACCGCCGCCGACCGTGCCGAAACCTAATAAGCCAACTTTAATGGTTTTCTTGTTCATGGTATACCTCCCTAAAATGTCATACTTAGAAATTATTATAGTATAGATTGTGAGAAAAGTAAACGATTTTCGAGAGAAAGCGACGTGATCGTTTTTGCAATAAATTTTACGAAAATGCAAATTTGAGTTGATTTTTCTGACGGGTTATGCGAAACTTAACTTGGGATAATTTGAAAGGAAGGAAATTGCATATGGCACTCCACATCGTTTTGGTCGAGCCGGAGATTCCGCCCAATACGGGTAATATTGCCCGTACCTGCGCCGCCACTGGTACGCATCTTCACCTGGTCAAGCCCCTGGGCTTTTCCATCGATGATAAACACCTGAAGCGGGCTGGGTTGGACTACTGGCCTTTCGTAACGCTGACGGTCCATGAAAGTCTGGACGATTTTATGAAGGAATATGAGGGCGCCACCATGTATCTCGCCACCACGAAGGGTGGGCAGCGTCACACGGACGTGAAATACAAGGATGGCGACATGATTTTGTTCGGCCGTGAAACGGCCGGATTGCCGCGGGACTTCATCGCTGCACATCAGGAGCAGGCGATCCGGATCCCCATGGGCGCCGATACACGGCTCCGTTCCCTGAATCTGGCAAACTCCGCAAACATCATTTTGTTTGAAGCTCTCCGTCAGCTGGATTTTCCGGGATTGGAATAAAGGCTTTTTTACACACAGGACTATAAATCGTCCGAATTTTATGGTAAAATAAGCTGATATGTATTTGTGTATGTTGTTTTCAAAACTAAAAACAGCGTGTTGTATGGACGAGGAGACGGAAGATTATGAGACTTGGATATGATCTGACCATAGAACAGGCGCAAAAATTGGTGATGACGCCGGAGTTGATCCAGGCGATCCAAATTCTGCAGTTCAATACGCAGGAACTGGAGGCGTATGTGGATGAACAGGTCCTGGTCAATCCCATCCTTGAGATCGATCCTCAGGGGAAAGAGGGACAAACAGAGCAGGAGCCCACGGATCGTGAGTATCCGGAATCGTCCGGAAGAACGTCCGCTGAAGAGGAATTTGACTGGGCGGAACATTTTAAAGAACGGGAATATGACGACATCAGCTACAAACAGTGGCAATATGCCGCGCATAATCCGGAAAACAGTGAATATACTTTTGAACAGTTTGTAAGCACCGATGTGTCGCTGACAGAGAACCTGCTGGTACAGCTCCAGTTCGTTCCTATGAAAAAGAACTGCCGGATGGCAGCGAAATACGTCATTGAGGCATTGGATGAAAACGGATACCTGACGCAGCCCATCGAAGAGGTTGCCAGACAGTTTCATCTGACGGAAGAACGGGCGGAAGAGATCCTCAAGATCATCCAGAGTTTCGATCCCATAGGTGTCGGAGCCAGAGATTTGAAAGAATGTCTGAAGATCCAGCTTCGTCATCAGGGTAACGACGATCCGGTGATGATGATGGTTGTCGATGAACATCTGGAGGACATTGCCAACAACCGCCTCGGGAACATGGCACGGGCACTGAATATCACGGTTCGTGAGGCACAGGAAATCAGCGATGTGATCCGTAAGCTGGAACCGAAACCGGGACGGCAGTTTTCCGGATTTACGGAAACGCGGTATGTGATTCCGGATGTGACGGTGGAAAAAGTGGACGGGGAATACGTGGTCCTGGTCAACGAGAGCAGTACACCGCGGCTGACGCTGTCGCCGTATTATCAGAAGATGCTGGCAGAGTCCGATAAAGAATCGAACATCAGTCAGTTTCTGACCAGCCGGCTGAATTCAGCGGTCTGGCTGATCAAAAGTATCGAACAGAGAAAACAAACCATCTATAACGTGGTGAACGCTGTGGTCAAGTATCAGGTAGATTTCTTTGAACACGGACCGAAGCATATGAAGACGCTGACGCTGAAGCAGATTGCCGATGAAGTGGGGATCCACGAATCCACGGTCAGCCGTTCCATCAACGGAAAATATATGCAGAGTCCGCGGGGAATCTTCGAAATCAAATACTTTTTCACCAGCGGTGTTTCCGGAAGCTCCGGGGAAGGGATCGCCTCTCAGAGCATAAAAACCCTGATCAGGGAAATAGTAGATAATGAAGATCCGCGAGCTCCCAAGAGCGACCAGGCCATGGTGGAGATCCTGAAAGAAAAAGGGATCGATATTTCGCGCCGGACCGTGGCCAAATACAGAGACGAGATGCATGTGGCGTCCTCTTCCAAGAGAAAACGCTATTAAGTGCTTCGCATATAACATCTAATGTATTTCACAAAATTTCATTATAATTGAGCCTGTTGACTCAGAAAGGATAATTACTATGAAGAAAACTGTGAGAGATGTAGAAGTCAGAGGAAAGACAGTCATCGTACGCTGCGATTTCAACGTTCCTCTGGATGAAAACAAGAATATCACCGATGACATCCGTATCACCAGTGCGATGCCGACCATCAATTATCTGGTAGAAAACGATGCTAAGGTCATCCTCATGTCTCACCTGGGAAGACCGAAGGGTGAACCGGACATGAAATATTCTCTGGCTCCTGTGGCCAAGAGACTGGAAGAACTGCTGGGCAAGGCCGTAACCTTCATCAGCGTTCCGGAAGTGGTTAACGACGAAGTCAAGGAAGCTGCAAAGAACCTGAAGGGCGGCGACGTGATGCTGCTGGAAAACGTCAGATTCCGTAAAGAAGAAACCAAGAACGGGGAAGAATTCTCCAAGGAACTTGCTGATATGGCAGAACTGTTCGTCAACGATGCCTTCGGTACTGCTCACAGAGCACATTCTTCCACCGCAGGTATCGCTTCTTACATTCCCGGTGTATCCGGCTTCCTGATTGAAAAGGAACTGGAATTCCTGGGCAATGCCGTGGAAAATCCCAAGAGACCCTTCGTGGCAATCATGGGCGGCGCCAAGGTCAGCGACAAGATCACCGTTATCGACAACCTGCTGAAGAAGGTAGACTGTCTGATTATCGGCGGCGGTATGTCCTACACCTTCTACAAGGGCATGGGCTACGAAATCGGTACCTCCATCCTGGAAGCCGACAAGACCGACCTGGCTGTAAGTCTGATCGAAAAGGCTAAGGAAATGGGCGTGGAACTGTTACTGCCGGTGGACACCGTAGTAGCAAAGGAATTTAACAACGATTCTGAACACTTCACCTGTGACCGCGATAAGATCCCGGCAGATTACATGGGCATGGACATCGGTGAAAAGACCGTGGCTCTGTTCTCTGAAAAGATCAAGAACGCTGCCACTGTGATTTGGAACGGACCGGTAGGCGTATTCGAAATGGATACATTCGCCAAGGGTACCAAGGCAATCGCTGAAGCGATGGCAGAATGTGACGGTATGACCATCATCGGCGGCGGCGACTCTGCTGCGGCAGTTAAAAAGTTCGGCCTGAACGACAAGATGACCCACATCTCCACCGGCGGCGGTGCATCCCTGGAATTCCTGGAAGGTAAGGTACTGCCGGGCGTTGATGTTCTGCAGGATAAATAACATTTAGGAGAGAGACAACATGCGTAAACCGTTTATTGCAGGAAACTGGAAAATGTTCAAGACCACCAAGGAAGCGGTGGCTTTTGCAGAAGAATTTAAGAAGCTGTATCACGATTCTGACGTGACTGCAGCGATCTGTGCACCGTTCACTCAGCTGGCTGCTCTGAAAGATGCGTTCGGAGACTCCGGCGTAAAGGTGGGCGCACAGAACATGCATTTTGAAGAAAGCGGAGCGTTCACTGGCGAAATCGCTCCGGCCATGCTGACTGAAATCGGCGTGGACTACGTCATCATCGGACATTCCGAACGTCGTCAGTATTTTGCTGAAACCGATGAAACCGTGAACAAGAAGGTGAAGAAGGCCTTTGAACACGGTCTGGTTCCCATCATGTGCGTGGGTGAAGTTCTGGAACAGCGCGATGCCGGTCAGGCATATGACGTGGTGAAGACCCAGGTGGAAGGCGGGATCAAAGATCTGTCCGCCGACCAGATGAAGAAGCTGGTGATCGCTTACGAACCGGTTTGGGCTATTGGCACCGGTCGTACTGCGACTCCGGAACAGGCGCAGGAAATGTGCGCATACATCCGTCAGGTCATCGATGGTCTGTACGGAAGCGAAGTTTCCGAAGAAGTGATCATTCAGTACGGCGGTTCCGTAAAGCCGAACAATGCTTCGGAACTGATGAATATGGAAGATATCGACGGTGCCCTCGTTGGCGGAGCCAGCCTGAAGCCGGAAGATTTCATCCAGATCGTAGAGTTTTAGTTTAGACCATTTTAAGGAGGTAAATTACTATGCCGTTTATTGAAGATGTATATGCACGCGAAGTGCTGGATTCCCGTGGTAATCCTACTGTAGAAGTTGAAGTAACTCTGGACGACGGTTCCTTCGGAAGCGCCATCGTTCCTTCCGGCGCATCCACCGGTGTTCACGAAGCGGTGGAACTGCGCGACGGTGACAAGAGCAGATATCTGGGTAAGGGTGTTCTGAAGGCTGTTGACAATGTAAACGATATCATCGCTGATGAAATCATCGGTATGGACGCATTCGACCAGGTTGGTCTGGATAACCTGATGATCGAACTGGATGGTACTGAAAACAAGGGTAAGCTGGGCGCTAACGCTATCCTGGCTGTATCCATGGCTGTAGCTCACGCTGCTGCAAACAGCTTAGGCCTTCCGCTGTTCCAGTATCTGGGTGGTGTAAATGGTAAGGTTCTGCCGACTCCGATGATGAACATTCTGAACGGCGGCGAACACGCTGACAACACTGTTGACATTCAGGAATTCATGATCATGCCTGTAGGCGCTAAGTCCTTCCGCGAAGCTCTGAGAATGGGTGCTGAAATATTCCACAGCCTGAAGGCCGTTCTGAAGGGTAAGGGAATGAACACTGCTGTTGGTGATGAAGGCGGTTTCGCACCGAACCTGGCTACCAATGAAGATGCGATCCTGGTAATTCTGGAAGCGATCGAAAAGGCTGGCTACAAGCCGGGCGATGATATTAAGATCGCTCTGGACGTTGCTTCTTCCGAAATGTACGATGCTGAAAAGAAGATCTACTTCCTGAAGGGCGAAGGCGTGGAAAAGACTTCTGAACAGATGATCGAATACTACGAAATGCTGCTGTCCAAGTACCCTGTAATTTCCATCGAAGATGGTCTGGCAGAAGACGACTGGGACGGCTGGAAGCTGATGACCGAAAGAATCGGTGACAGAGTTCAGCTGGTAGGCGACGACCTGTTCGTAACCAACACCAAGAGACTGGCTGCAGGTATCGAAAGAGGCGTTGGTAACTCCATTCTGATCAAGGTAAACCAGATCGGTACCCTGACCGAAACCTTCGATGCAATCGAAATGGCTAAGAAGGCAGGTTACACCGCTGTTGTATCCCACAGATCCGGTGAATCCGAAGATACCACCATCGCTGATATCGTAGTGGGTCTGAACGCTGGTCAGATCAAGACCGGTTCTCTGTCTAGAACTGACCGTATCGCCAAGTACAACCAGCTGCTAAGACTGGAAGACATCCTGGGCGATTCCGCACAGTACGCAGGAAACTCCGCATTCTACAATCTGAAGAACAAGTAAGTTCCGCTGATTGGAGATCAGAACGATAATTATGAAAAAAAGGCGGTCACAGCCAGCTGTGACCGCCTTTTTTGATTGCCGCGAAAAAGTGGAAGAAAATTTGTAACCAAATGTCGGTTTGGCTTGATTTTGCATAGTTCCTGTGATACAATAGAAAAGCTATTTTAGACGACCAAATATCTTGGAAGTAAATTACTTGGAGGTAAAATAAATGACTACTTTAGTTATGATCGTACTGGCAGTTGCCAGCATCGCACTGATTGCCAGCATTCTGCTGCAGTCCGGAAACAGCGCAGGTATGTCCGGTTCCATCGCCGGCGGTGCAGAACAGCTGTTTGGTAAGAAGAAGAGCCAGGGATACGAAGCTATGCTGGAAAAGATGACCACCATCGGCGCAATCGTATTCATTATCGCAGCTCTGATCCTGGTAGCTATCGAATAATCTGATCCACGGGAGAAGAAAATTCGGTCTACGATATGTTTTTTCCGTACAAAGAATGAGGTGCTGGGATGCACCTTTTCTTGTGTATCAAGAAGGAGGAAAAGTAAATAATGGGAATTATGACATATGTCGCACCTCTGGTGGGCATAATCGCGCTCGGTGTAGCTTACAGCCTGGCAGCTTGGATCTCTAAGGTTGATGCTGGTACCGATCGCATGAAGGAAATCGCCGGCTACATTTCTGAAGGTGCTATGGCGTTCCTGATGAGAGAGTACAAGACAATGATTTTCGTAATCGCTGTTCTGTGCGGACTTCTGTGTGTTGGTATCGACCCCATCACCGGTATCCTGTTCGTTCTGGGAGCTCTGTTCTCCGTAATGGCAGGTTATTTCGGTATGAAGGTTGCTACCATGGGTAACGTAAGAACCGCAAATTCCGCTCGTGAAGGCGGAATGAATCTGGCGCTGAAGGTTGCGTTCCGTTCCGGCGCTGTTATGGGTCTGTGCGTTGTAGGTCTGGGTATTCTGGGCGTTGGCGGTATTTTTGCTATTCTGGGCGTTGAATCCGCAAAGTACATCACCGGTTTCGGTTTAGGTGCATCCTCCATGGCTCTGTTCGGTCGTGTTGGCGGTGGTATCTATACCAAGGCTGCTGACGTAGGTGCTGACCTGGTAGGTAAGGTGGAAGCTGGTATCCCGGAAGACGACCCGAGAAACCCTGCAGTTATCGCGGATAACGTAGGCGACAACGTGGGCGACGTTGCCGGTATGGGTTCTGACCTGTTTGAATCTTATGTAGGTTCTATCATCTCCGCTATCACTCTGGCTGTATTTATTGAAGAAGTTACTCCCAAGTTCGGCGAAGTATTCTATCTGGATCCGGTTACCGGTTCTATCTTCCCGCTGATCCTGTCCGCGGTAGGTATCCTGGCTTCCATCGTAGGTATTATGTTTGTTAAGGGCGACGAAAAGTCCAACCCTGCGCAGGCTCTGAACATGGGTACATATCTGTCTGCTGCTCTGGTTGTTGTAGTTTCTCTGGTACTGTCCAAGATGTTCTTCGGCACCATGAACTGCGCAGCTGCAGTTATTTCCGGTCTGGCTGTTGGTACCGCCATCGGTAAGCTGACCGAAATGTACACCTCTGCTGACTATAAGCATGTAAAGGAAATTGCAGAACAGTCTCAGACTGGTGCTGCTACCACCATTATTTCCGGTCTGTCCGTAGGTATGATGTCCACCGTATGGCCGATCCTGATCACCTGTGTAGGTATCCTGGTTGCTGACGCTGCTGCTGGCCTGTACGGTATCGCACTGGCTGCTGTAGGTATGCTGTCCACCGCTGGTATGACCATCGCTGTTGACGCTTACGGTCCGGTTTCCGACAACGCTGGCGGTATCGCTGAAATGTCCGAACTGCCGCCCGAAGTCAGAGAAATCACTGATACTCTGGACTCCGTTGGTAACACCACCGCTGCGATCGGTAAGGGTTTCGCGATCGGTTCCGCTGCTCTGACTGCACTGGCTCTGTTCGCTTCCTATTCTCAGGCTGTGGAACTGGTTTCCATCGACCTGCTGGATCCGAAGGTAATCATCGGTCTGTTCATCGGTGCGATGCTGCCTTTCATGTTCTCTGCTATGACCATGAGCTCCGTATCCAGAGCTGCGAATCAGATGATCGAAGAAGTTCGTCGTCAGTTCAGAGAAGACAAGGGTATCATGGAAGGTACTTCCAAGCCCGACTATGCAAGATGCGTAGACATCTCCACCGCTGCTGCTCTGCGTGAAATGGTGGCTCCCGGCGTTCTGGCTGTAGCTTCTCCGCTGGCTGTAGGTATCCTGATGGGTCCCTCTTCCCTGGGCGGTATGCTGGCTGGTGCTCTGGCTTCCGGTGTTCTGCTGGCAATCATGATGTCCAACTCCGGCGGTGCATGGGATAATGCGAAGAAGTATGTTGAATCCGGTGTTCACGGCGGTAAGGGTTCCGAAACTCACGCTGCTGCTGTTATCGGCGATACCGTAGGTGACCCCTTCAAGGATACCTCCGGTCCGTCCATCAACATCCTGATCAAGCTGATGACCATCGTTGCTGTAGTATTCGCTCCTCTGTTCGTACAGATCGGCGGTATTTTCTAACGAAAGTTGACGAAATCGAAGTTAACAAAATATGATCGACTCAATGAGCACCATGTTTCAACGTTGAAACATGGTGCTTCTTTTGTTTTTTGACCTCTGTTTTTTTGTTAGTATATACGGTATAATTATTGCAACGATCCTAAAGCGGAGGGTGAAAGATGGAACGAATTACTACGTTGGAAACGGAATATAAGCTGCTAAGCGGCCGTGACGGATACTTCCGCATCGAGTGCGAGGTCAGCGGATACTACCATACAAAGGACAAGTATGGAGTAGGTGTCCTGCGATATGACGGTTGCGTCGTAGTAAGTCCCATATGGGCCGATGTCCTGCTGACACCGGATGATGGACCGGTGGAACAGTTTATTCTCAAAGACTATAAGTGGGGATGGGGTACACCACAATATGTATTTCAACTGGAGTCCCTGCAGAGGGAACGGCTTCATCAGGATTGTCAGGGTACCTGCATCGGTGTTCGGGAAGGAATTGCCGTTTTCAAGAACGGGACGAACAGCATATATTGCCTGAGCGGAAGTGAGCGATTTCCGAAAAAATTTTATAAATCTGGACCTATGGGAACGGACAACTATGACTATCAGGCATTGTTTCACAACGGTAATCTGCGGGTACTGGATCAAAAAGGACGCGCTTACTTTGTGAACCGGGAGAACGATGAAATCTCCAAACACTTTTTAGAAGCCCGTGATTTCCACGAGGGAGTGGCGGTTGTAGGCATCGGATGGATTTGGCCACCGCGGCTTTACGGCACCATCAACACAGACGGGAAATACATCTTGTGGCCCAGCTACGAGGAGATAAAGGACTACAAGAACTATTACGCCCGTGTGCGTAAAAAAGATAAATACGGTTATATTGACCGCAATGGAAATCTGCGGATCCAAACTGTCTGGGACATTGCAGAGGACTTCGATAAAGAGGGGCTCGCATTTGTGCGAAATACCAATCCTGTTGTCGCCAGTATGATCGATCGAAGCGGACAGCAAGTGGTACAGCTGCCTCTGAATTGTACGCTGGCCCGCTGCTATTCCGAGGATATGCTGCCTGTCTGTATCTCCAACGGTCGGTGGGGCTTTGTAAATCGGGATGGCCGCTGGGTAATCGAACCGCAATATCTGGATGTGGGCGATTTTTGCAACGGTGTAGTTCCTGTCCAAAAGGATATAGAGATCTGGGCTTTCATCGACCGCGACGGGAATGAGGTGCTGACTGTGGACGGAAGGCTGACTATTACGGAAAAGGGTCTTGCCTACAGTGATCACATAATTTACAATTACGGTTATGCGCCCAGTCACAAATAGTCGTGTCCGTGATCTGATTCAATCCATTAGATTTTGAAAAGCTGGCCATTATTTGTTTTGATGCATGAAATAAAAACGAAATAATATAGTGAAAAACAACAAAAAATTTCAAACTATTTTTAAAAACCCCTTGAAAACGGAAAATGGCTGTAGTATTATATGCGTGTCGAGAGACATATGAAGAAGGTATCAACAAATAATCTTCCTCAAATATTTGTTAGATAATACACAACAACACAACCAGGTAAAAAAGAGCGAAAGCTCTTTTTTACTTTTTTGCGCTCCTAACACGCCGATTAACGAGCGAAGCGAAGTTAGAGCGGCGGTTTGCCGGGTGAAATATGGTTGTAAAACACAAAAAAATAACCGAAAAATACGGGGGAGCTCACATATAGTAAGAATTATCAAACAACTCGCGAAAAACGGTCGAAATTGTGATAAAAATACAAAATTAATTTCATATTTGTGTTGACACAACATAATAATTGAGATAAAATAAGACCATGTTTTAACGAGAGTAAAACAAGCTTTAATCAACTATTTATAAGGTGGTGTAACAAAATGAAAAAATGGTTAGTAGTATTATTAGCTCTGACAATGGTAATGAGTATGGCTCTGACAGGCTGCGGCGGCGGTGATGCTGAAGGCGGCGCTGAAGGAGATACAATTAAGATCGGCGTTAACTACGAACTGAGCGGTGCCGTAGCTACTTACGGACAGTCCAGCGTAGATGGTGTCACCCTGGCTATCGAAGAAATCAACGCTGCTGGCGGTATCTTAGGTAAGCAGGTTGAAATGGTAACCATCGACAACAAGTCCGATGCTGCAGAAGTTGTTTCCGTAGCTACCAGACTGATGACCGAAGAAGGCGTTTGTGCCGTAATCGGACCCGCTACTTCCGGTAACTTCAAGGCTGAACTGCCCATCGCACTGGAAAATGGTATCCCCGTAATCTCCGGTTCTGCTACCGCTAATGACGTAACTTCCGGAAATACCAAGGAATACGCTTTCCGTATCTGCTTCTCCGATAACTTCCAGGGTGTTGCAATGGCTAACTACGCTTCCAAGAATCTGGGCGCTGCTAAGGTAGCTATCGTTCAGGACAAGTCCTCTGACTATGCTGAAGGTTTGGCTACTAGCTTCAGTGCTACTTTCGAAGAACTGGGCGGAGAAATCGTTGCTAGAGAAGCTTACACAACTGGCGACACCGACTTCAATGCAATTCTGACCAGCCTGGCTGGTAAGGAATTTGACGCTATCTGGCTGCCTGGCTACTACCAGGAAGTTGGTCTGATCATCAAGCAGGCTAGAGCTCTGGGTATTGAATGCCCGATCCTGGGTGCTGACGGATTTGACTCTCCGGTTCTGGCTGAACTGGCTGGCGCAGATGCTCTGCATGACGTTTACTATTCCAACCACTACTCTTCTCTGAACGAAGACGAAACCGTTACCGCTTTCATCGAAGCTTACAAGGCTAAGCACGGCGTAGAACCCGATGCATTCAACGCTCTGGGTTATGACGCAGCGAAGCTGATCTGCGATGCGATCGAAAGAGCTGGCGCTGCTGATCCTGAAGCTATCAAGGACGCTCTGGCTGCTACTTCCGAATTCAAGGCTGTAACCGGTACCCTGTCCATCGATGAAAACCACGACGCTCAGAAGGCTCTGGTTGTAATCAAGATCGACAATGGTGTGGCTG
Source organism: Bacillota bacterium (assembly GCA_017472365.1). Lineage (GTDB taxonomy): Bacteria > Bacillota > Clostridia > Peptostreptococcales > Anaerovoracaceae > RGIG446. Next base: position 38,213 of record JAFUQN010000158.1, read on the forward strand.
TATCTGCTGAAAACGCAGCTCTGTAATAACACAGAATTTATCAGTTAAAGCTAAAATAAAACTCTCACTGTAATTAAGTTAGGGCATACCTGCTCTAACTTAATTACTATTTAAGAAGAAATGGAGGTGGATGCCTTGAGTCAATTCTTACAGCAGATTGTCAACGGACTGTCCCTGGGCAGTATCTATGCCCTGCTGGCATTAGGATATACGATGGTATACGGCATCATCAAACTGATCAACTTCGCACATGCTGATATTTATATGCTGGGCGCATATATCGGATTCGCCTGCATCACAATGTTTGGCCTGGGATTCTTCCCTGCGATGATCATTTCCATGGTATTATGTGCAATCATCGGGATCGTTATGGAACGCATCGCTTATAAGCCGCTGCGAAATTCTCCGCGTATTACACTGCTGATCACGGCGATCGGTGTATCCTTCTTTATGGAATATATCATGGTATACTTTGTGGGCGCTAACGTAAGAGCGTTCCCGGACGTAATTCCTAAGACACAGTATCACTTAGGTTCTGTTGTGATCAACTTACAGCAGATCGTAATTCTGTTTACAACGATCGCGCTGATGCTGCTTCTGCAGTTCATCGTACATAAGACCAAGATCGGTAAGGCAATGAGAGCTGTTTCTGCTGACAGAGACGCTGCCGAACTGATGGGGATCAATGTAAACCGTACGATCTCCACTACTTTCGCGATCGGTTCTGCGTTAGCAGGTGCCGGCGGCGTTATGGTAGGTATGTTCTATAATTCCATCAATCCGCTGATGGGTATGATGCCCGGTCTGAAGTGCTTCGTTGCCGCTGTATTCGGCGGTATCGGCGTCATCCCCGGTGCTATGATCGGTGGATTCGGCATCGGTTTCATCGAAACCATGGTTTCCGGTTACGGAAGTTCCATGTATAAAGATGCTGTAGTATTTGCAATTCTGATTTTAGTTCTGATCTTCAAGCCGGCCGGCCTGTTGGGAAAGAACACCAGAGAGAAGGTGTAACCCATGGATGTTAGACAGTCGAGAAAAAAGAATACTGTAATCACCCTGGTTCTGGCTCTGGGTTCCTTTGCCATCGTTCAGGGTCTGATCATGGCTGGAATGATCCGTTCCTATCAGATGGTTACCGTTGCTACAATTTGTATCAACATCATCCTGGCGGCAGGTCTGAACCTGGTGACCGGCTTTACCGGTCAGTTCTCTTTAGGACATGCCGGATTTATGGCGATCGGTGCTTACGTCTGTGCAATCCTCACTCTGCGTGACGGAAGCATGGGCAGTTTCTTCATCGGAACCATCCTCGGTGCAGTTATGGCTGCACTGTGCGGCGTTCTGATCGGTATCCCTACACTGCGCCTGAAGGGTGACTACCTGGCAATCGCTACGCTGGGCTTTGCGGAAATCATCCGTATTTTCGCTCAGAACCTGGTGATCACCGGTGGTGCTGCCGGTCTCAGCGGTATCCCCAAGTTCACCAACTGGCCGATGCTGTGGGCGTTCACTGTAGTGACACTGATCCTGATCATCGCCTTTATCAAGAGCTCCCACGGAAGAGCCTGCATCGCGATCCGTGAAGACGAAATCGCTGCAGAGTCCATGGGAATCAATACCACAAAGTATAAGGTAATGGCATTTGCTATCGGCGCGTTCTTCGCAGGCGTCGGCGGTGCGTTATATGCTTCCACGTTCTATATCCTGAAACCCACCACCTTTGGTTTTATGAAGTCCATCGACATCCTGATGGTTGTTGTACTGGGCGGTATGGGAAGCATGACCGGTACCGTGATCGCTGCAGCCGTTCTGGCAATCATCACAATGCTGTTACAGTCCTTCTCTGAACTGCGTATGGTTCTGTATGCAATCATGCTGGTAGCCATTATGCTGTTCCGTCCGCAGGGCCTGATGGGCGACCGTGAACTGTCTGTTCCCGGATTCATCAAGAAGCGCCAGAAGAAGGCGCCGAAAGCAGAGTAGGAGGTACGAAGGATGGCATTATTAACAGTAAAAAATCTGACAAAATCCTTCGGCGGTCTGACTGCAGTTTCTGATGTAAACATGCAGATCGAAGAAGGCGAACTGGTCGGTCTGATCGGTCCTAACGGTGCCGGTAAGACTACTCTGTTCAACCTGCTGACCGGCGTATATGAACCTACCACGGGGAAAGTCATTCTGAACACCCACGGTAAGGAAAGAGAAATCCAGGGTAAGAAGCCCTACAATATCTGCGGCGAAGGGATTGCCCGTACCTTCCAAAACATTCGTCTGTTCAAGGAACTGTCGGTACTGGACAATGTACGTATCGCCATGCACCAGCGCGTTGGTTACAACATGATGGATGCCTTCCTCCACACACCGAAGTATGTGAAGGAAGAAGAACGCATGATCAAAGAAGCGGAAGAACTGCTGGATATCTTCCACCTGTCTCATAAGAAGTTTGAAAAGGCGAAGAATCTGCCTTATGGTGAACAGAGACATCTGGAAATCGTCCGTGCAATGGCGACCAAGCCTGATCTGCTTCTGCTGGATGAGCCCGCCGCTGGTATGAACCCCAACGAAACCGCTGCTCTGACTGAAACCATCGCTCAGCTGCGCCGCGATTTCGGCCTGACCATTCTTCTGATCGAACACGACATGTCTCTGGTCATGAAGATCTGCGAACGCATCTACGTACTGAACTACGGTCAGATGCTGGCCAAGGGTACTCCGGACGAGATCCGAAACAATAAACAGGTTATTGAAGCGTACCTGGGAGAGGAGAGATAAGCCATGCTTGAGATTAAAAATTTAAACTTACATTATGGCGTTATCCACGCTCTGAAGGATATTTCTTTGACCGTAAACGACGGTGAAATCGTTACCCTGATTGGTGCCAACGGTGCTGGTAAGACTTCTACCCTGAGAGCGATCTCCGGCCTGGAAAAGATCACCAACGGTGAGATTCTGCTGGATGGTAAGTCCATGGTAGGTGTTCCGGCTCCTAAGAGAGTATCCATGGGGATTTCTCAGGTTCCGGAAGGCCGTCGAATCTTCCCGGATATGTCCGTTCTGGAAAACCTGGAAATGGGCGCTTATCTGAGAAACGACAAGAGTGAAATCAAAAAGGATATGGAAATGGTCTACAGCCACTTCCCGATCCTGGGAATCAGAAATAAGCAGCTGGCTGGTACCTTATCCGGCGGAGAACAGCAGATGCTGGCCATGGGCCGCGCGCTGATGTCCCGTCCGAAGATCCTGCTGCTGGACGAACCTTCCATGGGTCTGGCTCCCATCCTGGTTCAGGAAATCTTCAATATCATCAAGCTGATCAACGCTACCGGTACCACCGTACTGCTGGTTGAACAGAACGCTAACATGGCTCTGTCCATCGCAGATCGTGGTTATGTAATCGAAACCGGTTCCATCGTACTGTCCGGTACAGGTAAGGAACTGGCTTCCAGTGAAGCTGTACGTAAAGCTTACTTGGGCGGTTGATATAAGAATCGAAACCCCGCGGTCAACGCGGGGTTTTCTGTATTATAAAGGGGAGTAAGTATGGTAAAAATCCATTACAAGGGGAAATTCAGCGGAAATGTGAAGGATCTTCCGCAGAGAGAACACCCGGAAGGATCGGTCAAGTTCAAAGAGGCGGAAAGTCCGGGAGAACTGGCAAAACTGATGGGCGGCTGGTCTCTTGGAATTTTAGTTGCGACCATTGTGGGACTATTTTTGAGAGGTGGGATCCAAGCCTGGAGCTTTCTTGGTTGTCTGGCATCGGGCTTGATTCTGTTTCCACATGAATATTTGCATGCTATTTGTTTTAAAAAAGAGGCTTATGTATATACAAATTGGAAGATGGCAATGTTATTTGTAGTGGGAACGGAGGATATGACGCGAAACCGCTTTGTGTTCATGTCGTTATTACCGAATGTGGTATTCGGACTGATTCCGTATGTAATGTTCCTGATTTGGCCGCAGCTGAATGTTCTGGGAACGCTGGGAACACTGGCTTTGAGCATGGGCGTGGGAGATTATTACAATGTGTATAACGCGATAACGCAGATGCCTAAGGGAGCGCTGACGTATCTCTGCGGATTTCATTCGTATTGGTATATTCCGAAAAAAGAGTCGATGTAAATCGACTTTTTTATTGGGAATATTGACAATATCGAATATCGATAATATAATACAGACAAATAATATCGATATTCGATAAAGGGGGATTTACATATGCCAAGAGAAAAATATCAAACACTGACAGAGCAGATGTTCTACATACTGGTTTGTCTTCAGGTGGAACAGTGCGGAATGGATATCATGGAAAAGGTGGCTCTGATGACGGATGGCCGCGTATCCATCGGTCCGGGAACGTTATATCACTTACTGGAAAACTTTGAACAGGCCGGAATGATCCGTGAAACCAAGGTGGAAGGCCGCCGGAGAAGTTATCTGATCACCGAACAGGGGAAAAAGGCGCTGGAGGAAGAGTATCGAAGACTTCAGAGCGTGATCCTGGATTATGAGTATTACGGTGTGGAACAGATCGAAGCCATCGGAGAGGTGAGCGCAGATGAGAGAAAGAAAGTACGAAATCAACAGGTATGCCCTGTATGATGATCAGGGAATTGAAGAACATCTGAGCACCATGGCAGCGAAGGGCTGGATCATCGAACATATGAATCAGTTAATCTGGTGGTACCGACGAATCGAACCTCAGGAACTGGAATTTGCAGTTACTTATGATTTGGAAATGAATCTTTATGAACCCATTCCCTCGAAACGACAAATAAGACTGCAGGAAATCAGTGAACTGGGTGGTTGGGGATTTGTGACGGACTGGACCATGATGCTAGTGTTTTGCCGTCCTAAAGATGAGGAAGGAATCCCGTTTCAGACCGATCCGGAAGTGACATTAAAACTGTTCCGGGACATGGGGATCAGGGATTTGACATTAGGGGTCGTATTGTTCGGAATATGGACGCTGTTCGCTATGACATATTCAAAATACGAATCCATGGGATTCAGCCCCACATTATTGTTGTTGTTTTGGGGACTGGTTCTGTTTACAACGGGTGTATTATTGTCCGAGCTTTGGTTCTGGCTTTGGTATCGGCGTTCGCGGATTTCCGTCGATCATGGTGGAGAATGTGTTCCCGCAGGAAAAGCATATCGGATCAGCAGAGGAATGGTTGTATTAGCTGCGATGATTGGACTGGGATATTGGATCGCGGCTTATGCATCCTTAGGACACTTGGCAATTGGCAGCTTTTATATCATCGCGATGATCGTCATGATATTCGCTGAGGGAGCGGTCAGGAACCGCAATCGAAGACGGGGGACATCGGGAAAGACGAATTACTGGATCGTATTCGTGATGGGCTTCTTAATTTACCACTTGATTCGTATGTGTGCTAAGTGGTGGCTGATGCCCTATGCCATCGAACACGGCTGGTTCTAGAAAATCACAGCGGCAACCCGCTTCGCGGAGCTGCGGAGCAATGCACGTGCAGTTTGGAGTTGTCGATCTATAAAAGGGGTGAGAGATGTGAGAAATACGAAGTATAGATTAGAGAGTTTTCAGTTATATGATTTCAGTGGGATAGAAGAACATCTGACGAAGATGGCCCGGAGGGGCTGGGCGCTGGAAAAAGTCGGAGCGATTTTCTGGAAGTATCGTCGGATCGAACCGCAGGAACTGCAGTTCAGCGTAACGTATTATCCGGAAGCATCGGTATACGATCCCGGTCCCACGGAAAGTCAGGAACGGCTTTACGATATCTGTGAAGAAATGGGCTGGAGCTTTGTGGGGGAATGGTGGCAGATGCAGATATTCTCCCGTCCAGTGGAAACGACCGGAGGCGGCGGTGCGGGGAGCGAAGTGGTTGCCCTGGAGACCGATCCACAGGTGAAGCTGGCCAACATCCAGCGGACCATGAAACGCAGCGGCGGAGCCGGAAACCTGGTATCTCTGATGATGATTCCCATGTTTCTTATGATGATGTTCATGAGAAAAAGCGTTATGGAACGGTTGACAGATGCATACACACTCTTTGCACTGGCAGAGTATGCGATCCTGGCAGTCTATGCTCTGACGAACCTGGCATTTTATGGGGTTTGGTATAAAAAAGCGAAGCTTGCTGCTGACCGGGGAGAAGAGCTCCCGCGCATCAATGGCGGGTATCGCATCCTGGGAAGAATCTATATTGTAACTGCATTTATATCCATGTTCTTCTGGGGACGATACTTTGGAAAGGCCATGTATTACATCGTGGGCGCCCTGGTGTTGGGAGGGTGTCTGATCAGTACCATTGCAGCAGAACAGGTACGGTTGGGATTAAAACGACGGGGACTATCCAGAGAAACGAATCGGAAAGCCACTACAGCAACCATCGTTGTGATATCTCTGGCAATGACGGTCGTAATGACTTCCGTTTTAGTGTTTGGTGTGACCCATCACTGGTTTCGGGAAGGATCTCAGCCTACGGAATACACAACGTATGCGAAGAATGGTTCCAGCTGGACCTGGGATGTGTATCACGATGATATCCCGCTGGCGGTAGAGGATTTGGTGAATGTGGACTATGAACATTATTCCAGAGAGCGCCGGTCGGATCAACGGTCGGTCCTGGCCCGGCGTGTGAACTTCCAACAGAACGGGTTTCCTGATGGAGAGGATCATGAAGAACTGGAATATGAGATTTTAGACACGAAACTGCTGTACGAAACATGTCTGAACGATATGATGGAGACTGAAACCAGGCGGGGTGGAGCACCCTTCGGTGACCAGACGTTCCGTACAGATAAAATGGAGACTCTGAAAGCGTTGTGGAACGCAGAGGAAGTGTATCAGCTCCACAGAGAGGATGGCCCACAGCCGCTGTACATCATCGCCTGGACAAAGGAACATGGTGGGAAAGATCGCATTGTGAAGGTGGAATTCAGTTGGGAACCTGCGGAAGAACAACTGAAGATTGCCGGTGAAAAGCTGCTGAATGCACAGCTGTAATTGAAAAAATTACATCTGAAAATTTCACATAGAGACGTTTCTTTGCGTCCATCCTAAGGTTGCGAAGCTGCGTTCGATGGTGCGGAAAAAGAGCCGCGCCGACGGCGCGGCGGTTGCCAGAACGAGAGGAAAGGAGTGGAACGCATGAGACGTGTAAGATGGATCGTGGCTGCAATTTTGATTCTGGCCATGGTGATGCTGAATGGATGTTCCGGACGGGGTACGGTGGAAGACAGCGTGACCGATGATGGAAACAATAGCGGAAACGGCGGGATTTTAAGCGATATCGCCGATGGCGTAGAAGATGGGATCGATGAGATCCGGGATGGAATGGATACCATCGAAGATGACACCAGAACGGACCTCGGAAATGACGGAACCGTTGGAAACAACGGAGCCGGAGGATCCGGAACGAATATGACCGAGTAGTGAGAAAAGCTGCATTGCAGGAACGACCCTGTAATGTGGCTTTTTCGTTCGTGTGTGGTATAATATCATTGGAAAGTTTTGCGATTATCGCTTAAATATAAAGGAGAACTATGGATTATAAAGAACAGATTCTGGAACTGCTGAGTTCCAAAGACTATATCCCCATGTCAGATGAAGAGCTGGTCCGTTTTTTTCAACTGGAGGGAAAAGAAATCGGAACCTTTATCGGCCAGCTGGACGAAATGTATGAAGGCGGTCAGGTATTTCAAACAAAGCGGGAAAAGTACGTTCTCAGTGGAACGCTGGGGATTGTAACAGGGACGCTTCAGAAACACAAAAAGGGGTTCGGTTTCGTTATTCCTGCAGAGGAAGAACAGCGGGAAGCCGGAGATATTTTCGTGTCCGAAGAAAACATGCACTGGGCTATGAACGGTGATCTGGTGGCGGTGAAGCTGTTGAAGGGACAGGGAGCACATAAGCGCCGGGAGGGCGCGGTTGCCCGTATCATGAAACACGCGCATGAAGAATTGGTGGGTACGTTTTATGCAAGAAAAGGCTTCGGTTTTTTGGTGCCGGATGATCCGAGACTGAACGAGGATGTGTTCGTCAGCCAGAACGACTGGAATGGAGCGCTGACCGGAGATAAAATCGTCGTAAAAATTACACAGTGGCCCAACGGAGAACGCAATGCAGAGGGTGTCGTCACGGAAATACTGGCGAAGGATGGAGAACCGGGCGGTGATATTAAGGCATTGATCCGTCAATATAAAAAAACGAAAGAGTTTCCGGCGGAAGTTCAGGCGGAAGCTGATTCTGTGGAGACGGTTCTGGAAGAACGGACCACTTCCCAATGGGAAGATCTGGGACGCAGAGACCTGCGGGATGAACTGGTCATCACCATCGACGGGGCAGATTCGAAAGACTTTGACGATGCAGTGTCGGTAAGACGGCTGGAAAACGGGAACTGGTTGTTATCGGTTCACATCGCCGACGTGACTCATTACGTGAGAGAAGGTAAGCCGCTGGACCGCGAAGCCTGGAATCGCGGGACCAGTATCTATATTCTGAATCAGGTGATTCCGATGCTGCCGGAACGGCTGTCCAATGGGATCTGCAGCTTAAATCCCGGCGAGGACCGTCTGACGTTGTCCGTGGATATGGAAATTGACAGCAGAGGTCAGATCGTTGCGCACGAAATATATGAGGCAGTCATCCGCTCCAGAGAGCGGATGGTCTATACCGATGTATCGGATATGTTGGAAGATGAAACGGCTCCTCAGTGGGAGCAGTATGGACATCTCAGAGAATTGCTTTTAGACATGGAAGAGCTGGCGGGACTTCTGCGCCGTCGCCGCGAGGACCACGGAAGCATCGACTTTGACCTGGACGAGAGCCGGATTACGTTGGATGATGAGGGAAGACCGGTGGACATCGGGATCGCGGAAAGAAGAATCGCAAATAAAATCATCGAAGATTTTATGTTGGCGGCCAACGAGACTGTGGCAGAGCACTTCTACTGGATGGGAGTACCGTTTGTGTATCGCGTTCACGATAAGCCGCAGGCTGACCGGATCAGTGAATTGAAACGGTTTTTGGGAAGATTCGGACTGACGCTGAAAGGAAGCGCCGATTCGATTCACCCGAAGGCCCTGAACGAGCTTTTAAAACAGGCTGAGGAACTGGAAGAACAGCATGTGATCAATACGGTGACGCTGCGGTCCATGCAGAAGGCTGTCTACGGTCCGGAATGTCTGGGACATTTCGGCCTGGGAATGAAGTATTATTGTCACTTCACATCGCCCATTCGAAGATATCCCGACCTGATGATCCACCGGATCATCAAGGAATCGCTTCACGGCCAGCTGACTGCGGAACGCATGGATCAACTGGCGAAGCTGGTGGAAGAAGCTTCGACACAATCTTCTCTGACGGAACGTCAGGCGCAGGAAATGGAACGAGAAGCTGAAAAAATGAAGATGACCGAGTATATGGCGCAGTATATTGGTGAACTGTTCGACGGTATCATCAGCAGCGTCACCAACTTCGGCTTTTTCGTTCAGCTGGAAAACACCGTGGAGGGTCTGGTGAGAGCCGCTGATCTGACGGATGACTATTATATTTTTGAACCGGAAAAATATCGCTTGATCGGTGAAATGTCCCGTAATGTATACGGATTGGGTGACCGGATCACCATCCGCGTTGTCAGGGCAAACGTCGCCAGCCGGGAAATCGACTTTGAATTGGCAGATTTGCCGAAGCGGGGCGGATACAAGGGAGGAAGAAAAGGAGGACGACCGCATGAAACTAAAAAGATTCGTGGGCGGAAATTTAGAAAGTAACGGTTATGTGATCTATCAGAAACCGGGCGGAACGGCCTGGATCATCGATCCCGGCTACAATCCGGACAAGTTTCTGAAGTTCCTGAAGGAAAACGATCTGAAGCTCCAGGGGATCCTTCTGACCCATCATCACTACGATCACACCGGTGGGGTAGATAAGATCAGCTTTGAAACGGATTGTAAGGTCTGGATCCATATCAATGATGCTGATATGTACAAGAAACCGGCAGAATTCCTCTACGACGGTGACGTGATCGATGTGGATGGAGAAGCGTTGAAGGTGATCCATACGCCGGGTCATACCGAGGGAGGAATCTGTCTCATGGCAGAAAAAAGCCGCCTGGCTTTCACGGGAGATACGTTGTTCAATAAAGAAGTTGGACGCATCGATCTGGAGGATGGAAGCCTGAAGAAAATGGAGCGTTCTCTGAAAGATATCATCAACAAGTGGCCCAATGATATCACCGTATATCCCGGACATGGGCCGGAAGCCACAATGAAGTTCGTCAAAGAAAAAAATCCGGAGTTTTTGGAGATCCTGGCACTGTAAAAACGTTGAAATCTCAATCTATTTGTGATATAATCTATTATCTATGTGGACTCACAAGTTACTGGAATAGGCGCGAAATACAATGCGCGGACTGAACGGCGCATTTTTCGCATGTAAAGATATAATAGGAGATAACAAATGAGTAAACCGATCGTTGCCGTCGTTGGTCGTCCCAATGTCGGTAAATCTACATTTTTTAACAAGGTAGTGGGTCGCCGCGTATCCATCGTAGAAGATACTCCCGGCGTTACCCGCGACCGTATTTATGCGGAAGCGGAATGGTGTGGAAAGGAATTCATCATGATCGATACCGGCGGGATCGAACCGGATACCGATGACGTGATCCTGTCCCAGATGCGCGTTCAGGCGGAGTTGGCCATGGAAACCGCTCAGGTCATTCTGCTGATCGTTGACGGTCGCGCGGGTGTTACCACCGCCGACTACGAAGTAGCCGATATGCTGCGCAGAAAGAAGAAGGATGTTATCCTGGTTGCCAACAAGATCGATAACCCGACCAAGCTGCCGGATAACTTCTACGATTTATATGAACTGGGTCTGGGAATGCCCATTCCCATTTCTTCCACCAACTCCCTGGGAATTGGGGATCTGCTGGATGAAGTGTTTGAAAGAATGCCGGAAGGCGCCTTCGATGAAGAAGAAGACGATTCCATCAAGATCGCCATCATCGGTAAGCCCAATGCCGGAAAGTCCTCTCTGGTCAATGCGTTCCTGGGAGAAGACCGCGTGATCGTTTCCAACATCGCAGGTACCACCAGAGACTCCATCGACACCCCCTTCGTTCGCGGAGAAGATAAGTTCACCCTGATCGACACCGCAGGGATCCGTCGTAAATCCAAGGTCATCGACAATATTGAACGTTACAGTGTCATTCGAGCACTGTCCGCCATCGATCGTTCCGATGTCTGCTTCGTGATGATCGATGCCACCGAAGGGATCACCGAACAGGATAAGAGAATCGCTGGTGAAGCTCACAATGCCGGTAAGGGTGTCGTGATCGTTGTCAACAAGTGGGACCTGGTGAAGAAAGAAACCAATACCATGAGAGATTTTGAGCGCATGATCCGTGATGAACTGATCTTCCTGAACTATGCTCCCGTCATGTTCATTTCCGCGCTGAAGGGCCAGCGCCTGGAAGGTCTGATCGATATGGCGAAGACCGTGGCCGAAAACTGTGCAATGCGCGTTCCCACCGGTCAGCTGAACAGCTTGATCGCCGATGCAGTTCTGATGAACAATCCGCCGTCCGACAAGGGCCGCCGTCTGAAGATCTACTATGCGACTCAGGTCGGTGTCAAGCCGCCTCTCTTCTCCTTCAAGGTCAACGACCGCGAGCTGATGCACTTCTCCTACGCGCGTGACCTGGAAAACAAGATCCGCGATGCGTACGGATTCTCCGGAACTTCGCTGAAGTTTGTATTCCGCGAAAAGAGCGAAAAGGAACAGGAGTAACGTATGGGTAATACATTATTAGCAGTGATCTGTGTGGTCATTGCTTATGCTTTGGGAAACATCAATCCGGCCATTCTGATCGGCCGTCTCCACGGTGTGGATATTAAAAAAGAAGGCAGCGGTAACGCCGGTACCACCAACGTACTGCGCGTTCTCGGAAAGAAAGCTGCTGCGGAAACCTTACTGGTGGATATCGGTAAGGGTGTGGTCGCTGTTCTGATCGGAAAGGTCGTGGGTGGTATGATCATGACCGACCCGGGTCTTTTAGGCGCTTGGTGTGCTGTGGCGGTATTCTGCGGTCACATCTGGCCGGCAGCCTTTGGATTCAAGGGCGGTAAGGGGATCGCCACAGGATTCGGTTCCATCGTGACTGCATGTCCTCCTGTGGGAGGAATCATCCTGCTGGTGGCTGTTTTAGGAATGATCCTGACCCAGCGCGTTTCCGTCGGTTCCGTGGCGGCAGCTTTGACGCTGATCGTTGCCGGTTTTTACTTCGCTCCCAGCTATGGGATCTATTTTGCCATCATGGGACTGATTGCCATCTGGAAGCACAGAGCCAACATCGGTCGTCTGATCCGCGGTGAAGAACCAAAGATCAGCTTCAAGAAGAAGTAAGGAGGCGCGGAATGGGAAAGAACATTGCGGTGATCGGAGCCGGAAGCTGGGGAACAGCACTGGCAGTTTCGCTGTCCAATGCCGGCCATCACGTATCCATGTGGACCAGAAAACCGGAGCATGCTGCAGAAATGAAAGCGACCGGTGAGAATAAACGATATTTACCGGGAATTCGCTTTCCGAAAACCTTAACAGTGGCGGATTCCATGGAAGAAGCCATCCGTGGTGCGGAGCTGGTGATGTTTTCCACGCCGGCGCAGGGCTTTCGCGGTGTTTTGACACAGGCACTGCCTTGGCTGACGCCGGAAATGGTTCTGGTCAATGTGGCCAAAGGAATCGAACAGAAGTCGCTGAAGCGATTGTCTGAAATCGCGGAAGAATATATTCCCGGAGTAAAGTACGTGGTACTGTCCGGACCGTCTCATGCGGAAGAAGTGGGAAAGCTGATGCCAACCACCATTGTGGCCGCTGCAGATGACCTGGAGCTGGCAGAGTACGTTCAGGATGTGTTTATGACCGATGCTCTGCGAATTTACACAAATACCGATGTGGTTGGTGTGGAATTCGGCGGTGCACTGAAAAATATCATCGCGCTGGGTGCGGGGATTTCTGACGGTATGGGCTTTGGTGATAACGCGAAGGCGGCACTGATGACCCGCGGGATGACGGAAATGTCCCGACTGGGTGTGGCCATGGGAGCGAAGGAAGAAACTTTCGCGGGGCTGACCGGTATGGGAGATTTGATCGTGACCTGTACGTCCATGCACAGCCGTAACCGTCGTTGTGGTATCATGATTGGCGAAGGCGTCGCTCCGAAAGAAGCGACCGCGAAGATCGGAATGGTCGTGGAAGGAATGTTCACTGCAGAAGCGGCCTACGAGCTTGCGAAAAGCGTGAATGTGGAAATGCCCATCACAGAAGCGATTTATGGGGTGATCAACGGAACTGTCGATGCCCGTGAAGCGGTGATCGCTCTGATGACCCGTCAGAGAAAACATGAAAAAGAAGATACCGGAATCAGGTAACAGAGAGTCCTTCACCTGACGGTGAAGGATTTTTTTATGTTCTTTTGTTGACTTATCACCACGTTTGTGAAAAAGATATTTATTGAAATCTCACAAAAACCCCTTGAAAAAAGAAAAACAGAGGAGTATACTAGCTCTTGTTTTGAGGGAAAGATGCAGAACTATATAATGGATAGATATAGTACAAATCCCCAATTGAAAATTTTACGAAGGAAAGCGGATGTCATTTTGATCTCTCTGAAATGAGAGTGGTTAAAGGGGCATCCGTTCTGTTTTGCAAAAATTGTGTGAGAGATCATAGTGTGAGAGAAAGGAGAAGGAAAAATGGATTACACATTCCTTTTGTTGTTAGCTATCATTCTGGTGTCCACCAAGGCATTTGGTGTTGTGTCTGAAAAAGTACATCTGCCTCAGGTTGTTGGTGCACTGTTGGCCGGGATCGTCATGGGACCCACAGGTCTGGGGGTTTTGGAAAGCACGGACTTCCTGGTAAAAACTGCGGAAATCGGTGTTATTATGCTGATGTTCACCGCAGGGATCGATACAGAAATCGAAGAACTGAAAAAGACCGGCGTCAAGGCATTTGTTATTGCCTGCTTCGGGGTTATAGTGCCGCTTCTGCTTTGCGGCGGATTATATTTCGTTTTCTTCCTGAAAGAATTCACCATGTATAACCTGCTGAGAGCTGCCTTTGTCGGTTCTGTATTCTCTGCAACTTCCGTAGGAATCACCGTAGAAACCATGAACGAAATGGGAAAAATGAAGACTTCCACAGGTACCACATTGTTGAGTGCTGCGCTGATCGATGACATCATTGGCATCATCGTTCTGTCCGTATTGACTGGTTTGTCCGGCGGGATCTCCGCAGATGGCGCTGGTGAAATCGAACTGGGTCAGGTAGGGATCGTTTTGATTAAAATTGCGGCATTTTTCGTATTCGTACTGGCTGTTGCGTTCTTTGCGAAGAAGTTCTTCGAAAAGATTTCCGAAAAGCACTGGCACAGCCGTCGTATCGCTGTTTGGGCGCTGGCTTTTGCTCTGGTTATGTCCTACTGCGCAGAAGAGTTCTTCGGTGTTGCAGATATCACCGGTGCATACTTCGCAGGCCTGATCCTTTGCAACGTATCCAAGTCCCGTCAGTTCGTGGCTAAGAAGTTTACCGTAACATCTTATATGGTATTCACACCGGTATTCTTCGCCAGTGTTGGTATGAAGACCGACCTGACCACGATGAATTCCCAGATTCTGATCTTCGCTCTGTGTCTGATCATTGCGGCGATCATCTCTAAAATCATTGGCTGCGGCGGATCCGCAAAGCTGGTGGGGATTGCAAAGCATCCCGCTCTGGTAATCGGGATCGGTATGGTGGCTCGAAGCGAAGTTGCCCTGATGGTTGCACAGAAGGGGATCGCAGCAGGAATGATCGACTCTGCAATCTTACCGGCAATCGTCCTCAGCGTCGTTGCATCGGCTCTTGCGACTCCGATTATGCTGAAGTCCGTAGTCAATAAAGGACCGGAATTGGAATAATCAAATATTGTAAATAAACGATGAAAAAACCCGAAGCACAGGAGATGTGTTTCGGGTTTTTTCGTAAATGGTATTATTCGTTAACACTTTTCAGTGGTAGCGACTTTATGGCGTTTTCCGTAGTCCACGTAGTGGTCAGCGGCACTACGGTTGTGTTCAATCTGCTCTGGACTCAGTTGGCGTACCACTTTGGCAGGAACACCGACAGCCAGACTATTGGGCGGGATGACCTGACCCTCTTTGACCAAGGCACCGGCAGCGATGATGGAGTTTTCTCCAATCACACAGCCGTTCAACAATGTGGCGTGCATTCCTACCATGACATTGTCACCGACGGTGGAACCGTGAACGATGGCACTGTGACCTACAGTCACGCCTTCTCCCAAGGTCAGGGGAGAATTCTTGTCACAGTGGAATACGGCGTTATCCTGAACATTACAGCGGTTTCCAAGGCGCATGGAACAGGAGTCGGCGCAAAGAACAGCGCCATACCAGATGGTGCAGTCCTCGCCCATAACGATATCACCGACTACGGTAGCGTTGTCGGCTACCCAGCAGCTTTCGGGGACAACAGGTGTTTTATCTTCGAATGTGAGAATCATAAAGGACTCCTTTCAAACCATAAGAATCGATAAAAACGGGGAGCTAAAGACGGCGGATCTGATCGTTTTCCAAAACGATGGACAGAGAGAACCTCTTTTCTTCTCCGCTATCCAGCTTTACAGTGATCCTATCACGGTGACGCGATGTGATCACACCGTCGCCAAAGCGTTTGTGGTGAACGCGGACGTTGGGAAGGTACATGGCTGATTCTTCAGCTAGAGCTTCCGGATCCTGCTTGGGACTGGCGGAGGCTTTGAAATGACTGGTTCTTCGTTTATCGTTAATTGACGATTTAGGAAAAATGGCGTCGGAAAAAGCTGAATTCAGATCGTCCCGCTTGAAGCGGAACAGTGACAGTTCCCGTCGTGCACGGGTCATGGCTACGTAGAATAAACGTCGTTCTTCTTCCATAGCAGCCAGAGTATCCGGTGTGTTGAGCGGTTCTGTTTTGGGGAAAACACCGTCGACGACATCCAGAAGGACAACACGGTCATATTCCAGCCCTTTACTGGAATGGATCGTGGATAAAATCAGCGGGGATTTTTTTTCTGTAGATCCCAGCTTTACGATTTCGGAAAGTTCGTTCAGACGTTCCAACAGACGACGCGGGTTCGGCTCGGACATTCCCAGGACTTCCAAAATGTGGGCTTTGTTGGAATCCATTCCGCGGTCGTCCATATACTCACCATAGCCCATAAAGTGGACAACGCGATAAACCGCCTTGTTGGCAGGTTCGTCCAGCATGTTTTCACAGTGGGTTCGCAGAGAACGGCACTGTTTTTTTGTCCAGGCGGAAGGTGCCTTTGAATCGATGAGAACGTCCCAGATGGATTCTCCGAGTTTTGAGGCGATGTGAACAGCCTGCTCAGCCAAAGCCTTGCTGATCCCGGCACCGAGCTTGTAATAAATGTTCATGAACAGTTCACCGTCGGAGGGATCCAGAGCGAATTTCAGAATATCAGTAATATCGCGGACGATGCGATGACTGAAAAACGTGCTGTCGATCTGCCGGCAACGGTATCCGATGTTCTGACGGTTCAGCCGGTCGATCAGAGGAAGTGCACTGTCGTTATCGCGATACAGAATCGCCAGTTCTCCTGAGGAGCCCGGTTGGTTCTGCAGACTCACGGCTTCGCGGAGAAGCCAGTCGTACTGACTTTTACGGTCATAGACGGGGATCTCCGTAATGGAAGAACCAGACTCGTTGGCTGTTGTCATCTGCTTGGGATGGCGGTGGATATTTTTTTGGATAAATGTATTAGCAGCGCTTACAATTTGCGGCGTGGAACGATAGTTTTGTTCCATCAGCAATACTTTTGCCTGCGGATAGATTTGGGAAAACTCCATCAGGGCTTCCGGATACGCTGCCCGGAATCCATAAATGCTCTGGTCCTCATCGCCGACCATAAACAGGTTTTTCGTACGAGAGGCTAAAAGACGGATGATTTCGTGCTGGATCTTCGATGTATCCTGAGCTTCGTCGACGCAGAAATACTGGTACTGGTTCTGAAAATAGGACAGAATCTCCGGGTATTGACGGAGCATCCGGTACGCGTACACCATCTGATCATCGTAGTCCATCCAGCCTTCGTCCTTTAGGATCTTACAATATTCCCGATACATGGGGCCGAAGTCCATACCGTCCGGCTTTAGTTCATCAATTTCCTGATCGGAGAGCATCATGTTTTTTGCGTAAGTGATATTCGTCCGTAACGTTTTGATGACGCTTTCGGTGGGAAAGTCCCTGGCAATCCTCCGATAGACATCTCCGGCAATGGCCGACAGATGGCTTTCGTCGGTGATCAGCGAAAAGGCTTTTCGACCCAGAAGACGCTCGTAATACTGGATCACGCGGGCAGATACACCGTTGATCGTACGAAATTCCAGTTCTGACGCCAGTTCGTCACCGAACAGCGCAGAAAACCGCCGGCGCATGTCGGCGGTTGCCGCCACGGTATAGGTCATGGTCAGGATCAGCCGGGGATCGATGTTTTTCCCGAGGACCATGTAGCCGAGACGGCTTACCAGAACGGTGGTTTTTCCGCTTCCGGGAACTGCCAGGAGAAGAACGGGACCTTCAGTGGCCTGTACAGCAGCAGTTTGCTGCGGATTCAGCTGAATATGATATTGTAAAGCAAATTCTTCATAAGTCATAACTCTTTTAGTTTACCACATCCAAGTTCATTTGACAGCCGTTGTTTCTGAGAATACAATAGAAAAAGGACGGAAGTCTGTCAACAAAGGATAAAGGGGTAACAGGGTATGAGTACGAAAAGGGGAACAAAAAAACGAAGAAAAAAGAGATACCGGATCAAGAAGCGGTTCTTTGTCTTTTTACTGATTTTCATTCTATGCATTTTTGGTATGGTGAAATGTACTGCATGGTTGATGTCGGATGAGGACAGCGGATCGATCCAGGACCATGGTACGGAGGGAGCGGATGATGAAATCCGCAGAACCGCCATAGATTCCACAGAAGAATGGAAGCTGGTTTTGGTCAATAAGAATCATAAACTGCCGGCGGATCATTCTGTAGAAACGGCACCTGTGGCTGGACGAAGCGGATATCAGTTTGATTCGCGCGCCATCGGATCGTTGAATCAGATGATTGAGGATGCGGCTTCGGAAGGACTGGAAATCGAAGTCTGTTCGGCATACCGCACCATCGAGTACCAGGAGAACCTGATCAAAGCCCAGGTTGCGAAATATGTTGCCCAGGGGATGTCGCAGACCGATGCAGAGGTGAGAACGGCGACGGAAATCATTGAACCGGGTGCCAGCGAGCACAATCTGGGGCTGGCGGTGGATTTGGTTGCAAAATCTTACCAACACCTGGAGGAAGATCAGGAGAACACTGCCGAGAATAAGTGGCTCCAGGCCAACTGTACAAATTACGGATTTATTCTGAGATATCCGAAAGGAAAGCAGGGTATTACAGGGATTATCTATGAGCCGTGGCACTTCCGTTATGTAGGAGAAGCTGCGGCCAAAGAAATCATGGAGCAGGGGATCTGCCTTGAAGAATATTTGGGAGAATACTAAAAAATCAAAGAGACCGTTTTATAAAACGGTCTCTTTTTATTGATAAGCGAATGTGTAAAGAAATATCAAAAACCTTAATGTTAATACAGAGCTAAGAAACGTCTAAACATCTTAACTTTTGAGAAGATCTGATATAGAATATGTTGAATCATAATGGGAGAAGAATGACTATGAGATTAGGAATCGATATTGGATCTACTACAATTAAACTGGCCCTGATGGATGAGCAGGGGGCACTGATATACAAAAAATACGAGCGTCACATGTCCGATGTGAACGGAAAAATCAGAGAAATGCTGATGGAATTTGACCGTCATTTCCATGGAGAGTTTCAGGTGACAATGACCGGCTCGGGAGGCCTTTCCCTGGCGAAGAGTTTGGGGATTCCTTTTGAGCAGGAAGTGATCGCTTGTTCTGCGGCCGTCAGAAAGCTGATTCCCCAGACCGACGTATTGATTGAACTGGGCGGTGAGGACGCTAAAATTACGTTTTATGAAGGAACCGTCGAACAGAGAATGAACGGGACTTGTGCCGGAGGAACGGGTGCATTCATCGATCAGATGGCACTGCTCCTTGATACCGATGCAACCGGACTGAATGAATACGCAAAAAAGAGCACCACAATTTATCCGATCGCTGCCAGATGCGGAGTGTTTGCTAAAACGGATATCCAGCCGTTAATCAACGAGGGAACGCCGAAAGAGGATTTGGCGGCTTCCATTTTCCAGGCGGTGGTCAATCAGACTATCAGCGGGCTGGCCTGCGGTCGTTTGATCCGCGGAAACGTGGCATTTTTAGGTGGACCTTTGTCCTTCCTGTCGGAATTACGATACCGCTTTACAGAGACACTGAAGCTGACACCGGAGCAGGTGGTGTTCCCGGAAGATGCACAATATTACGTGGCAATGGGCGCTGCGATCCTGGCTGAAAAAGCAGAGCCGGTCAGTGTATTTTCCCTGTTGAGACGGCTGAAAGACCGGAAGGAGGATGGGGAACGCGACCTGCCGCTTCCGGCACTGTTTCAATCTGAAGAAGATCGTGAGGAGTTTTGTACACGCCATGCGAAGAATCGTGTTAAACGCGCTGATTTGATGGCGGCCAGAGGGCCGGCTTTCCTGGGAATCGATGCAGGATCCACCACAACAAAGGCAACGCTGATCGATAAAGAAGGAAATTTACTATATACATATTATAAAGGTAATAACGGAAATCCTGTGGAAACCGGCCGTCAGATGCTTCGGGAACTGTACGGGATGATGCCGGAAGGATTGTATATCGCAAAAGCCGTAACCACAGGTTACGGAGAAGAACTGATGAAGACGGCGTTCCATGCCGATCTGGGAGAAATCGAGACTGTGGCTCATTATACGGCGGCCAAGGCATTTCTACCGGAGGTCGATTTCATTCTGGATATCGGCGGTCAGGATATGAAGTGCATCCGCATCAAGGACGGAGCTGTCAGTTCCATCATGCTGAATGAAGCCTGTTCTTCCGGATGCGGTTCGTTCCTCGAAACATACGCCCGTTCGGTGGGACTGACCGTGCAGGAATTTGCCGCTCAGGCTCTGTTGGCGGATCATCCGGTTGACCTGGGAACCCGCTGTACCGTTTTCATGAATTCCCGTGTCAAGCAGGCACAGAAAGAGGGGGCACCTGTTTCGGATATCGCCGCAGGACTCTGCAATTCCGTGATCCGAAATGCATTGTATAAGGTGATTCGTCTGAGAGATGCCAGCGAGGCCGGCGATCATATTGTCGTTCAGGGCGGAACATTTCTGAATGATGCGGTACTTCGCAGTATGGAACTTCTGTTGGATCGGCATGTAATTCGTCCGGATATCGCCGGTGGAATGGGTGCGTACGGGGCAGCTCTCATCGGTCGCGACCGATGGATGGATGAAGGAGGGAACTCTGCGCTTCTCGGTCCGGAAGAGCTGGAGGCGTTCTCCATGGAAACCAGTCACGGCCGCTGCGGCGGTTGTGAAAACCGTTGTCAGCTGACCATCAGCCGTTTTTCTGACGGGAGACGATTGATTACCGGAAACCGATGTGAGCGGGGAGCCGGGAAGGTCCGCGCTGAAAGCGCGGCCGCGGAAGATTGGAATCTCTTCCAGTTTAAATATAAGAGGCTGTTTGACTATTATCAGCCGTTGAACGATAGGGAAGCTTATCGCGGAACGATTGGGATTCCGCGTGTTCTGAATATGCATGAAGATTATCCCTTCTGGTTCCGCTTCTTTACAAAGCTGGGATTCCGCGTAATCGTATCGCCGCCATCCAACAAGCAGATGTACAGTCAGGGGATGGATACGATTTCTTCGGATACGGCGTGTTATCCGGCAAAGCTGGTTCACGGTCATATCAAGTGGCTGGTGGATCAGGGAATCAAGCACATTTTCTACCCTGCCATCGTCTTTGAAAAGAAAGAAGATGCACAGGCAGATAATCACTATAATTGCCCTGTAGTGGGAATGTATCCGGAAGTAATCAGCGGAAATATGAGGGAGCTGTTCGAGGATAATGGAGTAAGATTCCTCCATCCGTCGCTGCCTTATCACCATGATGAACGTCTGGCAACGCGTCTTAAGGAGGAGTTGGGTCGTTTTTGGAAATTCCGCGTCATGGAAATCGAAGAAGCTGTAGCTGCGGGACGCGCAGAGGCCAGAGCTTTTCGTCATGCCATTGACCAGAAAGCAAGGGAAATTCTGGACCGGGTGGAACGTGAAGGCGGCCATGCTATTGTACTGGCCGGACGTCCTTATCATCTTGATCCGGAAATCAACCACGGGATTGATCAGGTGATCGCATCCTACGGTTTTGCAGTACTGACCGAATCTTCGGTTGCAAAACTGTCCGGAGAACTACCGAAGCTACGAACGTTGAATCAGTGGATGTATCATTCCCGCCTGTATCGCGCGGCCCAGTTCTGCGCACAGAGAGATGATGTGGATTTGATCCAGTTGAATTCCTTTGGATGCGGACTGGATGCGGTGACTACCGATCAGGTGGAAGAACTGCTGGAAGCGAATAATAAATTATATACAGTATTGAAAATCGACGAGGGTTCCAATCTGGGAGCGGTACGGATCCGGATTCGATCTCTGAAAGCAGCCATCGAAGAAAGAAGCCGCCGCAAAGTAACGAGACGCGATGCGGTACCGCTGGCGGAACGTACTGTGTATACGGAAGAAATGAAAGAAAATCGATATACCGTTTTGATTCCGCAGATGCTGCCGATCCATTTTGACCTGGTTGCTTCGGCGTTTCAGCAGGAAGGTTACAACGTGGAAGTCCTGCCGCAGGTAGATCCGGCAGCCATCGAAACGGGACTGAAATATATTCATAATGATGCATGCTATCCGGCGATCGTTGTTCTAGGACAGATTCTCCATGCACTCAAATCCGGCCGTTACGATTTGGATCGTGTAGCTGTGATTCTTCCGCAAACGGGCGGTGGCTGCAGAGCCAGCAATTATATTGCTCTTCTGAGAAAGGCATTCAAGCAGCTTCACTGGGAACACATTCCCATCATTTCCCTGAATTATCTGGGGATGGAAAAGAATCCGGGATTTCAGATTTCTCCTAAGCTGCTTTACAGCATCGGGCTGAGTCTGATCTATGGGGATCTTCTGATGCAGCTGACCAATGCGGTTCGCCCGTACGAATTGTGCCCGGGAAGTACCCAGCTTCTGTATGAAAAGTGGCTGGAGCACGCCCGTCATAATGTTCTCAACAGAAAACGCCGTGAGTTCAAAGATAATGTCAGACATATGATCGGTGAATTTGATAATCTTCCGCTGGTGGAAGGACTAAAAAAGCCGAAGATTGGTGTTGTCGGTGAAATCCTGGTAAAATTCCATCCGGATGCCAATAATCAAATCGTGAACGTTATCGAATCGGAGGGCGGAGAAGCAGTCGTTCCCGGTGTAGTGGATTATTTCCTGTTCTGTATGAAGAATAGTGAAGTCAATCACCAGATGATGGCCGGTTCACTGAAAGCACGCCTTTTGACACGTCACATTATTGAACTGGTTTACAGCATCAGAAAGCCGGTGGACAACGCCCTGCGTCTCAGTAAGCGCTTCCACTATGCAAGTCACATCGATGAAATTGCGGCCATGGCCCGTCCGTTGATTTCTCTGGGTGCGCAGTGCGGAGAAGGATGGATGCTGGTGGGTGAAATGCGGGAGCTGATGCGAGATGGTGTGAAGAATATCGTATGTTTACAGCCCTTCGGCTGTCTTCCCAATCATATAGTAGGAAAGGGAATGATGAAACCGCTTCGTCAGATGGATCCGGAAGCCAACATCGTGGCCATCGATTATGATCCGGGTGCCAGTCAGGTTAATCAGCTGAATCGTATTAAGCTGATGATGGCAAACGCCGCCGGCCGTATTGAAGAAGATGCAGTACCAGTACCGCCGGCCGTAACGGAACTTAAGATCCGCGAACTAGTGGCAGCGGCAGCAATGTCCGCTGGAGCGGCTGCATCCAATAAAGCGGCAGCGGCAGCGGTTGCTGTGGCGGAAGTCAGAGCACAAATGGAATATAAAACAATTCGCGCAAAAGAACGTGCGATGGAGAAAAAAGAGGATATGGAACACTACGTAAATATTTGCTTCTTGAAGAAATGTTGGTAGTGTAGCAGGGAAAAGTTATAACAGGGGAAAACATGAAAGTATTGATAGCGACCGACTGGTTTTTACCGTCATTGAACGGAGTCGTCATTTCGGTTCTGAATCTTCGAAGCCAGTTGGAACGACGGGGACATGAGGTCATCATCCTGACCTTGTCCCAGGACAAACAATCTCATAAGAGGGATGGAGTATGGTCTGTGGCGGCGTACAGTGCAGGCCGGTTTTATCCGGAGGCAAGATTTTCGTTTCATTCCGGTGATTTCATCATCGATGAACTGATCGACTGGAAACCGGATGTGATCCATACCCAGTGCGAGATGAGTACCTTCCGTTTTGCGAAGAAAATTGCGAAGGCAACGGGAGCTCCCATCGTCCATACGTATCATACAGTATACGAGTATTATGTTCACTATTTGCATCTGGGACCGAGGCTCGGGAAAAAGTTCGTATCAGCCGTATCCAAAAAAATTTTGGATTCCACGGATCAGGTCATTGTACCGACGGTGAAGACGAAGCGGCTCCTGGAAGGGTATCGTGTTCGTCAGCCCATGCACATTGTGCCCACAGGGATCGATTTGAAACGGTTTGAGGCTGTTCCTGAGCCGGACCAATTAAGACGCCTCAGAGAAAACTACAGGCTTTCGGATGGTGAAATCGTATTGATGACGGCCGGACGGCTGGCAAAGGAGAAAAACACCGAAGAACTGATCGAAACGCTGTATCGTTCGTATGGGAAAAGGCGGGAGAACATTCCGGAGGGCGTATCGGGCATTACTTTGATGGTGGTTGGCGGCGGCCCTTACGGTGAAGTCCTGAAGAAAAGAAAGGAAGAATGTGAAGCCGCCTATGGCGGAGAGTATTGCCGTGTGATTTTTACCGGGGAGATCCAACAGGAAGAGATGCCGCTGTACTATCATCTGGCAGATTGTTACGTCAATGCTTCGATCAGTGAAACGCAGGGATTGACGTATATCGAAGCAATGGCCTGTGGTTTGCCGGCCGTTTGCCGGAGAGACGAATGTTTGGAAGGATTGATCCGCGACGGAGAAAATGGATATCTGTTCGAAGACAGAGAAGGCTTTTTGAAAGCACTGCAGAAAGTATTCATATCCCAGGAGGAATATGAACGACTGAGTACAGGAGCAAAGAGAAGCGTGGAAGTCTATACGATGGAGAAGTTCTGTGAGAACGTGGAACAGGTGTATCTGCGTGCAATTGCACAATAATGAAGAAATATATTAGAAAACGGTGCATTTTCAACGATTTGTGCCGTTTTTTGTATTTCCTTAACAAAAGATTTATGTTATAATAAACATTCAATGTGCAATCAATTATAAATAATATAAGGAGAGTAATTATGTCTAGTGCACAAATTGCAATTATGGCGACAATCATCGCGTACCTGTGCTTTGTCATTATCACAGGGATCTTGATCGGTCGCCGTTCGAAAAAGAGTTCGGAAGGGTTCTACCTGGGTGGACGTGGAATGGGTCCGCTGGTAACCGCGATGAGTGCGGAAGCTTCTGACATGAGTTCCTGGCTTCTGATGGGTCTTCCCGGTGTTGCATACCTCAGCGGTGTGGCTGACGCCAGCTGGACTGCCATCGGTCTGGCCTTCGGTACCTATCTGAATTTCCTGCTGGTGGCAAAGCGTCTGCGCCGCTACAGCGTTCAGATCGATGCCATCACCATCCCGTCCTTCATTTCCAAGCGTTACGGAGAAAAGAAGCCGGTCATCATGTGCATCGCTTCTCTGGCGATCCTGATTTTCTTCGTACCGTACGTTGCTTCTGGTCTGGCTGCCATTGGTAAGCTGTTCAACAGCTTATTCGGCTGGGATTATATGATGGCTGTGATCATCGGTACCATCGTAATCATCAGCTATACTTCCGTGGGTGGTTTCAGCGCTGTAGCTACCATGGACCTGATCCAGTCCATTATCATGAGTATCGCACTGATCGTGATCACCGTCTTCGGGATCAATCAGGCTGGCGGTCTGGATATCGTTGTTGAAAATGCAAAGGCACTTCCCGGCTATCTGAGCTTCACCGAAATCCACGATGTAGCTTCCGGAACAGCGAAGCCTTACGGTATCATGAGTATCGCTTCCATGATGGCCTGGGGTCTGGGTTACTTCGGGATGCCTCATATTCTGGTTCGCTTTATGGCGATCCGCGATGAAAAGGAACTGGATCTGTCCCGTCGTATTGCATCCGTATGGGTTGTGATTTCCATGACCGTAGCTGTATGTATCGGTATGATCGGTTACAGTGTTTCCAAGGCTGGTGCGATCCCCCTTCTGGAAGGAAGCGCTTCCGAAACAATCATTGTCCAGATCTCCAACCTGATGTCCAGCTTCGGCATCTTCCCGGCAGTTGTAGCCGGTTTCATTCTGGCAGGTATTCTGGCAGCAACCATGTCCACCGCGGATTCTCAGCTTCTGGCTGCATCCTCCGCGTTCTCTGAAAACCTGTTACAGGACGTGTTCGGAATCAAACTGACTGCGAAGCAGACCATGCTGGTAGCACGTCTGACCGTTATCTGTATCGCCGTGATCGCTGTTTTCCTGGCACGTGACCCCAACAGCAGCGTGTTCCAGATCGTATCCTTCGCATGGGCAGGCTTCGGTGCATCCTTCGGACCGGCAATGCTGTGCGCTCTGTTCTGGAAGCGTTCCAACCGTCAGGGTATTTTAGCAGGTATGATTGCCGGTGCACTGATGGTATTCATTTGGAAGTTCATGATCCGTCCCATGGGCGGAGTTCTGGGAATCTACGAACTGCTGCCGGCATTCGTGTTCGGCCTGATCGTGATCGTTGTCGTATCTTTGGCAACCCCCGAACCGGAAAAGGAAATCCTGGATGGATTTGACCACTATAATAAGTAAATAAAAAAGAAAGATTGAGCTCTTCGGAACTCAATCTTTTTTTATGCGTATGTTTTCGTCAGCCGATGGCTTTTAATACATCGTAGAAGCTGCGGAACTGGTACTGGGATTTTTGATCAATCTGCGCACGATCTTTATCGGAATATTGGTCGTAAATGGCAACCACATCGATTCCGGCGGCGTTGGCGGCTTCCACGCCCACTAGAGAATCTTCAAAAACGATACAGTCCTCGGGACGAAGACCGTACTTTGCCAGGATCATGTGATATATTTCCGGATTCGGTTTCGTTTCTTTCACATCTTCCTGGGTGTAAAATCCATCGAAATATTCGTCAATGGGAGCTTTTTTCATGATGTTTTCATTTTCTGTACGGTAAATCGTCATGTTCATGCGTTTGGTGGTGCTGGCGATGATTATGGGATAGCCGCGATGTTTCAATTCTTTCAGGAGTTCGGGAACGCCAGGCTTATAATCGATGCGTGTCCGGAGATGACGTTGTGCAATTTCGTAGCGCAGGGCGATCACAGCGAAAGCGTCTTCCTTCAGACCGTGTTCTTTGGCCAGGAATTCGCCGTAGCGCTTATAGGGGTCAGGGTCCTGACGATAGCGGCGCAAGGCACTGTCGCGGTTTTTCTGAACTTCAGCCGGATCGTGATCACGGCCGGTCAGCTGACGAAGTAAATCACAATCTACATCGTTCCAAATTCCGATGGAATCGATCAGTGTTCCATCCATATCGAAGATAATCAGTTTTTTATGTTGAAGCATGTGTTCCTCCTGAAGTATCGTAATAGTTGCATCTTACTATATCGCAGCGGAAAATGCAAGGCGCAGGCGGAGAATGGCCGGGCAACGCTTGAAATATCAACGATGCTGTGGTAGGATAGATAGCGGTGGCGTAACCCGCGCCGGAGGCGCGGATTGCCGCAGAATCGAAAGGAACCACAGGAGAGAGAAATTCATGGATAATCAGAAAAATTTTTATATACAGACATTCGGCTGTCAGATGAACGAACACGATTCGGAAACGCTGGCAGGAATGTTGACGGAGCTGGGATATACGCAGATCTTTGACGAAAAAGATGCGCAGCTGGTGATTCTGAACACCTGCAGTGTCAGAGAAAATGCGGATCAGCGCTTTTTCGGAACGCTGGGCCAGCTGAAAAAGCTGAAGGAAAAGAAGCCGGGATTTACGGTGGCTGTCTGCGGATGTATGATGCAGCAGCAGCACATCATCGATACGCTGAAAGCGAAGTACCCCTGGGTGGATCTGGTCTTCGGAACGCACAATATCCACGAGTTTCCGAAGCTGATCGATAACGTTATGAACGAACGCCGGAAGCTGGTGGAAGTATGGCCCGACGGTGGAGAAATCGTGGAAGGACTTCCGGTCAAGAGACTGTATCCCTTCAAATCCTTTGTAAATATCATGTATGGATGCAACAACTTCTGTACGTATTGTATCGTTCCGTATACCCGCGGCCGTGAACGCAGCCGTCGTCCGGAAGATATTGTGGCAGAAGTAAAGAAGCTGGCTGAAGACGGTGTGAAAGAAATTACGCTGCTGGGTCAGAATGTGAACTCCTACGGCGTCAGCCCGCACTACGGCGGATATTGCTATAAAGAAGAAGAAAACGGTGTGGATTTCGCCGGATTATTATATCTTCTGAATGAGATCGAAGGAATCGAACGGATCCACTTTATGACATCTCATCCCAAGGATCTGTCCGACCGTCTGATCCAGGCCTTTGTGGATTGTGACAAGCTCTGTAAGAAGATCCACCTGCCGGTTCAGGCCGGAAGTACGGAGATCCTGCGCCGCATGAATCGTAAGTACACGAAAGAGCAGTATCTGGAACTGGTAAAGAAGCTGAGAGCTGCCGTTCCCGATATTGCCATTACCACCGACCTGATTGTGGGCTTCCCCGGTGAAACGGAGGAAGATTTCCAGGAAACTCTGGATCTGGTGCGTCAGGTGGAATACGATTCGGCGTTTACGTTCCTGTATTCCATCCGCAAGGGAACACCTGCAGAAAAATATGAAGATCAGGTTCCGGAGGAAGTAAAGCATGACCGCTTCAACCGCCTGGTGGAACAGATCCATGAAATCCAGGGACGAAAGAGCCGCCGCTATCAGGATCAGATCGTTAAGGTTCTGGTGGAAGGACTGAGCCAGAGAAATTCCGAAACCTATGCCGGACACACTGATTTCGGTAAGACTGTGAATTTCAACGGAACACCGGATCTGGTGGGTAAGATCGTGGAAATCAAGGTCACCGAAGCTAAGACCTTCAGCCTGTGGGGTGAAGTGGTCCGTGTGATCGGATAATTGTAAATGAAACATAAAAAGCGCTGTGAGACATTTCACAGCACTTTTTGATTATGGATTTTGTTGCTATTTTTCACGAAGAATCGATAAATACGTATTTAAACGTTCTTCTACGTAGGTTCCAAACAACTTTTCCATAAGAGAAGGATCATGTCCGATATGGTAAGCATCAAATGCATTATAGTAAGCCATTCGATCGGTAAATTTAATATCTATGGGGGGATAACCGGCTTTCATAAGTTCCAGATTCACCAGAAGTCGGCCTGTACGACCGTTACCATCGATAAAAGGATGGATTCCTTCAAATTCGATGTGAAAACGAGCCAACTTTGTAACGACATGTTCATTGTTTTCGTTGTAACTATACATCAATTGTTCCATGCGAGGCTGAATCAAATATGGCTGAACAGGTTGATGCTGAGCTCCCATGATGCGAACGGGAATCCGGCGATAAACTCCGCGGTCATCTTGCTTATCCGCAAGTACGAGATAGTGGATTTGTTGAATGATTCGTTCTGTCATGGGAATATTATCCTTGACCAGTTCCCGCACAAAATCGAATGCTTCCTTATGGCCAACGGCTTCCATGTGATCCTTTAAAGGCTTTTGATCTATGGTCAAACCTCGAAGAACTAAATCTGTTTCACGGAGTGTTAATGTGTTTCCTTCGATTGCATTGGAATTGTAAGTGTATTCAACGGTGAATTCTTCTAATAATCGGGAGACCTCTCCTTCGGTCAGAGGGCGCAAGGAATCTAATTCCTTTTTCTTTTGATCAATGGATTCCAGAAGGCTGATGGAAGATTTATAGCGGCCATCTTTTGGCTTTACTGCATCCGCAGGAATATTCCAGCCACGTCCCTTTTGATATGCACCAGGTATTTTCCCTTCAGAACAAAGGATTCGTACACGACGGTCAGAGATTCCCCATTTCTCTGCTGCTTCCTTTACGTTAATATACATAAATAATCCCTCCCTTCGAGTCTATAAGGAAGTATAACATGTTATCGGAATAATATCAATGTCATCGGAATAATGCGGGTACGTTTATCGGAACAATATAAAAGAAAAATAATAGTACTCGATGGCTTTCATTCTATAAAGCTTCCATTGTTGACAATTATACTGCAGAGGGTAGAATGATAGTAATCTTAAAAAATACAGAGAGGTAACGATGATGCTGAACCAATATCCCACCGATGCGGTGGAGATCACTCAGAAGTTGATACAGTTCGATACCACCACGGGAGTGGTCCCGGAACGGGATTGCATAATGTATATCAAGGAGATGCTGGAGTCTCACGGAATTGAAACGAAGCTGATTTCCAGGGATGAGCAGCGTCCGAATTTAATCGCAAAAATTCCGGCTGTGGAACCGGATCCGAAAATCCCGCCCTTTGTGATGTACGGTCATGTGGACGTAGTATCTACCAAGGATCAGGAATGGGAAAAGGATCCCTTCGGAGGAATCATTGAGGATGGATACCTCTGGGGCCGCGGTGCCATCGACATGAAGGGTGAACTCGGAATGTTTCTGGAGACCATGATCCGTCTGGCGGATGAGAAACCTCAGCTTCCTTTTGATGTGGTCTGTATGGCTGTCAGCGACGAGGAAGGAAGATCAGATTACGGAGTGAAATATCTGGTGGAAAACCACCCGGAAGTTTTTGAAGGAATGAAGTATGCCATCGGTGAGATCGGCGGCTTTTCTCTGAAAATCATGGGGAAAAAGTTGTACCCCATCCAGATCGCAGAAAAACAGGTGGCGGAGGTCAAGATCATCGCCAAAGGCGAGGGCGGACATGCGTCCATGAAACACAAGGATACTGCAATGGAACGTTTGTCTGTGGCTATCACAAAGTTGAGTCAGAAACGACTTCCTGTGCGGATCACACCACCGGTTCGGTATATGTTGGAACAAATGGCGGAAAGCTTCGGCGGAGTCGTGGGCCAGGGCATTAAACTGCTCCTGAAACCGGCACTGACTGATCTGCTTCTGAACCGTCTGGGAGCCGCCGGTTCGCTGTTCGATCCCATGCTCCACAACAGTCTTAACGTGACCATCGTGGGCGGCGGCGAAGCCATCAACGTGATTCCGTCTCAGGTGTGGTGCCGCTGTGACCTGCGTCTGGTACCGGAATGTACCATCGAGGAAGCTATCCAGGACATCAAGTCCATCATCGGAAACGAATTCGAAATCGAAGTGCTGAAGTATGACAAAGGTTCCAAAGGCGTGGATCTGAAACTCTACAACAGTATGGCCGAGGCAATCCGCTCCGCGGATCCTTCCGGCTATCCGGTTCCCTTCGTTCTTCAGGCTGTGACCGACGGCCGATTCCTGTCCAGGGTCGGGATCCAGAGCTATGGATTCACACCTATGGATCTTCCGGAGAACTATGATTTTGCGTCCCTTTCCCATAACGCCAATGAGCGTGTTCCGGTCAGTGCTCTGGAATTCGGTGCAAAGTTGATATATAGATACGTGACAGAATATTACAAGGCGTGTTTTTAAAGTAAAATAGTTATAAAAAATAAGAAACCCTGTCTTACGACAGGGTTTTGTTTTGCTATTTCAGTATATCCGTCAAATGCGCAATCCGGCAACCGGCTTCTTTCAGAAGCCGCGGCGCTTCGGCCATGCATTGTTCCAGTGTGATGGGGCCGGTGGCGATGGACATCATGTAGTTG
>JAFUQN010000019.1 GCA_017472365.1 Bacillota bacterium
ACATTACTAAGAATTTACTGCTGCTGGTATTGATCCTTTCCCTGCTGACGATGGGCGGCTGTGGTACAACAGACGAAAGCCCGGATAATGTCGATAATGAAAATTATATCGGCGGTGAGTTAAACATGCTGGTTATGGCTGGATACGAAGAAGCAGACATCATTGAGCCTTTTGAAGAAATGTATGGAGTAGAAGTAAATGCAAAAGTATATTCCAATTCCGATGAAATGTTTGCACTGTTGAGCAGTTCGGCAGAAGGAGAGTGGGATATCGTTACTCCCGATACACCCTGGATTGCCAAGCTGGTAGATGCTGATTTGATCGATGAACTGGATCCGGCTGACTATCCGGAAATCGAAAACTTTTATGATCGCTGGAAGAATTTTGATCAGGTTTACGTCGATGATAAAATGTATGCTTTAGTAAGTCGTTGGGGATATTATGGAATTGTTTACAATGCTGACTATGTAACTGCGGAACAGGCTGCATCCACAGAATTCATGTATGATCCGTCGATGGAAGGAAAGGTTGTACTGTTTGACTGGTATTTACCCAACATGGGTGTTTTATCCCGCTACTGTGGATATGATGAACCCTATGATATCTCCAGTGATGAATTGAAAAACGTGGAAGAAGCACTGATGGCCATGAAACCACAGGTAGGAGCAATCGCTGCGACCAATGCCGATGCGATTCAGGCTCTGGCCAACGAAAGTGCTTACATCAGTTTTGGCGGTGAATGGCAGCAGGTTCTGCTGAAGGAATCCGGAAAGAATATCGAAGTGCTGGTTCCGGAAGAGGGCGGTGTATCTTGGACAGAATCCATCTCTATCGTCAGCTCCAGTCAGAATAAAGAAGCTGCAAAAGCCTTTATTCAGTATCTGAGTACTCCTGAAGTACAGGCAAAACTGGCTTGGTGTGATGCATTCCATTCTACCGTTCCCAATGCGAAGGCAGTCGAATATCTCACTGATGAACAGGCAGCCCTGCTTCGCATGGACGATACGGAAAAAATGGATGCAATGTTGGAAAACATCGCAACACGTAAGGTACCTGAAAATGAAGCGGAATGGCAGGCTATCTGGGATAATTTCAAAAATAATTAGAGAATCTGTATCGTTTTATTAGTTTTATGATTATTTGTGCAGGCGGCGGGATCACATATCCCGCTGTTCCTGCGAGTTGTAGGAGTATTTTATGTCAGATAACATTGACGTTTCGCTGAAACATGTATCCAAATTCTATAAAGATACGGTGGCGGTATCCGACATTAGTTTGGATGTTAGGAGTGGTGAATTTATTTCCATTCTCGGACCTTCCGGTTGTGGTAAAACCACCACGCTGCGTATGATTGGCGGGTTTATCCTGCCGGATGAGGGCAATATTATGATTGCAGGGCAAGATGCTTCTCAATTACCGCCTTCTTCTAGAAATACAAACATGGTGTTTCAGGATTATGCGCTATTTCCTCATATGACAGTAGCGCAAAATGTGGCTTTTGGTTTGAAAATCAAGGGAATAAAAAAGAATGAAATCCAGGCACGAGTTCAAAGTGCGTTGGATTTAGTAGGACTATCTAAATACGGAAATCGAAAACCCGGTCAGCTTTCTGGTGGTCAGAGACAGCGTGTAGCGCTTGCACGTGCCCTGGTGCTTCGACCAGTGGTCCTGCTTCTGGACGAACCGCTGGGAGCGTTGGATGCAAAAATACGTAAGCAGATGCAGGCAGAACTGAAACATCTGCAGGTTTCTCTTGGCCAGACCTTCGTTTATGTTACCCACGATCAGGAAGAAGCCATGACCATGAGTGACCGCGTGGCGATTATGCGCGGTGGGAAATTGGAACAGGTGGGATCGCCAGAAGAAGTATATGATCACCCAGCCTCTCTCTTTGTTGCCGGTTTTCTGGGTGAATGTGTGACGATACGTGGGGTTTGTCATGATACTAAGGGAACTTTTACTTGTAATTTGGGTAAAATTGAAGGGGAGTTTTCCGTAAAAGCCTTTACTGGAGATGCTGCCTTGTGTATCCGTCCGGAATATATTCATATTAAAGATTCAGGAGAACCTGTATTCCATGGAGATTATCATTTTTCCGGGATTGTCACGGAAAAGGTATTTAAAGGGTTGAATACGAAGGTCACTGTAAAGTGTGGAGAAGAATTTCTCTTTGCAGAACTGAGTGGGAAATCTAGCCTAAAGGTTGGCGATAATGTGGATGTTTCATTTATGAAAGAACATGCGTTGTTGCTGCCTTATGAGGATATGGAGACTATTTCAGTTCATGAGGAGGTCGGATTCTGATGAAAAAACATCATTCCCGCCTGAATTTTGCCGGTAAAAGAAGCTCGGCGCTGTGGTGTTTCCCAGTGGCATCCTGGTTGGGAATCTTTTATATGATTCCATTGGTTTTTATCATTCTAAACAGCTTTCGTAAAATGGTTAATTACCAGATTGTGAATGACTTTACTCTGGATAATTACATCAAAGTATTTACGAATCCGGCATACGGGACAGCAATGTGCAACTCATTGTTTCTCACATGTAAAGTCGTATTGATCACCACAGTAGTGGCGTACTTATTGGCATTGGTCTTGAAATACGCGGTACCCGCCAGCTGGCGTACCTTTTTCCTGGTATTGATCATTGCACCGTTTTGGACCAGCTATCTGATTCGTGCATATTCCTGGTTCATTGTATTGGGAAATACAGGAGTGATCAATAAGGTGCTATTGGCTTTGGGGTGGATTGAAGAACCTCTGAAAATATTATACACCACAAAAGCGACAACCATTGGATTGATTCACTATTTGTTGCCGTTGATGACTTTGAATCTGTTTAACACGATGGACAGTATTGATGACACTCTTCTGGAAGCAGCTGACGATATGGGGGCGGGGAAATTTCGGAAATTTTTCTATATCATTCTCCCTTTATCTTCCGGAGGTTTGTGCAATGGATTAATGTTTATTTTTATTCTGGCTTTTGCAGATTTTGTTTCTCCAGCAACCCTGGGGGGGCAGATGGATATCGTATTTCCGCAGCTTATCGTAGATGCAGTGCAGTGGAATGTGGATTGGGCATTGGCATCCGCACTATCCATGGTTATGATCGGAGTCATTATGATCTTTCTGGCTATTATCTCGTTGCTGCGTAATGTTGGGAACCGAGAGATGGGAGGCAGTGGAAAATGAGGAAACGAGACCAAGGGATCAAAATTCTGGGGCGTTTCTACATGGCCCTGTGCATTTTATTTATTATGGGGCCGATTATAGTGACCATCATTTTTTCGTTCAATTTGGATCGCTTTGCGAGTCTTCCTTGGCAGGGATTTACGTTGAAATGGTACAATGAAATTTTTTCTAATAAAGATATCATGGCGTCATTACGCAACAGTCTTTTCGTGGGGATTGCTGTTTCGCTGACTTCTGTGGTTCTGGGATTCACCGGGGCTTATGGAATGCGTCATTGGAAATCGAAGCTGAAAGCCCCCTTCACATTAGTAAGCTTATCTCCGCTGATGGTACCGTGGACGCTGTTGGGATTAGCACTTTTAATTTTCTTTAATAAAGTAGGAATTCCCAAAGGGTTACTTACGGTATGGATTAGTCATGTAGTCTTCACAGCGCCGTTGGCGCTGACCATGATCAATGCTCGGATGCAGACAATTCCCAAAACTATGGACGATGCCGCTTGGGATATGGGTGCGGGAGATTTTTACACTATGTTCCTCGTGTTGTTGCCGCAGACGTTTCCTGCAATTGCTTCATCCGCACTGATGACGTTCACACTCAGTTTTGATGAATTCATCATTGCCTGGTTTGTCTGTGGATTTGAGACCACATTACCGGTCTATATCTACACTGTGATACGCAGCGGTATTAAACCGACCATTAATGCTCTGGGAGCAATCGTGTTCGGTTTTTCTCTGTGTCTGATTTCGCTGGCACAATTCCTGCAACGGAAGAAGGATAATAATTATTAGCATGAAAAAGGAGAGTGTTTTCTATGGCTTATAAAGAAATGATTCACATGACATGGCCTGAATATGCTGAAATGGATGATTGTATCACCGCACTTTGTGTAGGATCGGTGGAACAGCATGGGCCACATCTTCCATTTATTGTGGACCTTGTGATTCCGTATGAGATTTGTTGCCGTTTATCGGAAAAGTATCATCTGTTAGTTGCACCGCCTGTTTATTATGGTTATCGTTCGCAGCCTGCGTCTGGCGGTGGACAGGGATTCCCTGGAACGACGGCTATCGATGGTATTACACTGATCAATATGGTGGAAAATATTCTTGAAGATTTTTATCGCCAGGGAAAGCGGAAATTTCTTCTGATGAGCGGTCATTTTGAGAATACGGCCTATATGTCTGAAGCGTCCTATCTTTTTACCAGAAATCATCCGGATGCGAAGGTAGTAATTGCCAATTGGTGGGAACTGGTGAAAGAAACGACGCTGGATATCCTCTTTGATGGCGCTTTTCCTGGATGGGAAGTGGAACATGCCAGTTTAACAGAAACGTCGCTGATGATGTACTATCGGCCGGAATTGGTACATTCGGATCGAATTCCGGATCAGCAGGGGAAGAAATTCACTCCGCGCCCTGTGATTCATCCGGAGCCTAAGGGACTAGTTCCCGCTAGTGGTATTTTGTATAGTGCCAATGGAGCCAGCCATGAGATTGGGAAGACAATGTCGGAAGAAATCGTGGAAACCATCGGAACGATTTTGGAAACAGAATTCCAGGTAAGTCCGTTATAAATGGCAATCAAAAATCCTCAAAGCTCAAGCTTTGAGGATTTTTTCTTTGTTTTTGTGAAATTTTGACCGCCGGAGGCGGTTGTCGCGCGATTACTTGTTATCTGCTTCTAATGCAGCGGTCAGTGCACGAGCCAGCTGGTCGCCGCAGGAAGTTCCGCGGCCGCCGCAGTCAACGCCCTTGATGCGTTCGATGACATCTTCTGCTTTCTGACCTTCCACCAGTTTACCGATGGCCTTTAAGTTACCGTTGCAACCGCCCTGGAAAGCAACGCCGCTGACGATACCGTCGGTCAGATCAAATTCAATGTAGCGGGAGCAGGTTCCGCTTGTCTTATATCCGTATTTCATAGTGGTTTTCTCCTTTGCTTATAAATCAAATTGTTATTTTTCTGCTGCCATGTCATCCAGTGTGCGGAAGGAAGTTACAATGTCAGAGACAAACTTGTCTTCGGAATCGCGAATGACATAACGGCTGACCAGAGCCTGAGCACCGTTTTCAAATTCGCCGACAGCTTCCACGGATTCACCCTTTAACAGAGGCTGGAGAGGGAAGTCAAATTCCCAGATACCGCTCCATCCGGTGAGGAACAGGACGTGAGTGGGGTTATATGCGCGGATTTCTTCGAAGATGATATCTTCACAGAGTTTCTTCTGCTTGTCCATCATTTCGCGGGAAATGCGGCCCTTCTTGGGCATAATTTTATAAAGGTAGGTTTTCGCAACGGCTTCCGGCCACTTGTTGGCGGGAACTCCCACGAAGTGGTGGGCGATTCGTCCGGCAGCTCCGGTGAAGTCGCGGCCGTTCAAGTTTACGCCGTTCAGAGAAGAAACACCGATACCGCTGCAGCTTCCGCAGGTTGCGCAGGATTTCGGATCACAGTCGTCTCCGGGTTCGTTCTGGGGAGCCCGTTCAACGATCAACAGACGCTTTTCCATCGCATCATAATTCTGACCTACAGTGCATCCGCAGGCCATATAATCATCGAGCTGACCTTCCGGGATCAGGTCGGTGAGCTGTTCGTACAGTTCTTGTAAACGTTCCATAGAATTACATACTCCTTTTCAGGCGTCCGCGACGTGTCGCAGAACGCAGATGTCTAACATTATTATTTTATACCGCAGACAAGGTTTCGTCAAACCCTGATGCGGATTTTTCTTGGATGTACTCGCCGCGGATCGTTTATTTAATCACAATGTTAGTTTGTGCTAACTCTGGGTATATAAAAGACAACAGATAAGAACGTTCGAATGAATTACAATAAATTTGGAAATACTTGAGACAGGAGGTACTGTTATGAGACTGGAGGATAAAGTTGCGATCATCACCGGTGGAAGTCGTGGAATCGGTTTTGCTACTGCAGATAAATTTTTACAGGAAGGCGCTAAGGTCATCGTGGCGGCCAGCTCGAAGGAATCCGCCGATCAGGCGGTTGCCAAGTTAAAGGAGAAATACCCGGACAGCGTTGTGTATGGTATCAGTCCCGACTTGTCCAGCCTGGAATCCGTTCGTGAAGCGTTCATCGACGCCACATCGAAGTACGGCTGTGTGGATATTCTGGTGAATAATGCGGGTGTATCTGAAAGTACTCCCTTTGTGGAATATACGGAAGAAACATTCAGTAAGGTCATGGACTTGAACGTAAAGGGAATCTTTAATGCAACCCGTGCGGCTTGTGAATGTATGATCGCCCGCGGCAGCGGCGTCATCCTTTCCACTTCTTCGATGGTCAGCCTCTACGGTCAGCCCAGCGGTATCGCCTATCCGGCATCCAAATTCGCAGTCAATGGATTGACCGTATCGCTGGCAAGAGAACTGGGGCCGAAGGGGATCCGCGTCAACGCGGTTGCGCCCGGGATCACGGAAACCGATATGATGAAGGCGGTTCCGAAAGAAGTGATCGAGCCGATGATCAAGCAGATTCCGCTGCGTAGACTGGGTCAGCCGGAAGACATTGCCAATGCGTTCGTGTTCCTGGCTTCCGATGAAGCGTCGTACATTACCGGTGTGGTTCTCAGTGTGGACGGTATGGCAAGAACTTAGCAGGTGATGTTTCGATACCTGACAGAGATAAATTGTATTAGCAAAAAATAAAGCCCGCCTATGGCGGGTTTTATCATGGAAAGAGGAGTGTACGTATTGTTTGTATCAGAAAACTGTTGACCATGGCCGAATATGACGGTAGAACGTTGTTGGGAATGAGAACGCGATACCGACTTGTCTCAAAAATTAGAGGGAAAAGGTGAGAAGTGGTCCGTTTTCTCTAAAAAAACGGCAAAGTCGGGAGGTCAGGGTCTTCGACTCGCAGGGCGGCATCGCGTAACATTTGAAATGACACTCGCGCCCTCCCGGGTTCGAGTCCCATGACAAAAAGAAAAATACCGCTGAATTTCAGCGGTATTTTATTTGGCGGAGAGCATGGGACTCGAACCCACGAGGCTGTTACACCCTACTCGCTTTCCAGGCGAGCTCCTTAGCCACTCGGTCAACTCTCCAAGTCACTATTCAGTGATTTTGTATTTATTTGTTTCGCATCAGCGACTTATTTAGAATACCGCACTTTGAGACAAAAAGCAAGTACTTTTTTAAAATTTTTTCTTGTTTTCGAAAAATATTTATGAATTGATGAGAAGGCAGAAGCGCGAGGCAGGGAAGCTGATTGTTTTTTAGAGAAAAATAACTTATAATTATGATAGATGCTGGTAATTGCGAGAGGCAACCAGGTATCGGTGTCAAAATATATTTGTGGAGGAAGTCTTATGGATCACAAAACATATGATAGTAAAATCCGATCCGATCGTATGAAGCTGACAGCTCCGTATTATAATTCGATCTATCCCACGATGGTCACTTTTGTACAGGAGAAGATTTCGGTGTATGCGGATTCTATGGGACATGTGGAATTCTGTGATGCAGAGGAACATTTCCTGGGCTTTGTGGATTTTCCGGTATCTGAAGATCCTTCCAAATACGCACATACCGCCCAGTACGGAGATGTGGAGGTCAGTGCGGACGGCAGTACCGTCACCGTATTTTTACCAATTTACTACTGGACGGATAACTACCCCCACTGCGACGGCGAATCCGATCGCTGGGACAGACATGTGGAAAGCTGGTTCCGGGTGGTGTTCGATTGTAATACCCGTCAGATTTCTGTTTTGGACAGAGACGTTTAATCCGGCCTGGCTAAATACGAGCAGTAACGTGCAAGGATGATTGCGGTGAATTCCGCAGCATCTTTGCACGTTTTTTTTATTTTTAAAACGTTGAAGAAAATAAGGAGGTATTTCAAATGATGAACGAAAATGAATGGAAAAAGAATTCGCTGGACAGTCGGCAGGTCCTCAATGTGATTGAACAATACGCCAAAGCTTTGGAGCTTTTAGACGCTTACGATCACCAGACGATGGTGCGACCGGAAGGAAATAAGGCCACATATTATTTGAATTATGAAGAATGTATGGAGGTAATTTCGCACATGCGGTTTGGTGAGAAATCGGATTTGTTTGGACGAGAAAAGGACGATTCGTTTAAAGGAAGCATCGGAAACATTTACCAGACGTTTGGCGGTCGTGACTTATATCCTACGCTTGAAGAGAAGGCTGCGCATCTGTTATACTTTGTTACGAAGAATCACAGTTTTCTCGACGGAAATAAACGAATTGCTGCGACAATGTTTCTGTATTTTCTGGATAAAAACGGTGTCCTGTTCAAGGATGACCAGAAAACGATAGATGACCACACATTGGTGGCCCTGACCATCATGATCGCAGAATCGAATCCGGAAGAAAAGGAAATGATGATTACTGTGACAATGAACTGTATGAATTAAGGAGATTGTACTCGTGAAACGATATCGTAACAGATTATTTTTGGCAATCGCTTCGCTCCTGATCTGCGTGGGGGTTTGTCTTGGCGGCTGTGGAAATGCAGAGGAAGGGGAAACGCCTGATGATTCCGTTATTGTGAACGAACAGGATGGCGGACAAGAAAACGATATCGTTACGAATATCAACGAAGATGCATTGGCTGAGAAGCTGGGTGTCGACGGAGTAACCATCATTGATGTTTACGGAGAAGCATCGGAAAAAGAAAAAAAGCTGGCCGTGGCTGTGACGGTGGATCGTCCGGGCGAGGGTGTGGATGTATCGAACCCGGGAATCGTGACATACGATATCTACGATCTGGCAGAGGGCGAACCTGGACCGGGAAAAGAACCGATGCAGAGGATCGTCGTGCACGAATATTATTTTTCGGATGAAGCGCCCTGCCATGTGGAGGATTATAACTTTGACGGAGCAAAGGACTTTCATCTGTGGCTCTGGGCCGGTGCGCAGAATTCCGAGGGAAGGTTTTTCCTGTGGAACGAAACTGCCGGACAGTTTGTGGAAAGCGAGGCTCTGGGCCGGCTGACCAGTCCCATGGCCAGGGAAGAGCTTGGAGTGATCCTTGAACATACCCATATCAGCGGTGCGGAATATGAAGATCAGTTGTACCGCTGGGAAGGTGATGCTTTGGTTCTGGTGAGAAAAATTGTCCAGAGGATGCCGGGAGCTGATGCGCTGCAGGGAGAAGTGTACGATTGGTATGATGGAAACTGGGAGCCGATGTACGAACGGAAGATCCTTTTGTCGGAAGGAGAGTGGGGTCAGGAAGACTACGATAAGCTGGAGGATCTGTCCAGAGAACTGGAACTGTATTATGATCCGGAGTATTACGGATTGTAATTCTCGAAATTCCTTGAAAATCAGCCTTTTGGGTTGACAAAAGCCCGGGAATTTTATAAACTATTTGCATTGAAAATATGTCAAAAGCTGTGATGAAGACAGTAACCTTTGGAAAGGTCAGTAGAGAGCGGTTGTAGGTGAAAGTACCGCGTCCGGAACAGAGGCGAAGATCACTTCGGAGCTGGTCCTGTGAAATCAGTAGCGGGATCCGTAAGCTGTACGTTACACAGACACGAGCGACTGACAGGAGCGCGGAACGCGCGGTTGCCGCGGCGTTTTGACGCGGAGAAGATTGTCAGTAAGCAGGGTGGTACCACGGTTCATGATCGTCCCTGGATTTGATAATCCGGGGATTTTTTTATGACCTAACCC
The DNA here is from genome assembly GCA_017472365.1 of Bacillota bacterium. Taxonomy (GTDB): domain Bacteria; phylum Bacillota; class Clostridia; order Peptostreptococcales; family Anaerovoracaceae; genus RGIG446. The sequence goes on from JAFUQN010000019.1 coordinate 9,868, forward strand.
CGTGAGTGACGAGCGAAGTGAAGTCAGAACGGCGGTAGGTCAGATGTCGCACTTTGCTTAGCGACTGACGAGCGACAGCGAAGTCATAGCTTAGCAAAAGCCGACGATTTATGACAATAATGCCCACCGATCACAAGTAAGAGAGGAAGGAAACACAATGTTCAAGAATCTGTCTGAGCAGCCCATCGCGGAGCTGCAGAACCAGCAGGCCGACAAATGGGTCGAAGATAAGCTGCTGGAAAAGTGCGTAACCACGAGAGAAGGAATGCCCTCTTTCGTATTCTTCGAAGGTCCGCCTACCGCTAACGGTAAGCCGGGGATCCATCATGTCATCGCAAGAACACTGAAGGACTCCGTATGTCGTTACAAGACTATGCAGGGTTACGCAGTAAACCGTAAGGCTGGTTGGGATACCCATGGTCTTCCGGTAGAAATCGAAGTTGAAAAGCAGTTAAAGATGTCCGGTAAGAAGGATATCGAAACTTACGGTATCCGTCCCTTCAACGAAAAGTGTAAGGAATCCGTATTTACCTATGAAAAGATGTGGAGAGAAATGTCCAAGAGAATGGGTTACCTGATCGATATGGACAACCCCTACATCACTCTGGACAATGATTATATCGAATCCGGCTGGTGGATCCTGAAGGAATTCTTCAAGGCTGGTATGATCTACGAAGGACACAAGATCCTGCCGTACTGCCCCCGCTGCGGTACCGGTCTGGCTTCCCACGAAGTAGCTCAGGGCTACAAGGAAGTTAAGGTTACCACCATTACCGCGAAGTTCAAGAAGAAGGGTACCGATAACGAGTACTTCCTGGCTTGGACCACCACTCCCTGGACTCTGGCTTCCAACGTTGCTCTGACCGTAGGTCCCGACGTGGACTACATCAAGGCAAAGAAGGACGGCGAATATTACTATGTCGCTAAGGTTCTGGCTGACAAGATCCTGGGTAAGTCCCATGAAGGCGGCGAAGAAGGTTACACTGTCGTAGAAGAAATGAAGGGTAAGGACCTGGAATACATGGAATACGAACAGCTGATGCCCTTCATCAAGCCCGATAAGAAGGCATTCTTCGTAACTTGCGCTGACTACGTTACCATCGAAGACGGTACCGGTATCGTTCATACCGCTCCTGCGTTCGGTGAAGACGACTATCAGACCGGCCGTCGTTATGACCTGCCGGTTGTTAACCCCGTTGATGAAGAAGGTAAGTACACCGATACTCCCTGGAAGGGTCACTTCGTAATGGAAGATGGTCTGGATGTGGAAATCATCAAGTGGCTGGCTTCTGAAAATAAGATCTGGGCTAAGGAAAAGATGGAACACAACTATCCGCACTGCTGGAGATGCGGTACTCCTCTGATCTACTATGCTAAGCCCTCCTGGTATATCGAAATGACCAAGCTGAAGGATCAGCTGGTGGAAAACAACAACGGTGTAAACTGGTTCCCCGAATTCGTCGGCGAAGGCCGTTTTGGAAACTGGCTGGCGGAAGTTAAGGACTGGGCAATCTCCCGTAACCGTTACTGGGGTACTCCGATCAATATCTGGAGATGCGAATGCGGTCACCTGGAATCCATCGGTTCCAGAGCAGAACTGGCAGAAAAGGCCATCGAAGACATCGATGACACCATCGAACTGCATCGCCCGTATGTAGACGAAGTGCACATCAAGTGTCCGGTTTGCGGAAAGACCATGAGCAGAATTCCGGAAGTTATGGACTGCTGGTTCGACTCCGGTGCAATGCCCTTCGCTCAGTGGCACTATCCGTTTGAAAACAAAGAACTGGTAGACAACGGTACTCTGTTCCCCGCAGACTTCATCTGCGAAGGGATCGACCAGACCCGTGGCTGGTTCTACTCTCTGATGGCGATCTCCACCTTCATCAAGGGCCAGGCTCCCTACAAGAATGTACTGGTAAATGACCTGATCCTGGACAAGGAAGGTAAGAAGATGTCCAAGTCCAGAGGTAACACCGTTGACCCGTTCAACCTGTTCGACAAGTACGGCGCAGACGCTACCAGATGGTACCTGCTGTCCACCTCTCCGGCATGGTCTCCGACCAAGTTCAATGAAGACGACCTGATCGATACTCAGTCCAAGTTCTTCGGTACTCTGAAGAACGTATATAACTTCTTCGTTCTGTACTCCAACATGGACGATATGGATCCGGCTCAGTGCGTTGTTGACTATGCAAAGAGACCGGAACTGGATCGTTGGATCCTGTCCAAGTACAACAAGCTGGTGAAGGAAGTGACCGAAGAAATGGATCGTTACGACCACATGAAGTCCGTTCGTAAGATCCAGGAATTCGTTTCCGAAGACCTGTCCAACTGGTACATCCGTCGCGCAAGACGTCGTTTCTACGCAGAAGAAATGACCGAAGATAAGAAGTCTGTATACGCTACCACCTATGAAATCATGGTTGGCGTATCCAAGCTGATCGCACCCTTCGCACCCTTCATCTCCGATGAAATCTACACCAAGCTGACCGGAGAAGACTCCGTTCACTTAGCATTCTTCCCGAAGGCTGATGAAAGCCTGATCGATGCCGCTGTAGAAGAAAAGATGGACCTGGTAAGAGCCATCGTTACTCTGGGCCGCGGTACTCGTGAAAAGGAAAGAATCAAGGTTCGTCAGCCGCTGTCCGAAATCATGGTGGATGGTAAGTACGAAGCTATGATCGGTGACATGACCGACCTGATCAAGGAAGAACTGAACGTGAAGGAAGTTGTCTTCGAATCCAAGCTGGACAGCTTCATGAACTACACCCTGAAGCCGAACTTCAAGGTTGCCGGTCCTGTACTGGGAGCTAAGATCAAGGCATTCGGCGGCGCTCTGGCTAAGGCTGATGCCAAGGAAGTTGTCAACGCTCTGGAAGCAGAAGGTAAGTACGCTCTGGATATCAACGGTGAACTGGTTGAAATCACCAAGGAACTGGTGGACACCAGAATCTCCGCGAAGGAAGGCTTCACCGTTGCCATGGAAAACAACGTATTCACCATCCTGGAAACCACCATCACTCCGGAACTGGCTATGGAAGGTCTGGCTCGTGAACTGGTTTCCAAGGTACAGCAGATGAGAAAGCAGAAGGACTTCGAAATGATGGACCACATTGCGATCTCCGTAAACGCTGACGAAGACGTTAAGGCTGCTGTGGAAGCTCACATGGCTTACATCACCAGCGAAACTCTGGCTGATGAACTGCACTTCGTTGACACCGAACTGGAAAAGTATGACCTGAACGGCCACAAGACCGGTATCGATGTAGAAAAGAAATAAGACACTGGCAACCGCCCCTGCGGGCGGATTCCCGAACAAAGCAAAAAAAGCTGTTGGAAGTAGTATTCCAACAGCTTTTTTGATACACTGAATCCAAAGGATGATACTTTACTGGAAGCAGGAGGGTCAGAACCGATGGCAAAATATAATTTTGATGAGCAGATCAATCGCAGAAATACACATTCATTCAAATGGGACATCAAAGAACGTCACATGGGTACGGAGGACGTTCTGGGGATGTGGACCGCGGATATGGATTTTAAGTCGCCGCAGCCGTTGTTGGACGTTCTGCAGGAACGGCTGGACCACGGAGTTTTAGGATATACGATCCGCGGAGAGAATTTCTACGAAATTATCATGGACTGGATGAAGCGCCGTTTTGACTGGGAACTGACAGCGGAGGATATTCACTTTTGTCCGCCCGGGGTGATCCCGGCAGCCTGCATGTTGGTGGATCTGCTGACAGAACCGGGGGACCCGGTGTTTGCCTTTATGCCCAATTACGATTCGCTTTACGGTACAGTGGAGGCCATGGGACGCCGTTTGGTGACGGCGCCGCTGCTGTGTGATCATACTCCGGCAACCGCCTGCGGCGATTGGAAACTGGATCTGGACGCTTTTGAGAGGATCGTAGTGGAAAAGGGAATTCGCCTGGCTCTATTCTGTTCTCCCCACAACCCGGTGGGGCGCGTGTGGAGTCTGGAAGAGTTGACGGCATTTGGAGAAATCTGTCGAAAACACGGTGTTTTTGTGATTTCTGATGAGGTTCACTGTGATATTGTACGAGGGAATGTAAAACATACTCCCATGGGAAAGATCCCGGGAATGGAGCAGTTGAGCGCCACTTTGATGTCGCCCAATAAGACATTCAATGTGGCTGGATTGATGACAGCTTCGGTTCTGATCCCCAACCGTGAAGTTATGAAGAAATTCCGGACGAAGCTGAATCATTGGGCTATGAATCTGGATAATGTATTCGGTACGCTGGCGGTGGAAACACTGTATTCCAATCCACGCTGTGAGGAATGGCTGAATCAGGTGAATGACTATCTGACTGCAAATCTGAACTATGCGGTGGATTACATTCGTGAACACATTCCCTGTATCTCCACCTATGTACCGGAAGGGACCTATTTGTTATGGCTGGATTTTTCAAAGATTTCCCTGCGTGGAGAGGAATTGCGGAGATTTTTGGTACAAGAATGTAAGGTGGATCTCTGCGATGGTTGGGAATTCGATCCGGATTGTCTGGATCACATGCGTCTGAACTGTGCGTGTACGAGAGCGACGCTGGAGGAAGCACTGAAGCGTCTGGAAAAACATCTGTAATCTATTGTGTTTTCATTGAGACATGATACAATGAAATCAGAGTAGTTTGAATATTTGCATAAAGGAGGGTCCGATGATGCAAAGAGTAGAAAAGATGTTTTATAACGGAAAAGTTTACACTGTGGATTCCAACGAATCGGTGCAGACCGCGTTTTGCATTTTCGACGGCCGTTTTATGGCCGTGGGCAGCGATGAAGAAATGATGGCGCTGTGCGATGAAGCTACGGAAAAGGTCGATCTAAAAGGCCAGGTTGTCGTTCCGGGGCTGATCGATACGCATCTGCACGTGGTTCATACCGGTACCATCAAGATGCAGCTGGATCTCCATGGAATGGATAAAAAAGAAATTCTGACACTGGTAAAAGAAAAGGCTCAGAATCTCGAACCGGGGAAATGGATCCAGGGCTGGGGTTGGATCAATGATAAGTGGGACGATCCCGGTTTTCCGACGAAAGAAGAACTGGACCAGGTGGCTCCCGATGTTCCTGTATTCCTGAACAGAGGCTGTGGTCACATGAGCTGGGTGAATTCCAAGGCGATTGAACTCGTTGGAATTACTGAAGAAACTCCCAATCCGCCCGGCGGTGAAATCATCAAAAATGAAGATGGTTCCATTCGCGGAGTCGTAACGGACCAGGCGCAGGACTTATTCATGAAGAAAGTTCCGGTTTATGATGATGAGGATCAGAAAAAGATCAATCTTCTGGCTCAGGACGAATTCCTGAAGTTCGGTCTGACATCCGTTCACGATATGGGTGCATCACCCCACGATCTGGAAATCAGAGAAGGTTTATATAAGGATGGCCGTATGAAGGTCCGTACCTACAATACACTGCGAGTTCCAGGAAGACCGTGGTACGATGAAATGTATGAAAAGTCCATGGAATACCTGGAAGGCGGAATCCGCATCGGTATGTACGATAACCGTATGACTGTCCGTGGCTACAAGATCTCCGGTGACGGCTCTCTGGGAGCAAGAAGCGCATGGATGGTGGACGACTATAACGACAGACCGGGCCACAAGGGCGACGGAAAGTGGACCGACGAGCAGTGGGACGCTGTATGTTACGAAGCCCATAAACGCGGATTCCAGATCTGTTACCACGGCATCGGCGACGCGGCTAACCGTCAGGCACTGAACAGCTTTGAAAAGGTTTTGAAGATGATCCCCAATCCGGATCACCGCCACAGAATCGAACATGCACAGATTTTACAGCCGGATGATATTGCCAGATTCAAAGAACTGGGAGTCATTCCCACATTCCAGACCATCTTCCTCCATACGGATAAAAACGTGGCAGAAGCCCGCATCGGTGATCGTGTGAAATATGCGTATGCGTGGAGAACGATGATCGATCAGGGGAATGTGATCCCCAACGGAACTGACTGTCCGGTGGAAAGCTGTAACCCCTATATGAGCATGTATTGTGCTGTGACCCGTATGGATGAATTCGGCGAACCGGAAGGCGGTTGGTATCCGGAAGAAGCCATGACCCGTATGGAAGCACTGAAATCCTACACCATTTGGGCGGCTTACGGAGGTTTTGAAGAAAACCTGAAGGGATCCATTGAAGCCGGTAAGCTGGCTGACTTTGTTATCATCGACTAAGATATCATGGAATGTCCTGCCATGGAAATCAAGGATATCCAGGCGTTAGAAACGTATATCGGCGGCGAGTTGGTATATAAGAAGTAAAAATCGAATCGTTTTACAAAACTGCCCGTTCACTTCGGTGAACGGGCTTACTTTTTGTATCATCATATCAGGAGTATCATTTTGTACAAGTCAGAAAGGACTTTGTAATTCTAACAATATCGATAATAATGCGAAATGGCTGACAAAAATCGTAAAATATAGTCGATAAATGCGGGTGAATCGTTTGACTTAACTAGAAGGTTTGTTAAAATGGTAATAGATGTGTGTCCGGCGATGTTGGAGTGAACTCGCCGAAAGTGTGAAAAGAGATGATACTATGCCTAAAATCAAAACGAAAGTATATCAGTATCTGTGGACTATTGTATGCATTATGGTGGTCATTCTGATTGCGATCAGCGTTCTTGCTTCCGTTTTTAATGAGCAGAGACAGGCCGTGGAAAATGCGGAAGCCACATTCCAGCGAATCGAACAGATCATGGATGAAAACCAGCGGGAAATCGACCTTCTCATGAAGGATTTCCGTGAACGGTCGATCCATAGCGCCAATGAGATCGCTTATATGGTGGAACATCATCCGGAACGGTTGAATGACCTGAATGAAATCAGAACGATGGCGGAATTCACAGATGTGGATGAAATCCATTTCTTTGACGAAACGGGGACGCTGTTTTCGGGGACAATCCCGGCATCCTTCGGTATGACCTTTGATTCAGGGGAACAGATGCGATTCTTTAAACCGATGCTGGAAGATAAAACACTGCAGTTGATCCAGGACGCTATGCCCAATACGGCGCATGGAGAAATGTTCCAATATGCTGCTGTGTGGAGTGGTACCGGTGACTACATCGTACAGGTAGGAATGAAGGCCGAAACCATGATGAAGGTGACGGAAAAGAACGAGATTTCCCATGTTTTGGCGCTTCTCCGCGTTAATCCCAGCGTTGATTACTATGCGATTGACAAAGAAACCGGCGTGATCAAAGGTTCGACGAATTTGGAAAGTGTGGGTGAATCTGCGGCTTCTGTAGGTCTGGATCTGAATACGATCCTTTCCGATAGCGATGGTTTTCATCAAAACGTAAATGGAACGGATTCGTTCTGTGTATTCACTGAAATCGATGGAAATCTGGTTGGAAGAATCATCACAAATCAGAATCTGTATTCGGACGTTCCTGCGGATATGATCGGGCTGGCTGTTTGTACGATTCTGGTTGCGATCATTCTCGTTATGATGATCGGTAATTACCTGAATACCTATGTGGTGGACGAGATCCACCGGATCAACGATAAACTGGAAGATATCACTGCCGGAAAGCTGGATGAAAAGGTGGACGTCCATTCCAGTCTCGAGTTTTTTGAACTTAGTGGCTACATCAACGAGATGGTGCACAGCCTTCAGGACAGTACGGAAAAGATGTCTTACGTTCTGAATCAGACCAATCTGCGCGTCGGCGTTTACGAATATAATGAACAGATCAAGCAGGTGCGCTTTACAGAGTATGTTCCCAAGATTCTTGGATTTACTGCAGAAGAAACACAGCGCCTGACTGCGGATCATATATTGTTTAAAGAATACATTGGACATTTGAGACGAAGCGCATTGATGGGCGAAGAAGATGTCTATTGTATTGGAAGAGGAAAAGAAATCTACGTCAAGATTGAAGAAGTTGTCAGAAATAATGTGATTCTGGGAATTGTACAGGATGTGACTTCGGAAGTGATGCGGAGACGCAGGATCGAAACAGAGCGCGATATTGATCTGCTGACTGGGCTGTATAACAGACGCGGGTTGGAACACCGGTTGGAAGAGTTGTTCAGCGCACCGGAAGAAATGGGCTGCGGAGCCCTGATCATGATCGATGCGGACGGACTGAAGGAAATCAATGACCAGTATGGCCACGAAGCCGGTGACGTCTATCTTCAGAAAGTTGCTCAGCGAATCACATTCAGCCGTGAAAAGTATGTAGTTGGGCGACACGGTGGAGATGAATTCGTATTATTTATTTACGGATTTGACAGTGATAAAGCGGTTCTGGATGAAATCGAAAATCTGAAATACAGACAGAATCACAGTACGGCGTTCCTGGGCGGACGTCTGATCGTTCCACTGAAATTCTCCATTGGATACAGCCTTCTGGAAGAAGGAAGGAGCTATGCGGAAATGCTGAAAGAAGCAGATAAACGCATGTACGAAAATAAAAGAAACCGAAAGATGCAATAATTGCATAAAAAAGACCGTTCACGATCTGTGAACGGTCTTTATGTTTTTGAATTACAGCTGAGGACCAGCAGCAACCAGAGCCTTACCAGCTTCGTTGCCGGTGTACTTCACGAAGTTCTTCACGAAGCGGTCAGCCAGATCCTGTGCCTTAACTTCCCAGTCAGCAGCGTCAGCGTATGTATCTCTGGGATCTAAGATTCCGGAGTCTACGCCAGGCAGAGCGGTGGGAACGGTCAGGTTGAACAGCGGAACTACCTTGGTGTCAGCCTTTTCGATGGAGCCGTCCAGGATAGCATCGATGATACCACGAGTATCTTTGATGGATATACTCTTTCCAGTACCATTCAAACAGGTTTTAACCAGGTATGCCTTGGAACCGTTCTCTTCCATATTCTTAACTAACTCTTCTGAATACTTGGTTGGATGTAACTCC
>JAFUQN010000001.1 GCA_017472365.1 Bacillota bacterium
TAAGGGAAAGAAAGTCGTATTGTATTTCTATCCGAAGGACAGTACTCCGGGATGCACGAAGCAGGCTTGTGCGTTTGCGGGGGCGTATGATGTATATAAAGAAATGGGCGTGGAAGTGATCGGAATCAGTAAGGACTCAGTGAAGTCCCACCAGAACTTTGCGACTAAGTATGAGCTTCCGTTCGTTCTGTTATCCGACCCGGAATTACAGGCAATCCAGGCTTACGATGTCTGGAAAGAAAAGAAGCTCTACGGAAAGGTAAGCATGGGTGTCGTTCGCACCACCTATGTCATCGACGAAGAAGGTGTCATCGAATATGTGATGCCGAAGGTCAAGCCGGACACCAATGCGGAAGAGATCCTGAAGTATCTGAACGGGGAAAAATAGGTCAGGGGACGAACCATGGAACAGGAATTGTATCGTAAACTGAAGGAATATGCAGAGGCGAAGGACATGCAGTGGACGCTGAAGGCTCTTCCTTATGCGAAAGAAATGCACAAGGGGCAGTTTCGCAAGGGAAAACATCCTGCACCGTATATCATCCATCCCCTTCAAGCGGCAACTCACGCTGTCGCGTTGGGCCTCGATGACGATGAGCTAATTGCGGCAACGCTGCTTCACGATGTGTGTGAGGACTGCGGAATCCCTGTGCAGACGTTACCGACGAGCGCGCGGGCGCGCGAGGCGGTTGCTTTGGTGACGAAGGTAGAAGGTGTGGATTATCACCAGCCGGAGAATGCAGCGAAATATTTTGGCGCCATTGGAGAACATGAGATCGCGACGCTGGTGAAGATCCTGGATCGATGCAACAACGTGTCTGGGATGGCTGAAGGATTTTCCAGAGAAAAGATAGCGGAGTATATCCGTGAGACGGAGGACTACGTTTATCCGTTGATGGAACGCGTGAGGAAGCAGTGGCCCCAGTATGAGCGACAGATGGCGCTGATATGGTATCATATGGAGAGCGTTATTTTGGCGATCCAGGCGTACGATGTCTGAAAGGAAAAGAAGCTTTACGGAAAGGTGAGTATGGGTGTGGTTCGTACCACCTATGTCATCGACGAAGAGGGCGTGATCGAACACGTGATGCCCAAGGTGAAGCCGGATACCAATGCAGAGGAGATTTTGAAGTATCTGAACGGGGAGGGATAGCCTATGAAGAAACGTACGATCGGTGTTCTGGCAATCGCGCTGTGCGCGGTGATTGCCCTGGCGGGATATGGGGCGCTGACATCCGACGGAACGGCCAAGGGATTTGATTATGAGGATTTGGGATATACCCGGATCTTTCAGGATGAAGCGAAAGCCATGATGGATGAAGGCGGGGTCATTATCCTGGATGTTCGTGAACAGCACGAATACGATGAAGTCCACATTAAGGATGCGGTACTGCTTCCGGTGGGCGAGATCGATGAAGAAAGCGCTGCGCAGGTGATCCCGGAAAAGGATTCGGTGGTTTTGGTCTATTGTCGGACGGGAAACCGCAGTAAGACAGCCTCAAAAGCGCTGGTTGATCTGGGGTATACGAACATTTATGAGTTCGGTGGGATCGCCACCTGGAACTACGATGTGGTTTGGGCAGAATAATCGTGAAATGCGAAACGCCGCAGGGTGTCAAAACCTTGCGGCGTTTTTGTGTCATTATTCCTCTGAGTTTTTGTATGGAACCCGTGCAGAGGGAACGAATTTGGAGGCGCGGTCGGTGTGGACCTGCTGATCGTCAAAGAAGATATTGGCATCGAAGGCTTTGAGGATCTCGCTCTTTTCGATCCCACCCAGGAAGAAGGCTTCGTCGATGCGGACGTTCCAGGCGCGCAGGGTACGAACCACCCGTTCATGGGCCGGGGCGGATCGTGCAGTCACGAGAGCCGTCCGGATGGGCGCGGTTTCTTTGTCGGGGAATCCGGTCTGGATCATGGAAATCAGCTTTAAAAGCTTGGCAAAGGGTCCTTCCGGAAGGGGATTCTGGGCGTTGGCCTGTTCGTGAGCCGAGAAGGCTTCGAGGCCTTCGGCCTGATAAATCCGTTCCGATTCGTCGGAGAAAATGACGGCATCTCCGTCGAAGGCGATGCGGATCTGATCGATGGTCTTGTCCGGATCGATGGGCAGGTTGGAGTGAGAACAGATCAGACCGGCAGCGATGTTGGCGTTGATTGCCTCCTGAACGTCCTTTTCGTCGGCCGATAAGAACAGGTCGGTTTTGAAGGCATTCAGATAGGGGGCGATGGGGTTGCCGCCCACCAGAGCAGCGCGACTGATGTCCAGGCCGTAGTGCTCGATGGAGTTGAAGATGCGCAGGCTGGTGTCGGCGCTGTTCTTCGACATGATGATGATCTCGGTCAGGTAGTTTCCATCCTTATTCAGATTGTGAAGGGCCTTTACCAGGGGAAAAGCCGTACCGGGCTTTAAAATTTTATGTTCATTTTCGATTTGGTACTTGGAATATTCCTCAAGCCCCTGGGTTTCGAAGATCTGGTTTTCTTCTTCCAGGTCGAAGAGGGCGCGGGAGGAAATCCCTACCACCAGTTTATCATTTAATGTGAGAGCCATGCTTTAAACCTCCGGGTATAGTTCGCTGAGTCGCTTTGCTTCGCTGCACATTCGATTGACCACGTTTTCCGGTCCGGTGATTTTTACGCCGGAGCCGAGGCCGATGATCCAGCCCAGGAACTGACCGGAAACCTCAACTTTTGTGGTGAGGGTGAAGCGGGAGGGACTGGCCTTGGAGAGAATGATGTCCTTTCCGAAACGGTCAAGGAAAACGCCGGCCAGATAATTTTCCGCTTCGATAGTGACGTATTGCAGATCGCCGCCGTACATCCCAAAGTGCTGAGTGGAGTAGTCCGCTAACTGGCTTTTATCGAAGGAATCACGGCCTTCGCGCAGTTCAGTCTCTTTCAAGAAAATCTTCAGCATCTTGTCCACACGGAAGTGCTTGATCTTCTGATCCTCGGAATCGTAGCCAACCAGATAATAGTTTTCGTTGTCCCAGATCAGGGCCCAGGGGCTGACGTTGTAGAACTTTCCACCGTGGCGAAGTTCCATTTCCTTGTCCACGTTCCACTGGAAATACTGGAACTGGATCCGGCAATTCCGCGAGATCGCGGAATGGATCTTATCCACGTTGTAATAGATACTCTCGTTCATGGTTTTTACCCGGCCGGAGATGATAACCTGGCGAGTCAATTGCGTTGCCTCATGGCGGGAGACGAGAGTTTCCAGCTTTTTGATCAGCTGGCGGGATTTCTTTTCAGTGATGAACTTGGCGGACTGGACAGAGTCAACCAGAAGCTTCAGTTCGGCCAGTTCGAAGTCCCGGGAGACCAGGGAGTAGAGGACGTTTCGGCCTTCGTGCTCGCTGATGATGTCTGCGCCAAAGGTGCGCAGATCTTCGAAATCCTGGTACAGGGTCTTGCGGTCAGCTTTGATATCGTAGAGCTCCAGTTTTTCGGAGATTTCTTTCAGGGAGAGACCGTGGGTTTCATCGGTTTCTTCGGAAAGGATCTTCAAAAGATACAGGAGCTTCAGTTTTTGATTCATACTTTTGGGCATGGGGCGCCTCCTTAAAGTGATATATGGGTATTATATCATAGATATCGGAGAATCGGGGGCGTTTTATTTCTCTTAATATATCGGATCAATATGATAATTATTTCACATGACATGGTTCATTGGCTTTGAAAGAACCAGAACAAGATTTTTAAAAAGGGGCAGATATTCGGTGAATTTGCCCCTGAACCTTACGATGTGGCTCCCTGGGGGCAATTGAAGCTAATTTTTAACCAAAAAGTTCGAAAAAAGGGAAAAAAGTAGATGACAAGCTCAGGGGAGTTATGCTATACTAACGTTGGTAGCCAATAATCTAACCATCGAAAAGCGGCTGCCGGAAGGAAAAAAA
>JAFUQN010000020.1 GCA_017472365.1 Bacillota bacterium
AAACTATTATAACATAAGCAAAGGTTAAGAAAACCGATTTTGACAAAAATGCTAAGAAAATATTAAAAAATTGATGTATTTTGAAAAAATGGATGCAACAAAAGAATCCCGTGTTCTTCTGAACACGGGATTCTTTTTAATATGTATTTTTACAATTTCTTTTTGACTAAGCGGCCTTCGATGCAGCGGCTTTCTTATTCTTTTCCAGTCTGGAAATGAACAGTGCGCAGGTAGCGTCGCCAGTGATGTTCAGACAGGTACGACCCATGTCGAAGATCTTGTCGACACCAGCGATGATGGCGATACCTTCTACGGGGATACCGATGGTGGTCAAAACCATGGCCAGCATGATCATGCCGGCACCGGATACACCTGCAGTACCAACGGAAGCCAGGGTAGCAGTCAGAACGACCATAGCCATGTCAGCCAAAGTCAGATCGATGGAGTAGCAGCATGCGATAAAGATGGTGGCTACTGCCTGATAGATTGCGGTACCGTCCATGTTGATGGTTGCACCCAGAGGAAGAACAAAGGAAGAGATTTCCGGTTCTGCACCCATTTTGTTGCAGCACTCGATGTTCAGCGGCAGGGTTGCGTTAGAAGAAGTGGTGGTAAACGCACAGATCATCGCGGGAGCCAGAACCTTGAAGAATGCGATCGGGCTCATGCCAGCCAGGAACTTTACGCTGAGGCCGTATACGATAACAACGTGGAGAATGTAACCCATGTAAGCAACACCGATGACCAGAGCCAGACGGCCGATGACGGAAGCACCGTTAACAGCAACTACGTCGGTCATTAAGCAGAATACACCAATGGGAGTGATCTTGATGATCATCATCATAACATTCATTACGACTTCCTGCATGCAGTTGACCAGTTCGCCGATTTTTTCTCCTTTTTCACCGGCAGCCAGGATACCTGCGCCGAACAGGATAGAGATCACGATAACAGGAAGCATATCCGCATTAACCATGGGTTTGAACAGGTTATCCGGGAAAATATTTACGATGACCTGCATGATGCTGGGAGAGGTCTTGGCTTCATATTCCAGAGCACCCAATTCTGCACTGGGCAGGGGGGCGAAGAAACCGGAGAATGCATTGGCCAGAACCAGACCGATCACAACAGCCAGCGCGGTGGTGAACATGTAATATACGAATGTCTTTAAACCAACGCTGCCGACACGCTTCAGGTCCTTCAGAGAGATAACACCGTCGCAGATGGAGAACAGTACCACCGGAACTACAAGGAATTTCAACAGGTTGATGTAGATGGTGCCGATGGGTTTGATCCATGTGGTGGTGAAATCACCGTGACCGATCAGGAAATACCCCAGTACGATACCAGCAAACATACCGATAAAAATTTGAGCCGGCAGTGATAATTTTCTTTTCTTTTCCATAACCATACCTCACTTAATTAAATTAAGAATATTTCATAAAAACTATTATAACAAAGGTTCGGAACATAAAAAGGGTTTGTAAATTAAATATACAAAAAATTAACACCCCGTACAAATCCTTTTACGGGGTGTTGAAAAACTTGAGTCAGTATTAGGATTACAAAGAGATTTCTCCGGCGACATTCTGGGAGAACAGGTGGCGGATCTGTTCCGGCTGACTTGTTTTCCCGAGAGCCCACATGAGCTTTGTCATGGCAGCTTCCGTGGTCATATCTTTCGCAGAGATGGGACGGACACCTGACAGCTGACGACCGGCGGCATACACGTCGGAATCGCTGGGTTCATACGTACACTGGCTCTTGGTGACAATGATCATTCCGCGTTCAGCCAGCGTATGGAGAGCGTCCATCAGAGCAGGTTCTTCCGTGGGGAAGTTTCCGATTCCGAACAGCTCGATCACGAGACCGCGGTAACCCAACTGGGCCATGGAGGTCAGAAGCGCCGGCGGCATTCCCGGATAGATTTTTAAAAGTCCGACACGGCTATCGATTTTAAATGGTTCCGTTCCGAATAATTCCTCGGCGGAGACAGGTGCCGGTTCCTGTTCCGGCGGCTGATATCCGTGGTCGTTACTGGAGAAATCCATCAGTGGAGGAACGTTGATGCTTTCAAAGGCGTTGAAGCTGTGGGTACGCAGTTTGGAAGATCTGCATCCTCTGATCAGCTGGCCGCAGAAAGCGATCATAACACCGGTGAAACCGGTATAGAAGGATTGAAACGCTGTTTTCAGATTGGCGGGGCCATCCGAACCGGGGACGTCAGCTGGAAGCTGTGCACCGGTGAGAACGATGGGCTTTCTGGCACCGGCCAGTAAGAAGCTCAAAGCGGATGCGGAATACGCCATGGTGTCTGTTCCGTGGGTAATCAGAAAACCATCGAATTCATCGTAACGGCTGCGGATCGCTTCGGCCATCTGGATCCAGTGAACGGGTCTGATAGAGGAGCTATCCAGCTGAAACAGATCCAACAGGGATATATCGAAATCACCGGTCATGCGATCCGGAAGATAGGCCAGAAAGGCTTCGGCGGTGGCTGTTGGAACCAGACCGTTTTCGCTTTCCGAGCAGGCGATGGTACCGCCGGTGGATACGATGAGGATTTTCTTTTTCATGAAAAGCTCCTTTCTTTGAAAACGTCTTCAAAACGTGGAAATTTCAATTAATTTAGTTGATTTAATTGTATCATGGAAAAAGATGGAATGCAACTTTTGGATTCCGCTTTGACAGAAAATGTGATACACTATATTCTGGTTTATTATGAGAAAAGAGGCGTTGTAATTATGCAAATCGACAGCTGCATTCAATGGCAGGCACTGGGCAATTATCCCAGAGAACAATATAGATATCAAATCGAACGGGCTTACGTGGAAAGTGAGACCCTTTCTTTTGTCATGGAATGGACCATGAATTTCATCATGGCGTGGTCCGATGTGGTACGGATCAAAGAGATGATCGCGACGGAATTCCCGGAAGCAGGACCCATCAAATTCAAATTTACATATGAAGATATGTTCCAGAAAGAAGAGGAAATCATCCGCCTGGCCATCGATCACATGATCGCGGAGGTCAATGGGGAGTATGCCCATATGACGAGAACCATCCAGAATGACGGTGTGGAATATGAAGAACGAGTAATTACCATTCCCGTACTGGGAGATTCTGCGGCATATCAGTTAAATAAAAAAGTTGCGGGATTGTTTGAGAAGATTTTGGCGCGAGACTTTGGTCTGGCGACCACTTGTCAGTTCCGAAATAACGTGGAACAGTACCAGGAGGTCCAGAAGGAAAAGGAACAGCAGGACGCTCAGGAACTGTCCGCAGTAAAAGCGGCAATCGCCCAGGCGGAAGTGGCTGCGGCCAGTCGTCCGAAGGAGACTGCCGGCGGAAGTGGAAACGGCGGTGGATGGAACAATGGCGGCGGAGGCGGCGGCTGGTCCGGTGGAAACGGCGGAGGCGGTTTTAAGCGTCGCGACGCATATACGCCGGTGGAAGGAAACCGCATCATGGGAAAACCAATCTCTGGTGAAACGAGACCCATGAAGGAGGTCAATGCCGACAGTGGAAATGTCATCGTGGAAGGCCGTGTATTCAAAATGGAAAGCCGCGAACTGAAGAACAGCAAGTTCCTGGTGACGATGCTGATCACCGACGAGACAGATTCACTCTGTATAAAGATGTTTGTGGGCGACAAGAAGTTTGCGGATATCGAAGAACACATCAGTGCGAAGAAAGGAACATGGATCCGTGTTCGCGGTGATATGGAAGTGGATAAATTCGAACACGTGGCAGTTCTTATGGCACGCGATATCGAAAAGATCACGAAAGAAGCCAGAAAAGACACGGCGGAAGAAAAGCGCGTAGAACTTCACGCCCACACGAAGATGAGCGCCATGGATGGTCTGATGGAAGTGGGAGATCTGGTGAAAACAGCCATCGCCTGGGGACACAAGGCCATCGCCATTACGGACCACGGTGTTGTTCAGGCCTTCCCCGACGCAGCGAAAGCAGCGAAAAAGTCGGATTTGAAGATCATTTACGGTGTGGAAGGCTATCTGGTGGATGACGGGGATACCGGTTCGCAGATGCCGGCCGGTCTGACTACAGAGGACGAATATGTGGTCTTTGACCTGGAAACCACTGGTTTGTCTCCTGTGGATTGTGAAATCATTGAAATCGGTGCGGTCAAGGTGAAGAATAAAGAAGTCGTGGATGAATTCATGACCTTCGTTAAGCCGGCTTGTGGCCATATTCCGGAAAAGGTGACCGAACTGACTGGAATCGATGATTCTATGGTGGCTGATGCACCGACACTGGATGATATTTTTGAAGACTTTATGACCTGGATTGGGGATCTTCCGCTGGTGGCCCACAACGCTGATTTTGACGTGGCTTTTGTGAAGATGGCTGCGTCTCGACGCGGCCGCGAGTTAACTAACGCTAAGGTGGACACGCTCTATAGGGCACGAACTATGCTGAAGCAACTGAAACGTCACAAACTGAACCTGGTCTGTGATGCTTTGGGAGTCGCTTTGGAAAATCATCACAGAGCGGTGGACGATGCCAAAGCCTGCGCCGGAATCATGGTCAAGATGTTCGAAATGCTGGAGGAAAAAGGAACCAGCGTTTTGGCTGAGATGGAAAAGACCATATCCGGAAATGTGATCGACTATAAAAGTAAGGATACCAATCATATCATCATCCTGGCCAGAACCCAGGAGGGCTTAAAGAATATTTATAAGTTAGTTTCCAAATCTCATTTGGAATATTTCTATAAGAGACCGCGAATTCCCAAGTCTGTATTACTGGAGCACAGGGAAGGTCTGATCATCGGTTCTGCCTGTGAGGCAGGACAGATTTACCGTGCGATTCTGGATCACAAGTCCGATGAGGAAATTGAGAAAATCGCTTCGCTCTACGACTATTTTGAAATCCAACCGCTGTCCAACAATAAGTTCCTTATCGACAAGGGCCGCGTGTCCGGCGAAGAGGAATTGAAGGAAATCAACCGGAAGATCGTGGCGCTTGGGAAGAAACAGGCGAAGCCTGTGGTTGCCACTTGTGACGCCCACTACGCGGAACCGGAACACGCGATCTACCGTCAGATCCTGATGGCAGGCCAGGGCTTCAAGGACGTGGAAGACGGTACAGGGCTGTATCTGAGAACTACGGAGGAAATGCTGGAAGAGTTCGCGTATCTGGGCGAAGAAGTGGCTCGTCAGGTAGTCATCGAAGGACCAAACGCTGTAGCGGATTCCGTGGACAGAATCTTACCCGTTCCGGAAGGAAAGTTCCCGCCAAAGATCGACGGTGCAGAGGACCGACTGAGAAACCGCTGTATGGAGACTGCCAAGGAAATGTATGGCGATCCCTTACCAGAGCTGGTAGAGACCCGTCTTTTGAAGGAGCTGAACTCCATTATTTCCAACGGATACGCCGTGATGTACGTTTCGGCGGAGCTTTTGGTGCAGAAATCTCTGTCCGACGGCTATCTGGTTGGTTCGCGAGGATCGGTAGGATCTTCGTTCGCGGCCACCATGGGCGGGATCACGGAGGTAAATCCGCTTCCGCCGCACTATCTGTGTCCCAATAAGGAATGTTCCATGGAAGGGATCCCGGGCCAGAGATATCACGAATTCATCGAGGACGGGAGTTACGACTGCGGATGTGACATGCCGGAAAAGGTGTGTCCGCTGTGCGGAACGCCCATGAGACGGGAAGGATATAATATTCCGTTCGAAACCTTCCTGGGATTCGACGGGGATAAGGAACCTGATATCGACTTGAACTTCGCTGGTGAATATCAGCCGCGGGCTCACAAATTTGTTGAAGAAATTTTCGGACGTGAAAATGTATTCCGTGCGGGGACCATTGGTACCGTTGCGGAGAAAACGGCTTTCGGTTATGTAAAGCATTTCTACGAAGACCGCGGAACGTCAGTAAGCAAGTGGGAAGAAGAACGTCTGGCTCAGGGATGTACCGGCGTACGGCGTACCACCGGTCAGCACCCTGGCGGTGTTATTATCGTTCCTCGTGACCACGAAATTTACGAGTTCTGTCCGGTCCAACATCCGGCCAACGATATGAACACGGACATCATTACGACCCATTATGATTATCACTCCATCGACCAGAACCTTCTGAAGCTGGATATTCTGGGTCATGATGTTCCGTCCCAGATCCGTCAGTTGCAGGACATCACAGGCCTGGACCCCATGGACTTAGCCATGGGTGACAAGAAGGTCATGGGGATTTTCCTGGGGATCGAGGGACTGGATATCAAAATTCCCGATTATAAATTTAAGCACGGTACCTTCGGGATTCCCGAATTCGGTACCAAGTTCACACGTCAGATGCTGGACGATACCACGCCCCAGGCCTTCGCGGACCTGGTACGAATCTCCGGGTTCTCCCACGGGACTGATGTGTGGATCAACAACGCCCAGTTCTTTATTAAGACCGGGGCTACTACAATTAAAGAAGCGATTTCCACCCGAGACGACATTATGAACTATCTGATCCTGAAGGGCGTTCCCAAGAAGACGTCGTTCAAGATTATGGAATGCGTCCGTAAGGGGAAGGGGCTGACCGAGGAACAGGAAGCGGTCATGGTGGAAAACAACGTCCCGGAATGGTACATTGAATCTTGTAAACGAATCAAGTACATGTTCCCGAAAGCTCACGCTGTGGCTTACACGCTGATGTCTTATCGAATCGCTTATTATAAGGTTTATTACCCCGCAGCGTTTTACGCAGTATTCTTTACTTCTAAAATTGCCGACTTTAATGCAGAGGCAATTCTGGGCGGGATCGATTCCATTTGGAACCGGATCCATGAAATTGAAGCTAAGGGGAAAGAAGCCACCAAAAAGGAAGAAGATGAAATCATCGTTTTAGAAGTGGCTTATGAAATGTATGCCCGCGGATATGAGTTCTTACCGGCCCGCCTGGGCGAATCCCTGGGGACCAAGTTCTCGGTGAACGATGGTAAGGTCCAGCTTCCGTTCCTGGCGCTGGAAGGTGTCGGTGAAACTGCAGCGAAAGCTTTGGCGGAAGAATATGCAACGAAGCCGTTCTTTTCCATCGAAGAAATGCAGGAGCGTACCAAGCTGAATAAGACCGCCACAGAAGCTCTGCGGGCGCATGGGGTTCTGAAGGGAATCGATGAAACCAATCAGATTTCGATCATGTCGATTTTAGGAATCTAAAACGGAGGGGAGCTGATGAAAATGCATTGGAAATGGGTCGCGACTGTTGTGCTGATGGCTGTGATATACTTTGTCATTTTTGGAAGCGGAAGTGTTCTGAATGAGTTGGATTTTACAATTTCGGAAGTACGATCTGCTGAAATTCTGGATGATTGGTGCATCATGTCACCCGCTAAGGTCACGATGGAGGAGGACATTCAAATCCTGTTGGATTCCATCAATACCAGTAAGCGAAGAGGCGTTTTGTCTAAATGGCAGAACAGCGGGCATCCCCTGACAGCCAGATTTCATTTGAAGAACGGTGAGGCCGTGGATTTCACTGTATTTCCCTTTGCTCTAAATGATGACCATAAAATCGATTATGAACAAGGGACGATGCGTTTAAGTAAAGCGAACTCTTTCTTTGAACTGGAAAGTTCCATGTATTTTACCTGTGTGGAATTAGCGGCTAAGTACAATCCTGACAAAGGAAATGTGACATGGCTCCAAACATGGATCGAACGGGGTTATGTTCCGATTCTTCCTGGCGATGAATCGGGAAATTCTTTAACGGATGAGGGTTCCTGCGCAAATGGCGATTTCCCGCAGAAAGCGGGATTGCCAATTGAGGAAAGAATGGAACTGTCGTTTTCCAGTGGAGCGGGAGCCTGGTCCACCTGGCTCATGTTGAACTCCGATGGAACGTTTAGTGGAAGTTTCCACGATTCTGACATGGGAGACAGCGGCGAAGACTATCCCAATGGAACTGTATATTACTGTAATTTCAGCGGTGTTTTCGAGAACGTGGTTCAGGAAGATTTGTTCTCCTATTCGATGAAGATGACAAAATTGAACTGTGAAGATAGTCGGGAGGGCGAAGCGTTTATTGAAGACGGAGTTCGTTACGTACATTCTTATCCTTACGGAATGGAAGGCGGTGAGGAATTTATCCTTTATCGTCCGGAAAAAGCAGTGGAAGGTCTGAATGAAGATTTTCTCAGCTGGTGGCCTGAACGTTACAATTGGGGCGAAGAACTTCCATGGACATTGGAACGATTTGGACTTTACAACGTAAATACCGGAGAAGGATTCTTCAGTTAACGAATGAATCGAGGGATGCAGGACAAGATTTCTGCATCCTTTTTATTTGATAATTATTTGATATTTGGCGTGTTGGAATACGGGTCGCCTTTTGAGGAGGAATGGTCCAACTTTTTGTTAATAGGATGACTTTAAATGGCGGATGTTGTATTATTCGCGAGTTTTTGAAGCTATTTGTTCCAACCATTTAATGTGAAATTGTCGGTGAAGCTATGAAAGTTGGATTACAAGATATGAGATATACTCTAATGCTCCAACTCTACCCATCGGAGCCTCCAAAAGTTGTACCAAACATTGCTGATTGATACCTTTTGTTCCAACATGGTCGATTAATGAGATACTGGAAATATTTTCTGTTCAAAGAATAGGCGATACTGTATAGTTTTCTTATATTTGGTGTGATCGTCAGTGGGGTTGCCTTTGGTTTGTGGCTGATCATAATATAAAATGCTAATCCTGAGAATTCAAACGGGATGATTATTTTTCTAAGGAAAAAACGTCAATTTCTGAGAATATGGCTTCGCTCTTATTAATTCTGAGGGGTTTGGTACGGTGGGGCATCGATATACTGAGAAATCCCTGAGAATGCATCCTATTTAGGAGATGAGTCTCAGAAAAAAACGTTTCTAAGTAGCCGTTGTGCACTAGTCAACGGAAAGTAGACATTTACCCTAATTTTGTAGACTCTCCAGGACCAATAAAATACTCCTTGTATTGTTTTGGAGTCAAATAATTCAAAGAGTAGGCAGGACGTTGTTCGTTGTAAAATCTAATGTACTC
>JAFUQN010000021.1 GCA_017472365.1 Bacillota bacterium
GGTCTTTGTATTTTCGATCATGTGATCCATGTTGGACATACCGCTGAGGATCATGGTCACACCGGGGACTTCCTGTAAAAATCTCAGTGCCCATGCGGTGGCGGATTCTTCCGGCCGCAGCTGCGCCAGCTTCAGTTCCTGTGCTTCGTTCAACTTGGACAGCTTTCCACCGCGAACCGGTTCCATGACCCAGATGGGAATATTGTATTCATTTAAGATCTCACACTTTTCCTTGGCCTGCTGTAAGGTCCAGTCCAGGTAGTTCAGCTGAATCTGACAGAATTCCATGTCCTCTCCGCAGATTTCCAGGAACTTTCTCAGCGTTTCCGGACGAGCATGGGTGGAGAAGCCCAGATGCTTGATCTTACCCAGGCGCTTCTGTTCCTTAAAATAATCCAGGATTCCCCACTGGGGATCCAGATAAACGTCCATGGAATTTTCATATACGTTATGTAACAAGTAGAAATCAAAATATTCTACGCCGCACTTTTCCAGCTGTTCTTCAAAAATCGCCTTGGGATCGTACACAGAGGCAACCTGGTGCCCAGGATACTTGTCCGCCAGGTAGAAGCTTTCGCGGGGGTACTTCGCCAGCGCACGACCGATAACGCGTTCGGAGTTCCCGCCGTGATACGGATACGCGGTATCGAAGTAATTCACGCCCTGTTCCATGGCCCAGTCGGTCATTTTATGTACCTGAGGCTCGTCGATGGAACCGTCTTCATTCAGCGGGAGACGCATGGTCCCGAATCCCAGCTGAGACAGTTTCTTATCCTGAAAATCAATGTAAATCATATTCTCTCTCCTTATCAGCTATCAGCGCTTTACAGCTAAAATAATCTCAATCCCTATTCTACCACATTTTCATCTTTATTGTGCATCTTTATGATATACTGGATTGGAACATTGGAGGTATTTTATGCGCTTTCGTAAAATCTATCTGGAAATATCCAATCTCTGTAACTTACAATGCGAATTCTGTCCCGGAACGAAGCGGGCTCACCGCCGCGTAACAGTGGAGGAAATGAAGGTGCTCCTTCCCAAGCTTCGTCCCTACACAGACTTTTTATATTTTCACCTGATGGGTGAACCTTTATCCCATCCTGATCTGGCTCAGTTTTTGGACATGGCCGGTGAACACGGCTTCAAGGTGATTCTGACTACCAACGGTACGCTCCTGAAGCGGACCCAGAACATTCTTCTCAACGCTCCGGCTCTCCACAAGGTCAACGTATCGCTCCATTCCTTCGAAGCCAACGACATCACCATCCCCTTTACACAATATCTGGATGAATGTTTCGAATTCGGGAAAACTGCTGAAAACAAAAAGATCGTCATCTACCGTCTGTGGAATGTGGGCGGTGCTGACGAACGAAACGGCGAAATCTTTGACCGGATGAAACTGCACTTCCCGGAACCCTGGGCCCATGACCGCCGTGGAAAGCGCATTGGTGAAAAAATCTACTGGGAATTCGGTGAAAAGTTCGACTGGCCCGATTTGTCCGCTCCCGTCCTCGACCCCAACATCGCCTGTTACGGACTCCGTGACCAGCTGGGCGTCCTCTGCGATGGAACGGTGGTACCCTGTTGTCTGGACCACGAGGGCGATATTCCTTTGGGAAACCTTTTTGAAGAATCTTTAGATGCGATCCTTACCTCTCCCCGGGCAGCTGCCATCTTCGATGGCTTCATGAACGGCCGGGCGGTGGAACCGCTCTGTCAGCGCTGCGGCTACGCCCAGCGATTCCGTATCACCTGCGAAAAAGCCGAAGGCTGATTGCCTTAATCACGAGTATAAGAAAAGACCCCGATCCTGACGGACCGGGGTCTTTTTTATTGCTTATATTTCAGGTTCTGTGGCAAACAGTAACTACTTCGTCGGCTTTTTGTAAGCTCTGACTTCGGCTTCGCCTCGTCAATCGCTAACAAAAGTGCGACATCTGACCTACCACTGTTCTGTCTTCGCCTATGGCTCGACAATCACAGGGTTAGGTCATTACTTTTCGTACAGATCCTTCAGCTTCAGCAGGTGTTCATAACGAGCCTTAGCTGCTTCTTCATTTCTGTTGAACAGTTCTTCTGCTCTTTCGGGGAATTCGCGAGTCAGACGAGCGTAACGAGCTTCGTTCATCATGAATTCACGATATCCGCCTGCAGGTTCCTTGGAGTCCAGAGTGAACGGATTGGTGCCTTCCGGAGCAGCCGGGTTGTAACGGAACATGTTCCAGTAACCGCAGTCTACAGCCTTCTTCATTTCCTTCTGGCAGTTCATCATACCACCCTTGATGGAGTGCATTTCGCAAGGAGCGTAACCGATGATCAGAGACGGACCGTGGTAAGCTTCCGCTTCGGTGATCGCCTTGATGGTCTGAGCGGTGTTAGCACCCATAGCAACCTGAGCTACGTATACGTAACCGTACTGCATAGCGATTTCGGACAGGCTCTTCTTCTTCATTTCCTTACCAGCAGCAGCGAACTGAGCTACCTGACCGATATTGGAAGCCTTGGAAGCCTGACCACCAGTGTTGGAGTAAACTTCGGTATCGAATACGAATACGTTAACGTCTTCGCCGGAAGCCAGAACGTGGTCCAGACCGCCGTAACCGATATCGTAAGCCCAACCGTCACCACCGAAGATCCATACGGACTTCTTGTTCAGGTAATCCTTCTTAGCCAGGATTTCCTTAGCGGTTTCGTTGTCCAGACCTTCCAGAGCTGCTACGTAAGCCTTGGTAGCTTCCTGGTTAGCGTTACCATCGTTCATGGTGTCTAACCACTTCTGAGCAACTTCAGCGATTTCAGGAACTTCTTCCATCAGCTTCTTGGTCTGTTCAGCAGCATTGTTTCTGATGGTCTTCTGACCGGTGTACATACCTAAACCGTGTTCTGCGTTGTCTTCGAACAGGGAGTTGCACCATGCCGGACCCTTACCTTCTGCGTCAGTGCAGTACGGGGAAGTAGCAGCCGGGCCGCCCCAGATAGAGGAACAACCAGTAGCGTTGGAGATGTACATATGATCGCCGAACAGCTGAGTGATCAGACGAGCATAGGAGGTTTCTGCACAACCTGCGCAGGAACCGGAGAACTGCAGGTACGGCTGCTTGAACTGGCTGTACTTAACAGTTGTATCGAACATGTCAGCCTTCGGAGCTGTCTGAACCAGGTAGTCCCAAACAACAGCCTGCTGAGCTTCGTCAGCCTGCGGAACCATAGCGATAGCCTTGGTCGGGCAAGCTTCTACGCAGACGCCGCAACCCATGCAATCCAGCGGGGATACGCCCAGTGCGTAGGTGTAAACGCCCTTACCCTTACCAGCCTTGATAGCTGCGGTCTTCAGACCTTCGGGAGCGTTCTGAACTTCTTCATCAGTCAGTGCAAATGCACGGATGGTAGCATGCGGACATACGTAAGCACAGGTGTTGCACTGTACGCACTTGTCAGCATCCCAAGCGGGAACGGTAACTGCTACGCCACGCTTTTCGTAAGCGGAAGCGCCCAGTTCGAACTGACCGTCAACGTGATCCATGAAGGTGGATACGGGCAGGCTGTCGCCGTCCATCTTGCCAACGGGGTTCAGGATGTTCTTAACCATCTTAACCAGTTCGGGCTTTCCAGCCAGTACTGCATCATCAGCCGGATCAACAGCATCAGCCCATTCAGCCGGAACGTCGATCTTTACGAATGCGGTAGCACCAGCATCGATAGCGTTGTGGTTCATTTCTACAACGTCCATACCCTTCTTGGAGTAGGACTTGGTAGCAGCATCCTTCATGTACTGCAGAGCTTCTTCCTGAGGCATTACCTTAGCCAGAGTGAAGAATGCAGACTGTAAGATGGTGTTAGTTCTCTTACCCATACCGATCTGGGTAGCCAGGTCGATAGCGTTGATGGTGTACAGCTGGATGTCGTTCTTAGCGATGTAACGCTTAGCTTCAGCAGACAGCTGTTCAGCCAGTTCTTCCGGAGACCACTGGCAGTTGATCATGAATACACCACCGGGCTTAACGTCGTTAACCATCTTGTAACCCTTAGTTACATAGCTGGGGTTGTGGCAAGCTACGAAGTCAGCCTTGTTGATGTAGTACGGGCTTCTGATCGCCTTGTCACCGAAGCGCAGGTGGGAAATGGTTACGCCACCAGTCTTCTTGGAGTCATACTGGAAGTATGCCTGGATGTACTTGTCGGTGTGGTCACCGATGATCTTGATGGAGTTCTTGTTAGCACCAACGGTACCGTCGCCGCCCAGACCCCAGAACTTGCACTCGATGGTGCCTTCTGCTGCGGTGTTGGGATCAGGTACTTCAGGCAGGGACAGACCGGTAACGTCGTCCACAATACCGATGGTGAACTGACGGCGAGGTTCTTCCAGAGCCAGTTCTTCGTATACAGCGAATACGGAAGAAGGCGGAGTGTCCTTGGAACCCAGACCGTAACGAACGCCGATTACCTTGATGTCGTGCAGACCAGCGTTAGCCAGAGCAGCAACAACGTCCATGTACAGAGGTTCACCCAGAGCACCGGGTTCCTTAGTTCTGTCCAGAACAGCGATCTTCTTAGCGGTAGCGGGGATAGCAGCCAGCAGTCTGTCAGCTGCGAACGGTCTGTACAGTCTAACCTTGATCAGACCAACCTTTTCGCCGCGAGCGTTCATGTAGTCGATTACTTCTTCAGCTACGTCGCAGATGGAACCCATTGCGCTGATAACTCTATAAGCATCGGGAGCACCATAGTAGTTGAACAGCTTGTAATCGGTACCCAGCTTAGCGTTGATCTTGTCCATGTACTTTTCAACAACGCCGGGCAGTTCGTTATAGAACTTGTTGCAAGCTTCTCTGTGCTGGAAGAAGATGTCGCCGTTTTCGTGAGAACCACGAGTTACGGGGTGTTCCGGATTCAGTGCGTGAGCTCTGAAAGCTTCTACAGCTTCCATGTCGCACATATCCTTCAGATCTTCGAAGTCCCAAACAGCAACCTTCTGGATTTCATGAGAAGTTCTGAAACCGTCGAAGAAGTTGATGAACGGAACCTTACCGGTCAGAGCTGCTAAGTGAGCAACAGGGGACAGGTCCATTACTTCCTGTACGTTACCTTCAGCCAGCATAGCGAAACCAGTCTGACGGCAAGCCATTACGTCGGAATGGTCACCGAAGATGTTCAGCGCGTGGGTGGAAACGGTACGAGCGGAAACGTGGAATACGGTGGGTAACTGTTCTGCAGCGATCTTGTACATGTTCGGGATCATCAGCAGCAGACCCTGAGATGCGGTGTAGGTGGTAGTCAGAGCACCAACGCCCAGAGAACCGTGAACTGCACCAGCTGCACCAGCTTCAGACTGCATTTCTACAACCTTAACCTGGGTGCCAAAGATGTTCTTCAGGCCGTTAGCGGACCACTGGTCTACTAAGTCAGCCATGGGGCTGGACGGAGTGATCGGGTAGATCGCAGCAACTTCGGAAAACGCATAAGATACGTGAGCCGCAGCGTTGTTACCGTCCATGGATTTGAACTTTCTTGCCATTTTAGTTCCTCCTGAAATATTTAAAAAACTTTAATAAGTGCCTTGATAAAACAAAAGCAAAGCAAGGTCCTCATACATTATCGATTTTATCACGATTTCTTCATATTGTCCATTGAACAACCACATCATTTTTTGTTTTTTTGCATTTTCGGACATTCTACGAAGGCCGTCAAAAAAAATAGTTTCGCTCCGAAATATTTTCGGTTTCCCGGCAATCCCGCCGAAGGCGGTTGCCCCAAGCGCTGATTTGATTCAAATTTCATCGTTGTCCTTACGCGGCTTTCATATTGACATTACTTATCAAAAACATTAACATTTCATTAATCTAATAAGTTTTGATTATAAGATAGGAGTTCCCATGGATATCAAAGCGTTTGAATATGTGTCAGCTATCGTCAAACACGGAAGTCTGTCCAAAGCCGCAGACGAACTTTACATAAGCCAGCCTGCCCTGAGCCAGTACATCACGAAACTGGAACAGACACTGAACATTCAGTTGTTTTCCCGTCAGGGAAGAAAGCTAAAACTGACTCCTGCCGGTGAAATCTTTATGCAAGACGGTTCGCACATCCTGAACCTGTATTCCAATATGTGCCGTCGTCTTTCCGATGTGGATAACGGCGAAATCATTCATATCCATCTGGGGATTTCCCAATTCTATGGTCGTTTTTATCTCCCCTATATTCTCCCGGAATTTTTGCGGTCGCACCCCAATGTGAGGTTCTCGATTACGGAAGCACTGACCGGTGATTTGGAAGAAATGCTCCGTTCCGGGAAACTGGATGCCTGCATGATTCCTATGTACATACTGGACGACAAACTGACTTATCACGTCATTCATCACGAAGAAATGATGATGGCGATCCCTTCAGATTCTCCCGTCAATGCGTTGGCTTTCCCTATGGAAACCGGTCCCGCGATCCGTCTCAATGATTTAAGAAACGAAGATTTCATCATGTTGTCCGGGACTCAGAAATTTTCCTCCATGGCTCAGAAACTTTGCGAGGACAGCGGCTT
Source organism: Bacillota bacterium (assembly GCA_017472365.1). GTDB lineage: Bacteria > Bacillota > Clostridia > Peptostreptococcales > Anaerovoracaceae > RGIG446. The sequence goes on from JAFUQN010000021.1 coordinate 6,536, forward strand.
TCATCCAAACGTGATCTGCGAGGTGACCAACTGGGATACTTTGAACCTCCTGGTCCAGCAGGGATTGGGGATCGGCTTCGTTTCCAACCTGATTTCCTCCGGGCCTAAACTTCCCGATTCTCCGAACTATTACCGGATCGACTCTAAGCATGGTATTCTTCGTCCCTACGGAATCGTCCACAACAAAGGTGAAGAGTCCCCTCTTGTACTGGAATTCGTGGATTATGTCCGCTCACTGGCAGAAAAAAAGGCGATACCCAATGTATCGCCGCTGTCACTATATGCATAATTGTTTATCCATCGAATTCACAGATCCGATGACGCAAACAGGCTGCCGAAAGATCAGCAGCCTGTTTTTTATATTGTTGTGTGCGTGAGAAGGACTTCAATTTTATTCCGCAACACCGCAGAACTGAGCGGCGATGTTCGCATACAGAGATACGAAATTGTAAATCTGTTCAATGGCGATATGTTCATCCTTCGTGTGAGAATTCGGTAACGCACCGGGGCCGAAAACAACGGTCGGAATTTTTCCGAACGTAGACAGAACACCGGCGTCAGACCAACCTCTGGTTCTGCAGAGCGGAATTTCTTCCACATTCAGAAATTCTCCCAGAACACTGTATACGGTCTGAACGATTCTGGAATCCGGTTCCGGGATCAACGGTGCATGGACCAGCTTGTTCATCTGACCGTTGGGCATCAAAGACAATGTAGCCTTGAACTTGGGATCTTCTTCATGAAGCTGATCGATGATTTCCTGGTATTCCGCCATGACGGTTTCCACGGTTTCACCGGGAACGTAACGGCGGTCGAACTGAATGGTGCAGTGACCGGCCACAGTACTTACCTGATCGCCGCCGAAGATCTTGCCGTAGTTCATGATCGCCGGACCCATGTATTCGTTTCCACGACTGTTAATCTTCGGAACCAGCTCTGTCTGGATCCGCTCGATCAGGCGGGCTCCCATTTGGATGGCATTGACACCCAGGTGGGCCTGTCCGCCGTGCATGGTGATCCCTTCCACATCCATCTGGATCCATTCCAGGCCACGATGACCGATGGATACTTCGTAGCCAGAGGGTTCCCCGACGATTGCCCCGTCGGCCTGTCCGCCGTTCAGTACGAAAGCCTCAGTACCGTCGCTTTCTTCTTCTTCGCCGACAACTGCGGTGAACAACAGGTCACCCTTCAGCTTCAGACCGGACTTTTTGATGGCGTTCATGGCGGTGATCATGGAAGCCAACGCGCCCTTCATGTCGTTTCCACCGCGGCCCCAAATATAACCGTCCTTGATGAATGCTTCATAAGGTTCGATAATCATGTCGTAGGGAGATACGGTATCCATGTGACCATTCAGTAACAGAGTCGGACCGTCACCTTCCCCTCTCAGCCATACATTCACGTTGAAACGCTTTCCCTGAACGTAAACCTTTTCACATTCGAAGCCCAAGCCGGTGCAATACTCGTACACGAATTCTCCCATGGCAGCTTCTCTGTCCTCCACGTCTTTGTGGCTGGGGATCTGAATCATCTTCTGTAATAAAGAAACGACTTCCTCTTCGGAATAAAACTCTTTAAAATCGATCATGGAATTACCTCCGCTTATATTAGATATACACTACCTTCAATATAATTGGGATTTCAACCAATGTAAACTATGATGTAACAATACAGTATATAAGTTTTACTTATATACTCCGCACAGTTCCTTCGCTATAACCTTATAGATTTCCGCCGCACGATACAATTCCTTCTTACTGATCCGTTCGTGGATCGAATGGGCCACCGACAGTTCCCCCGGTCCCATGACGATGCACTGACTCTTCGTTCCCGCGGCCATAAATCCGGCGTCGCTCCAGGCCGGGAAGTTCGTCAGCACCGGTTCCACACCAGTTCCGGCAACCGCGGCTTCCGCTGCTCTCACCAGCGGAGAAGTTTCTTCCGTACAGAAGGGAATGTGAGGCAGTGTAGTTCCTTCGAATACATCGCGGACCTCTGCAGTGAACTTGGGATCTTCCGCATGGAGCTGATCCACCAGTTCCTGAAGTTCTGCATAGACCTGTTCGATGGTCTCACTGGTCAGGCACCGTCTGTCCAGTCGGATCTTACAGTAGTCCGCCACCGTACTGGGCTGATCCCCGCCGGTGATGGTACCGATATTCAACGTAGCCTGTCCCAGAATCGGATGAGTACGTTCTTTTAGTTTCGAAAGATATTCATTCTCCAATTTATGCAGGAATCGTCCAGCCATCATGATGGCGTTGATCCCATTATCCTGATCTCCGCCGTGAACTTTCTTTCCCTTGAAGATCACATCGATCCATTCTAAGCCTTTATGTCCTAACGCGATCTTCATATCTGTGGGTTCGCCGATGACAGCGTAGGTCGCTTCCGGTCCCGTTTCAATCAGACTTCTGGTTCCGATACCGGCCTCTTCTTCATCAGCGACACCGCAGAAAATCAAATCCCCTTTCAGCTTCGTTCCACTGCTTTTCAGTTCCGCCATGGCATACATCATGGAAGCCAGCGGTCCCTTCATATCACAGGTTCCGCGACCATAGATGTATTCTTCATCTTCCCTTGGTTCAAAAGCTTGTTCGAAATCATATGCCGGTACTGTATCCAGATGTCCCGTCAGAAGTAAGGACGGACTGGTTTCCCGTTCTTCGCCTTCCAAAACAGCGAATACATTATACCGTCCCGGTTCGATCTCCCTGCGCCAGGTGGTGATCCCCAGCCCCTCAAAAAACTTCAGAACATACGCCGATATTTCTTCTTCCTGGCGATCCATAAAAGAATAACTCTTGATCGCCACCATTTCTTTTGTCAGTGTTACCGGATCCATGCTCAACCTTCTCATAAGATGCTCCTCTATTCTTCTTAATTACAGAAAACCTCTGAGCATTGATTTTACAATACTCAGAGGTCCACAATCAAACTTCTGAAATTATAATTGGGACATTATATCCGCAATATATTTACTGACTTGTTGAAAAACATATTTCGCATTATCAATCTGTTCCTGTGTCTCAAGTTTACTTGCAATAAACATATCATCATAATCAGATGCATTCCGAATCGTAAATGCGGATCCAATCATCTGAGACACCCCAACCGGAATTAGTCCTTCTTTTATGAATAGTCTTCGGAACTCTGCGATAACACCACTGTGTTTGGAAGAATCCACATTGACTAAAGCTAATGCAGAACGCATAGAGTGAAAGATGGAATAATACGCTCTGTTGTTGGCTGCACGATAATGGCCATCCTCATACAACTCCATGGCACTCTCTAAATCTTCTTCAGCACGTTCCAATCTATACAGTGCATAATCCTTTTGTTGTTGTGTGACATTAAGCAATCTTCACACCTTCTCTCTGCACATTCTGATAAAAGGCGGACACCGAAAGATAGTTCTCATATACATCATAACTTTGAAGAACCGGAGCCAGAACAACTTCATATTCCAAATCCAAACGATCAGCCATGGAGAAAATCTTCCTGCGTTCTTCTGACAATTGTTCTCTGGAAACATTCATCAAAAGCAAGAGATCAATATCGCTATCGTCTTGATAATCACCTCTGGCACAAGAGCCGTACAAGATCACCGCATGTAACTTGTCACCATAAATTCTTCCTGCCTCTTCCGCAAACTTTTCAGCAACCAGTCTGATTTTTTCTTCACTCATCGTTTCCACCTCCTTTCACAAATATTCTCTCATTATTGATAGTATATCACAAACCTCAATATTTCATCAATTAGTATTACTACAAAGTAAAAAGCACCCGAAATTCGGGTGCTTTTAAATGTCAGTTTTGAAATTCAGGTGCTTTACAAATTAAGCGTTAGCCATCTGCTTAGCAACTTCTTCTGCGAAGTTTTCTTCCTTCTTTTCGATACCTTCGCCTACTTCGAAACGAACAACCTTAGCCAGCTTCAGAGCCTTGCTTACAGTGCCCAGGTACTGACCTACGGTCTGCTTACCATCTTCAGCTCTTACATAAGTCTGATCCAGCAGGCAGATGTCCTTCAGCTGCTTAGCTACTCGACCGTCAACCAGACCCTTGAAGATCTTGTTAGCGGAGATTTCAGCCTTATCAGCTACAGCCAGTTCAGCCAGCTTAGCCTTAGCATCTTCAGACAGGAAGTTCGGTAAGTAGTTGAAGTTGAAGCCCTTGTCAGCTCTCTTTTCTGCTAAGATAGCAGTATCTTCTTCTGCCCAAACACCTGCAGCAGCCTTGTCTAACAGGCCGTTCAGGATCGGCTTCGGCAGGGAGAACGGATCGTTCAGTGCACTTTCCAGAGTGATGTCGTGCATCTTAACCAGTTCTTCAGCGGAGATTTCATCTCTGCTTACATACTGCGGGTTCATAGCTGCGATCTGCATTGCAACGTTGGTCAGAGCTTCCTTTGCAGCGTCGGTAGCATCACCTTCAGCAGCAACGATAACACCGATTCTTCCGCCGTGGATGTAGGAAACTACAACTTCGCCGGATGCCTTTTCGATTCTTCTTACGGACATGTTTTCGCCGATCTTAGCAATCTTGTCGGTTAAAACCTGCTGAACGGTGGAACCTTCGAAAGCAGATGCCTTGAATGCTTCGATGTCAGTGGTTTCTGCTGCTAATGCAGCCTTTGCCAGACCTTCAGCGAATGTGATGAATTCTTCATTCTTGGAAACGAAGTCGGTTTCAGAGTTGACTTCTACGATAGCAGCAGTCTTGTTGTCTTCTGCGAAAGCGATCTTAACCAGACCTTCTGCAGCAACTCTGCCTGCCTTCTTAGCAGCCTTTGCCAGACCCTTTTCCTTCAGCAGGTCAATTGCCTTTTCCATATCGCCGTCGGTTTCAACCAGAGCCTTCTTACAATACATCATACCTGCGCCAGTTCTTTCGCGCAGTTCTTTTACCATACTAGCTGTTACTGCCATAGTAATTTTCTCCTTTTCGTAAATCGAATCTAAGATGTGAATTAAGCTTCTACAGCTTCTGCTTCAGCAGCAAGAGCTGCAGCATCTTCGCCCTGACGGCCTTCGATAACAGCGTCAGCCATCTTACCGGAGATCAGCTTTACTGCTCTGATAGCATCATCGTTAGCGGGGATTACGTAGTCAACATCGTCGGGGTCGCAGTTGGTGTCGCACATACCGATTACGGGGATACCCAGAATACGAGCTTCCTTAACAGCGATCTTTTCCTTCTTGGGGTCTACTACGAACATAGCTGCGGGCATACCCTTCATATCCTTGATACCGCCCAGATACTTTTCCAGCTTTTCCATTTCAGCAACCAGCTTGGTTACTTCCTTCTTGGTCAGAGCGTCGAAAGTACCATCAGTTTCCATAGCCTTGATAGCGTTCAGACGAGCAATACGAGTAGCGATGGTCTTGTGGTTGGTCAGCATACCGCCCAGCCATCTTTCATTAACAAAGAACATACCGCATCTTGCAGCTTCGTCAGCGATAGCAGCCTGAGCCTGCTTCTTGGTACCAACGAACAGGATGGGTCTACCGGTAGCTGCGATTTCCTTCATTACAGCATATGCTTCGTCGATCTTGCGAACGGTCTTCTGCAGGTCGATGATGTAGATGCCGTTTCTTTCGGTGAAGATGTAGGGTGCCATTTTGGGGTTCCATCTTCTGGTCTGGTGACCGAAGTGAACGCCTGCTTCCAGTAACTGTTTCATAGAAATAACTGCCATTTTAAATACCTCCTGGTTTTTACCTTCCACCCGCTTGATTTTCACAAAATTTTAACCTTTTCAGGCACCAGAACGAATCAATCGGGTGTGTTTTTTCTACGATGGCGCCGTTTTGCGCACATCCTTATCAATAATACTACAAATCAAATTCCAAAGCAAGAAAAACTTTCGAAAAATCGCTGTTTTTCAATGTTTTTTTGCTCCCGATATGTCTCATATTTCTGCGCCACATCGTGGCGCCGTCTCTGGCCGATGGGAACCACCGCTCCGTTGTTCATAATAAAGCAAGTATCCCTCATTTCTTCCACCTTATCCATGTTAATGATGAAGCTTTTATGGCATTGACAGAAATTTTCACCCAGTTGCTGCCATGCATCATCCATTTTCATATAAAACATCAGCCGATCTCTGCGTTCAAAATAGATCCAGATTTTCCGCATCTCCTTTTCCAGATAGACGATCCAGTCTGTCGACAGCCGCCGGAGCTGTCCATTCTTCCGAAACTGCAGTACCTTCGGTTCCGTTTCTTCTGCCCAGAACCGTTCATCATCCAGCGGATACTCCATCCGTTCCAAATACCCTTCCAGCTGTTCTTCCAGATACTTCATCTTTGCATCGTTTTCATTTCCCACAATCAAAATTCCTTTTTTCATTATGATTCCCCCCTATCAAAAAATAGAAAAAGAAGCCGTATTTTGACGACTTCTTAATTTTAAAATACCAGTTTTTTCCGGTCATGTCAAGGCTTTCTTCTACTTGTTCAACAAGCTCAGGAACGCCTGGATTCTCGGATGGGAAGCATTGGCAAAAATCGCTTCCGGCGAATCGAAAGCCAGTACATTTCCCTGTTCCAGGAACATAACTTTGTCAGAGATTTCTCTGGCAAACGTCATTTCATGGGTTACGATAACCATTGTCATGTCCTGCTTGGCCAGCTCGCGGATGATTTCAAGGACTTCTCCGATCAGCTCCGGATCCAGCGCCGACGTGGGTTCATCGAAGAACAGGATCTTCGGCGACATCGCCAGAGCTCTGGCGATTGCCACGCGCTGCTGCTGTCCGCCGGACAGCTGACAGGGATAAGCGTTTTCTTTTTCCGACAGTTTCATCTTCGTCAGTAAGTCTCTGGCAATCGCTTCCGCCTCCTGTTTGGAACGTCCCAGTACGCGCACCTGCGCGTCCGTCAGGTTCCGCAGTACCGACCAGTGGGGAAACAGCTGGAAGTTCTGGAACACCAGACCCACATCCAACATGATTTTACGCAGCTGAGCCTTATCACTGTAAACGGCTTTTCCATTCCTGTCTTCGGTCATGGTCATTCCGCAGATGGAAATGTCACCGGCGTCGGCCGTTTCCAACTGGGTCAGGCATCGCAGAAGGGTGGACTTACCGGAACCGGACGGCCCGATGATGGACACCACCTGTCCTTCTTCCACAGAAAGGTCTACGCCCTTCAGAACGTGATTGTCTCCGAAGGATTTATGAATTTGTTTTGCTTCCAATAAATACATTCTCCATCCTCCTTACTGATAATAATTCAGCTTACGTTCTCCGTGATTGAAGGCCGCTTCCACCACAGCGCTCATAAGCAGGTAAATGATCCCCGCAACGATCAGAGGAACGACGGAAACCGTACTCCCTGCAGTTTTCTTTGCCACATCGAACAGCTGCGGCTGAGCGATCACGTTGGCAAGAGCCGTATCTTTGACCAGTACGAGAAACTCGCTTCCGGTGGGCGGAAGAACACGCTTTACCACCTGGGGAAGAACGATGTGGAAGAAAGTCTGTACTCTGGTATAACCCAGAACCTTCCCAGCTTCATACTGTCCCTGAGGAATAGAATTGATCCCTGCACGGAAAATTTCACCGAAATATGCCGCGTAATTGATGACGAACGCCAGGATGCATGCAAAGAAGCGGTTCATACCGATTCCGAACATGTAATACGGTCCATACATCACAAACATCAGCTGCAGCATCAGCGGCGTACCGCGCATGATCAATTGATAAAACCGTGTCACAGCGCTGACTGGCTTCAGTTTCGATTCGCGCAGAACCGCAACAAGAACGCCCAGCGGTACGGACAATACGGCTGTATAAACGAAAATTTCCAGTGCCTGAAGGGTACCCTCCAGCATCTGTTCCATGATACTGTAAAACGTCTCCGGTTTCATCCGGATCAGATCAAAGAAAAAATCCATGCTCACATAACTCCTGTAACTTTTTCACTCGCATGAAAGGCTCCCCGTCAGAGGCGGGGAGCCGCAAGTCCTGTCTTATCGATTATATCAGGTTTCTGCCGTTTACTCAACTACGGTGGTATCAGAACCGAACCATTCGGTAGCGATTTCAGCCAGTTTTCCGTTGGCCTTCAGTTCGCGCATTGCTTCGTTCACAGCTTCGGTCAGCGCCACATCGGCCTTTCTGAAACCGATCGCATAATTTTCAGCGTATAAGAAATCGTCCAGAACCACCATGTTCTTACCGGAAGTGGTGATCAGGTAATTTGCAACGACGTCGTCAATCAGAACAGCATCGGAAGCACCGGTTTCCAGATCCAGCAGTGCGGTCAGGTTATCAGCAAATCCGTTGACATTGGCAACAGCCGCCTTCAGTTCTGCACCTTCCGGAGCATCCAGAGCTTCTTCTGCAGTGGAACCGGTCTGTACTGCCAGGTTCTTACCAGTCATATCTGCAACGGTTTCAATACCGCTGTCCGGTAATACGACCAGTGCCATGTGGTTATCCATGTAGGGGATAGACATGCTCATCGCTTCCATACGTTCCGGGGATACGGACATGCCGTTCCAGATGCAGTCGATGTTTCCGGTGTTCAGTTCCATTTCCTTGGAGTTCCAGTCGATGGGCTGTAATACCAGTTCCACACCCAGGATTTCACAAACAGCCTTCGCTACATCGATATCGAAACCTACGATTTCGCCAGCTTCGTTCTTAAAGCCCATGGGCGGGAAGCTGTCATCCAGCCCCAGGATCAGCTGACCCTTTGCCTTGATATCATCCAAAGATGTATCTGCATCTTCCTGTACATCTTCTCCCCCGCCGCAACCTGCAGCAAATACACTAAACAGCATGATCAATGCCAGTAATAAACACATTCTCTTCTTCATTGTCGTTTCTCCTTTTGTCATAAAACTCTCTGTCATTTCTGACCATGGACCTATTATACTTTAGTGCGATAAATTTGTAAAGTGGTAATGTGAAATATTTTCGCCTTTTTTCGAACAATTTTATAAAAAAAGAGACCTGAAAGAGATTTTCTTTCAGGTCAGGCTTTTTACTGTTCTTCTGCAGCTTCTTCCACCGCTTCTTCTGCGGTTTCTTCCACTGCTTCTGCTTCTTCTTCACATTCAGTGTTCTTTTCTTCTCTGGTGTAGCTGATCAGGTCTTCAGCGATTTCATTGGTAGCCAGAGTTACGGGCTTACTGGATTCCACTTCGGTCAGCTGGGGCTTTCCGTCGATCAGATCGCGGGATCTCTTTGCTGCCATGATAACCAGGGTATAGCTGCTGTCAACCTTACTACGCAGCAGGTTAATGGACGGATATAACATGTTTATCTTTCCTCCTCATATCGTTTCATCAGATCATGTACGCCTCTGGATACCTTGAAATGTTCCGCTTTCATGATGGATACCACATGACTTACGGCCACATCCAGGTCGTCGTTGACGACACAGTAATCATATTCTGTCATACAGGAAATTTCATTCAGAGTCTTGCTCAGGCGAAGCTCAACCGCCTCCGGCGTTTCCGTTCCCCGTCCGGTCAGACGCTTCCGCAGTTCTTCCAGCGACGGCGGTAACAGGAAAATGGCAACCCCTTCGGGATACGCCTTCTTGACATTCAATGCACCCTGGGTATCGATTTCCAGGAGAACGTCACGACCCTTAGCCAGTTGTTCCATGACCATCTGCTTCGGTGTTCCGTAGAAATTCTCATAAACCTGAGCGTATTCCAGAAAACCGTCAGCTTCAATGCGCTCCTGAAACTCTTCGCGGGATACAAAATAGTAGTTCACTCCATCCACTTCTCCCTCGCGGGGTTTTCTCGTGGTCATGGAGATGGACAGGTCGATATCCAGCTCTTCCAGAATCCGCTTACAGATGGTGCCTTTTCCCGCACCGGACGGTCCGGAAATCACATACAACAAGCCTTTTCCCATGATACTTCCTTTCTGTTTCATTTTTTGTGTATCAATATATTTTACTCCAGGTTTTTTCTTTTTTCAAGTCTTTTCCTTGAGTTTTATTCGATATTCTGTACCTGTTCACGGATCTTTTCTATTTCACTCTTGATATCCAGCACATAGTTCGTGATGGTGATATCGTTGGCCTTGGATCCGATGGTATTGGCTTCGCGGTTCATTTCCTGAACCAGGAAGTCCAGCTTCTTTCCGTCGGGCTGAGTGCTCTTGGTAATGATGTTGTCCAGCTGAACGATGTGGCTGTTCAAACGGACCAGTTCTTCCGTCACATTGCACTTGTCTGCGAAAATCGCAGCTTCTACCAGAATTCTGTCTTCCGGAATTTCTACGGTATTGCCCAGCAGATCCTGGATCCGTTCTTTCAGACGGTTGGTGTATTCCGAAACCACCGCCGGAGAACGCTGTTCGATTTCTTTGACCATGGACAGGATCAGACCGCCGCGATGAATGATATCTTCCGCCAGCTTTGCCCCTTCCACGATGCGCATTTCATTCAGTTTTTCCGCAGCCTGCGTCACAGGAATCGACAGGCTCTTGAGGATCGCTTCTTCGTCTTCCACGTCAGGAACAGCTTTCAGCACATCCGGCATCGAAGCCAGCATCTGCAGCGTAATATCGCCGCTGACCTCGAACATTCCCTTCAGTTCTTTCAGGTTATCATAATACTGCTTCGCAGCCATGGTATTCAGCTTTACGGTCGTATCATCTTCGGTGATATTTTCCACCAGGATAGAGACATCAATCTTACCGCGGCGCGCAATGCCTTTGACAATGCTCTTCAGCTTTTCTTCCGCAAAGGAATAACGGCGCGGCATCTTCATGGTGATGTCACTGTAACGGTGGTTTACCGCTTTCATTTCGACGATGATATTGCGTTTTCCATCATTATATTCGGCTCTTCCGAACCCGGTCATGCTCTTTACCATATGTATTTCCTCCGTTGTCTTTCTGCGCATCTGCGCCTCTTCTTTCGTCGATACCACCCAATGGGGTCTACCTTTTTTGATCCATTCGTGGTAACATTACTATTATACAATCGTTCCTTGTGAAAACACAAGGAATTTCCAAAGGAGTTTTGATTATGAGTTTTGATGGAATCGTGACGGGTGCCGTTGCCCGTCAGCTGCACCAGTGCCTGTTAGGTGCGAAAATCGAAAAAATCTACCAGCCGGAGGGTGACGAAATTGTGATCCACTGTCATGCCGGCCGTGAAAAATATAAATTATACATGTCGTCCCACAGTTCCCACAGCCGCGTTCATCTGACCAGCGGAGCGGATTCCAATCCGCCCAACCCGTCAGCGTTCTGTATGCTTCTGCGAAAGCACCTGCAGGGCGGCCGCATCGCTTCCGTGGAACAGAAAGATTCGGAACGTATCATTGAAATTTCTGTGGATACCGTCAACGAACTGGGCTTTACCGTAAACAAAAAGCTGATTGCGGAGATCATGGGAAAACACAGCAACATCATCCTCATCGATCTGACCACCGGAAAGATCATCGACAGTATCAAACGCGTCTCTATCGACGTCAACCGCTACCGTCAGCTGCTTCCCGGCCTCGTTTACGTTTATCCGCCTTCCCAGAACAAACTGAACGCTTATGAACTGACAGAAGAAAGCTTCGTCGCTGCCCTTTCGGACAAAGAACCGCTGAACCACAAGGCGCTGATGAACGCCATCTGCGGCGTCAGCCCGACGTTTGCCGCGGAAGTCATCCATCGGACAACCTCCGGCCGCGACCTGCCGCTGACTGCCAGTCAGACCTGGCCGGTGTTCCGTCAGATGATGGATCAAATCCTCAGCGGTACCGTTTCGTCTTCCGTATATGTAGATCCTCAGCGGGGGCCCGTAGAGTTCCATGCGCTTCCACTTCTGAGCTATGCCGGATCTGAGGAACATCTCTTTGATGACATCAGTGCAGCCTGTGATTTTTACTACGGAAATAAAGAGTCTTCCAACCGCGTCCGTCAAAAGACCAATGATCTGACCAGAACCGTGGATGCGATGCTTCAGAAACTGTATCTGAAGAAAAAACGTCTGGCGGAGGATCTTCTCGATGCCGGAAAAGCTGACCAATACCGTCTGTACGGCGAACTGCTCATGGCCAATATGCACATGATCCAGCCGGGAATGGATAAGGTTACCGTCCTGAATTATTACGATAACAGCCAGCTGACCATCCCTCTGGACAAAAGGCTGTCTCCCTCCCGGAACTCCCAGCGATACTATAAGCTGTATTCAAAATCCAAAACTGCCGTAAAGGAAAAGCAGCTTCAGCTGGAAGAAACCCAGGCAGACCTGGATTATCTCGAATCCGTCTCCACTTTTATCGACCAGGCTGAAACTTACGAGTCGGTGGAAGCCATCCGGCAGGAACTGACAGAACTTGGTTATCTGAAGCGCAAAAAAGTCACCGGAAAGCCGGTCAAGACGAAGCTGAAGCCCTATGAATATACGACCAGCGACGGATTCCGTGTATCTGCCGGTCATAATAACAAAGAAAACGATTATCTGACGTTCAAGCTGGCCGATAAGAAGGATCTTTGGTTCCACACCAAGGATATTCCCGGATCTCACGTTGTTTTATACACCGATGGTCGTGAAGTCACCGAAACCGCCCTCTTTGAAGCTGCTGCCATCGCCGCTTATCATAGCAAAGGACAGTCCTCGGAAAATGTTCCTGTAGACTATGTTCCCATTCGTCATGTGAAAAAGCCCAACGGAGCCAAGCCCGGGATGGTGATATTCACCAATAATCGTACTTTGTATGTAAACCCCGCCCTTCCTCCCAAGAGCGAATCCAAATAGCCAGTCAATCCCTGTTTGAAAAAACAGGGATTTTTTCCATCGTTTATTACAATTTTTTGTAATTTATTACAATAATTAATTTTTTCATTGCCAACAATGACTCCCGTCATTATACTGAAGGCAACCGGTGACCGTCTCCGGTCACCGTGGATCAAGACAAAGGAGTGTGACGATTATGAGCAGATTTCAGAATCCATCCGGCAGCGAAACGAAACGGTGTGCTATTTGTCAACGCCGCTGTACCCATGCACTTTCCTTCCGCGGACGATACGTCTGCGACGAATGTCTCTCTTATGTGAGAGAACGTGGTTAGGGAACAAAAACTGCGAAAGGCCCGGATCCAAAACAGATCTCAGGCCTTTTTTCTTTCACTATTTCTTACTCTTTTTTGTCTTTTTGGACGCGAACTGCTTTCTGGCGTTCTGACGTTCCTGTCCTTTCAGCTTCTTGGTAGTTTTCGGCTTCATAACGGAGAATCCGAAACGGCCCAGAGGCTTTTTCTGAAGGCCATAATAGTGACCGTGGCTATACGCAATCAACCCCGCCTTTTCCAGGCAGAAGCGGTCATTTTCATCCATCAGAGACTTGTTCACATGAACTGCAACGATTTCCGCAATGAACATATCGTGCGTCCCATAAACTTTTTTCTCAACAACCTTACATTCCAGGTTCACCGGAGACTCTCCGATCATGGGACATTTAACGTGATCACACGCCATCTTGGTCAGTCCCATGGCTTTGAATTTATCTTCCTCACGTCCGGATCGAACGCCGCACCAGTCGGTCTGTTTTACCAGAGCCTCCGTGGTCAGATTGATCACAAATTCTCCGTTGCGTTCTACGATATCATGGGAGTGGCGATTTCTTCGAATCGACACATAGGTCATCGGCGGTTCCGTGTTGATGATCCCGGTCCAGCCGATGGTAATGATGTTGTGTTCCTCTTCCGTGCTTCCGCAGGAAACCATGACTGCCGGTACCGGATTCAACATCGTTCCCGGTTTAAATGTTACTTTTTCCATGGTCTATTCTTCCTCCATCGGTGCGTGTTCCACCATTGTACTGCCGTACTTCGCTCTCAGTTTTTCCAGCACCTGTTGAAATTCTTCCGGCAGCGGCGCTTCGAATTCCATATAGTTCCCAGTAGTAGGATGTACAAAACCCAGTACCTGCGCGTGAAGTGCCTGACCCTGCAGTTCCACCGGTTGTTTCTTCGGTCCGTAAACCGGATCTCCCAGAAGAGGATGGCCCTTATATGCCATGTGAACGCGGATCTGATGCGTTCTCCCCGTTTCCAGCTTCGCCGTGATTCTGGTAAAGCTTCCAAACCGTTCTTCCACCGTCCAGTGAGTGACCGCAGGCTTGGAGTTCCGGTCTGTCACCGCCATGCGAAGACGGTTTTTCGGATCGCGGCCGATGGGAGCATTGACCGTCCCTTTGTCATCCTTGATATTATGGAAAACCACGGCCTGATACATCCGCGTAATACTGTGGACCGCCAGCTGTTCCGCCAGCGCCCGATGCGCCACGTCGTTTTTGGCAACCATCAGCAAGCCGCTGGTATCTTTATCGATCCTGTGAACAATTCCGGGACGGATCACACCATTGATTGAAGATAAATTCTTACAGTGATACAACAGTGCGTTGACCATGGTCCCGGTATAATTACCGGGCGCCGGGTGAACGACCATCCCACGCGGCTTATTGACCACGACCACATCATCGTCCTCATAAACGATATCCAGCGGAATATTCTCCGCTTCCACAGCCAGTAATTCCGGCTCTGGAAGTGCCACTGTCAACCGGTCCATAGGTTTGACTGTATACTATTATTCCTTTTTCTCAGCTCCGTTGACCGTAACAGCACCTTTTTCAATCAGCTTCTGTAAAAAGCTGCGGGAACAGTCCGGAAGCAAGTCAGCCAAAAGACTGTCGACACGGCGTCCCGCGTCATCCTGGTCCACCTGAAAATCATACAGTTGATCCACGTTATGCCTCCTGCTCTTCACGAAGCTTCTTCTGCTTTTCCAGACGCGGTTCCCAGACCATCACATAGAAAACGAGAAGGCCGCAACCGCAGCAGACCGCAATATCAGCCACATTAAAGATAGGCCAAATGCGAAAATCGAAGAAATCTACCACATAGCCGAAGCGTACACGGTCGAAGAAATTTCCCAGACCCCCGCCGAGGATCAGTGCCAGCGCCCACATCCCCATGGGAGTCAGCTCTTTCTTTTTCTGTGCAACGATCATGTATACGGCAATCCCAGCCATGGCGATCCCGGTTACAATCAGAAGCAATCCCTGTTTTCCCTGTAAGATGCTGAAAGCCGCACCGTAGTTGTGGATATACGTAATATGAAAAATACCATCGATTACAGGGATGGTATCATTCAATGCCATGGAAGTCTGTATCCAGTGCTTCGTCAGCCAGTCCAGACCGATCAAAGCGAGAATTGCAATGTAGTACAATGTTTTAGTCCTCTCTTATTCTCAGATTCAGCATCGTTTTGGCCATGTCGGAAACCTGATCATGGGACATACTCCGCGTGGAAGGATCCGTCTTTTTATTATCCGAACGAACATCGGAAGACGTTCTCAAAGAATCCGGCTGTCTCCACTGTGTTTGCGACGCCACATTTCCGTGAAGATCTCCAAACAATTCCTGCGTTAAAGAATCCAGCTTGTCAAGCTCAGTTTCCAAAAGGCTGCGATATCGCATACGGAACGAACTTACCTTGTTTTCCAAAGAAGCCGCTTCTTCTTTCAGTCGTTCTACAGATTCTTTTGCTTCGCGGGTAATCAGTTCCGCATCCAGTTCCGCATTCTTCAGCAGGATTTCCGCGCGCTTTTCCGAACTTGCGGAAATATCGGTCATCAAAGCCTTAGCCGCTTCCAGCGTTTCGAGTACGGCGCCTTCAGACCCCTGGTATCGCTGCAGCTCTGCCTTTGTCTTGGAAAGCTGCTGCTTCAACTGCGTATTTTCGGAAATCAGTTTTTCCATGTCCAGCGTGATCAGATCCAGGAAAGAATCCACTTCATCCTCTTTATATCCTCTTACGCCCTTGGCAAACGCCTTATTTTGAATATCAAGCGGTGTGATCATGGACTTACCTCCTTCTCATCTACAGGAAAATCGAACGCAGAACCAGATAGATCGCATTCTGAAGTACATTGAAAAAAATCAGTGTCAGCCAGGGTGCAAAATCCACACCGGTGCTGTACGCCACACCGGACGTCAGCTTGCGGAACGGATAGATCAGAGGCTCTACCAATTCATCCAGAAAACAATAAACTCGGTACAGCGCCGAACCGGGGCGTACAAACCAAGAGAGTACACAGTACACCAGGATCATTGCAGACAGTACGCGAAACAGAAGGTTCACCGCTCTCATTAAAAATAAATACATCTCTACCCGTCCCTTCCTTATCTCCAGGGGCTCTTCACTTCGCCGAAATTCGCGCTGGTCTTCTGATCCACGGAAGACGTTACATCCACGTTTTCGGGAACGAACACGAAAATATTATTTGCGATTTTCTGTACATTCCCATTCAGCGCATAAGTTGCACCGCTGAGAAAATCAAAAATCTTTCTCGCAGTATCCGATTCTAACTTTTCCAGATTGATGATCACCGGCTTCTTTGCCTTTAGATTGTCCACCAGTCTGGGGCTTTCATCGAAACTCTTCGGTTCGATTACAACCATCTTGAACTGATTCGTGATTCGGTTTACGGAAGTATTATTATTCTGCATAGTTACCACCCTGTTATCCTTTACCTCTTTCATCGGAGCAGGCTGAACGAAGCTGTTCTGACGAACTTCAGGCTTCTTTTCAACCGCAGCCTCTTCTTCATAGTCATCGTCTTCTTCGACTTCTTCGATACCGATCAGTTCCTTAAACTTTCCAAAAACGCCCATGTCATACTTCCTTTCTAGTTCTTCTTACTGTAGTCCCGTTCACCGAAAATGGAAGTACCCACACGGATCAGATTGGAACCTTCTTCAATTGCCACTCCAAAATCATGGGACATTCCCATGGACAAATATTTGAAATCCAGATGCGGATGCTCGATTTTTCCGCATTCTTCATACAGTTCTTTTACTTGAGTGAAATATTCACGTACATCGTTAGGATCGTCAGCGGCAGGAGCAATGTGCATCAGACCGCGGATCCGCACGTTGGGACACTGTTCCAGAATATCCAGGATCAGCTGCTTTGTATCATCCGTGGTGATCCCGAACTTGGATTCTTCCTGAGCTGCATTGACCTGAATCAGAATGTCCATGGTCAGGCCGTGCTGCTCTGCACGCTTGTCGATTTCCTTTGCCAGCTTCATGGAATCCACCGAATGGATCATGCAGACCTTATCAATAATGTACTTTACCTTGTTGGTCTGAAGATGTCCGATCAGATGCCATCTCACCGGCTTGACGCTGTCGAACTTGTCCACGACTTCCTGAACTTTATTTTCGCCGATGTCAGTGATTCCTGCATCGATGGCTTCGTTGATTTCTTCCGGCGTTCTCGTCTTGGTCACAGCAACCAGCAGTACCTCATCTTCCGTCTTTCCTACGGTTGCTGCAAACTTCGCTTTTTCTGCATTGATACGGTCGATATTCTCCCGGATCATTCCCATAGCGTTACCTCCTCAATGTTATTCTGCGCTGTCGCTGTCCCCGGTACTGGTTTCAGTCCGCGGCTTCGACTGCGGTTTTCTCTGTATCTCATCATAAATGTCCACCGTGGACACTTTGACCGTCGTTCCATCTTCCTGCTTTTCGTTGAAAGATGTGGATTCCAGAAGTGAAAATTCACCATCAGTGGTAATGACCTTCACTCTGGTAAAATTATAATTTCCGCTGATATCCTTAACATAGACACCGGTGACGCCTTCTTCCTGCGTCAGACTTTCGTTCGGCACGATCAGTCCGCTGTTATCGGAGGTGATGACCGTAGCCTCCAGACGGCGCAGCTTCGGCATATCTTCGTAGTACCGGTTGAACTTCAGGATAACCATCCAGTAGTCACCTTTATCTACGATTTTTTCCACTGTCCCCTGGACCGTATCCAGCGGAAGGACGATGGATATTTTCGCTCCCTTTTGGTACTTTACAATGGAAGCGCTTTCCACACGACAAGCCGCATACCAGATATCATTATTCACAAGCTTATACAGCGGTTCACCGGCATTGACAGCCGTACGGTGCATGTTCTCCGGTTCAGGAAACGCATAGGCATCCGGATCATTTTCCAGTTCCTCTTCCGTAGGGATCGGAAGAAGATCCAGTGTCTCCATGGTATCCGGCGAATACTGCGATTCGAGTCCGTCACAATAGTAGCTGACTACCCCAGTCGCCGGACAAAAATACCCGGTCCCATTGATATCAGCGATTCTCGATCCCTTTCGGGATTTTACGCCCTCATCCACGTAATACGTTGTTGTACCCGTTCCGGAAGCCGTAATTACTTGCTCATTGCGAATGATGTAACAGGTCACATCGTCCGTCACCTGCATCTTTCCATACTCCAGGATCACCGTCGGTGTGAATGCATCCGATACCTTCGGAAGAACGTAAATGATGATCACCAGTGCAATGATCACGATAAAATATAAAGCAGCAAGGGCATTTCGTTTCCCGTGCTTTGTCTTTTTTTCTTCTCCCATGCTCCGTCCCCTTTTGTATTCCTGCTTGTCCATCAGGACAGCCGTTCCCAATGTATCAAATTATTATAACACAAAACCCCTCGGTCTTTCAACAAGAGAGGGGTTGTCATTTATCTATTTTCTTCGTCAATCACCGACTGAAGCAGTTTCTTTTCCTGCTTGGTCAGATGACTGGTATCCTTCAGATAGGCTGCCCACAGATCCGGTCGGCGTTCCTTTGTCAGCCGCATGGACTGTTCCAGTCTCCACATATGGATATTCTTATGATTTCCGGAAAGCAGAACCTCCGGTGTTTCCATTCCACAGTATTCCCGCGGCTTCGTGTAATGCGGATATTCCAACAAACCGGAATAAATGGACTCTTCCAAATGCGATTCGCCGTTGCCCAAAACATCAGGAACCATTCTGGCAACTGCATCGATCAGTACCATGGCCGGCAGTTCTCCGCCGGTCAGGATATAATCCCCGATGGACACTTCTTCCATTTCCCAATAGTCCAGAACACGCTGATCCACACCTTCGTAATGACCGCAGAGGATGAACACTTCATCCTGCTTTGCCAGATCTTCGATCATGGCCTGATCCATCACCTTTCCGCGGGGTGACATGTAGAGCATCTTCTGACCCTTTCGCGCACCGAGATCTTCCAGCGCACGGAAAATCGGGTCCGCGAACATCACCATCCCGGCTCCGCCGCCAAAGGGCGTATCGTCGGTACGCTTGTGCTTATCTTGCGTATAGTCGCGGATATTGACGCAGCGGATGTCCAAAATCCCGGCCTGATTGGCACGTCCCACGATGCTGTCCTCCGTTACGGGGCGGAACATCTGCGGAAACAGCGTCAGAACGTTGATTCTCACAGTTCCACCAGCCCTTCGATCAAACGAACCACCATGATGCGCTTGTTCAGATTTACGGTCTGAACGAATTCGCCCACTGCCGGCAGCAGGAACTTCTTTCCGTTCTCCTGTTCGATTTCGTACAGGTCCTGTGCAGAGTTCTGAATGACATCCACCAGCTTACCTACGCGGTTTCCTTCCGGATCCATGACGGTCATACCCAGCAGATCCTTGACCAGATATGTGTCTTCTGGCATTTCCCACATATCCTTACGGTCGATATACAGGTTCTTTCCGCGCAGCGCTTCTGCGGCATTTCTGTCATCTACGCCGGAAAGACGCAGGATGACCATATTTTTCATATATCTTACGCCGAGGATCTCAGCATTTTTCGATTCGATCATGAGAGAATCGATTTCTTCAAAACGTTCAGGAATATCGGTATAAGGATATACCTTGACTTCCCCTTTGATCCCCACGGCTGTTACAATTTGTCCTAATTTGATTTTTTCCACGATGACTCCTTTTCAATAGAACTTGAAAGTGAAAAAAGAAGGCACATATATGTGAAATATATGTGCCGCGTTTGCTTTGCGTAGAACACATCCGCCTATGAGACGAAACGCGCACTGCGCGTCGTACTCATGGTTACTGAACGATCTCTACGACCACTTTCTTATTTGCTCTTGTTGCTGCGGCTTTCACGACAGTACGGAGCGCTTTTGCGATCCTACCCTGCTTTCCGATGACCTTACCCATATCTTCGGGAGCAACCTTCAGTTCGATCACAATCTCCTGACGGCCTTCGGTCTGCTTCACAGAAACTTCTTCCGGCTTGTCAACAAGGGCTTTTGCAATCGCCTCTACCAGTTCTACCATGTGTATTCACCGCTTTCTTATTCAATCGCTCCAGCCTTCTTTAACAGCGCGCGTGCTGTGTCGGTGGGCTGAGCACCGTTTCCGATCCACTTCTTAGCCTTTTCAGCGTCGATCTTGATTTCAGCGGGATCTACCATCGGGTTGTAGTAACCCAGTTCGTCGATGCACTTACCGTCTCTGGATGTACGGGAATCTGCTACTACTACTCTGTAAAAAGGATGCTTGTGTGCGCCCATTCTCTTTAATCTGATTTTAACTGCCATTGGTTCCACCTCCTTAACTTCTTTGTCTATACTAAATCTGGATCTCTGTCCGAATTAGTCGTCAATGGCTCTTTAGAAATATTTTTTAAAACAATCCTTTGAACATGCGGTTCTTCTTCATCTTACCGCCGTTCAGCATTTTCATCATCTTCTTGGTTTCCTCATAACGCTTGATCAGCTGATTCACGCGGGTTACGGTAACACCGGCACCGGCGGCGATTCGCTTTCTGCGGCTTGCGTTGAGGATGGAAGGATCACGTCGTTCGGCCGGAGTCATGGAGAAGATGATGGCTTCCATGTACTTCATTTCCTTTTCGCCTTCGGACATCTGATCTTCCGAAACTTTACCGCTCACACCGGGGAGCATTTCCAGCATCTTTCCAAAGCCGCCCATATTGCGGACCTGGGAGAACTGATCCAGGAAATCTTCCAGTGTAAACTCATTCTTCTTCATTTTCCGCTCTAATTCAGCGGCTTTCTTCTCGTCGAAGTTCTCCTGCGCTTTTTCGATCAGCGACAGCATATCGCCCATGCCCAGGATTCGGGAAGCCATACGTTCCGGATGGAACGGCTCCAGCGCATCCAGCTTTTCGCCCATACCCATGAACTTGATGGGCTTACCGGTTACGCTCTTGGCAGACAGCGCAGCACCACCTCTGGTGTCACCATCCAGCTTGGTCATGATGATACCATCGATACCCAGCTTTTGGTTAAAGGCGTCGGCTGCATTGACTGCGTCCTGACCGGTCATGGCATCCACAACCAGTAAGATTTCATGAGGCTTAGTGTTCTTCTTGATCCGAACCAGCTCTTCCATGAGTTCTTCGTCGATGTGGAGACGACCGGCGGTGTCGATGATCAGTACGTCGAAACCCTTGTATTCGGCTTCTTTGACAGCTCTCATCGCAATGTCTTCCGGAACCTTACTGTCTCTGTCTGTAAATACAGGAACGTCTACGGACTTACCGACGATCTCCAACTGGTCGATCGCCGCCGGTCTGTATACGTCACAAGCACACAGCATCGGCTTCTTTCCGTTCTTCTTCAGATAATTAGCCAGCTTACCGCAGGTCGTGGTCTTACCAGTACCCTGTAAACCCACCATCATCAGAACGGTGAAACCTCTGGGAGAGAAGGTCAGCTTACTGTTGGTTCCGCCCATCAGAGAGATCAGTTCTTCGTTTACGATCTTGATCACCTGCTGAGCCGGGGTCAGGCTTTCCAGTACATCAGCACCGAGGGACTTTTCCTTCACCTTGGTCACGAATTCCTTGACCACCTTGAAGTTAACGTCCGCTTCCAGTAAAGCCAGCTTGACCTCACGCATAGCTTCATTGATATCCGCTTCAGTGAGAACTCCCTTTCCTCTTAACTTTTTAAAGACTCCCTGTAATTTATCTGATAAGCCTTCAAATGCCATATGCGCTCCTATCCCGTCGCTGTCCATCATCCGCTCCGTCGCAGCTAATCATTCAAGCTGTCGATGGTCTTCTTCATGGATTTCAACTGTTTACTCAGCGACTGGTTTTCCTTGTATTTCTCTGTTAACCGATCGATTTGTTCATCGATCTCTTTCAGCACACCCTCGGTTCTCAGGAATCTGCTGACCAATCCCAGCTTTTCTTCATATTCTTTCAGGGATTTTTCCGCTTTCTTGATTCCGTCGTGAACGCCCTGGCGGCTGATACCGTACTGTTCAGCGATCTCCGATAAGGAACAATCTTCTTCATAGTACGCTTTTAAAAACAGGTTCTGCTTCTCAGGAAGCAGCCCTCCGTAAAAGCCGTAGAGCATGCTGATTTCAATAAATTTATCAAACATTCTGCTCGCCCTCTTTCACACAATGGCTATCATACCATGCCGAGCCTGCCTTGTCAAGCATTTTTACTTAACAGTTTAAAAATATTTTTCGTCAGTTTAAAAGCTTCTTATCCGTTGGAATTTCAACGAATTCAAAGGTCAATTCACCCTCTTCTTCATCCTCTTCCGGAAGTTCGACCCTCTCTTCAATAATATCGATCAGGTCCTTTCCCACGTACATGAATTCACCCCAGGGATTGATTACGACCCCTCCTACAAAATCCAGCTCTTTCGCTACCGCGAAGAGGTGCTCAATGCGGATAGACAGAACTTCGGAGCGGGGTCCTTTCTTCATTTCCGTCTGGTTCGTGAACGCGGCAATCACCACCTCCCCATCGTCGGTGGTGATGGTCCGGGGCGCCACGTGACCCTCTTCGACACCGTCTTCCACCGGCATGATCACATGACCGCGGGCCTCGATACGACGGGCGATGATTTCCACCAGATATTCCAGAGACTCTTTATCTTCATTTTTACGGAAGTCCGAAATTGCTTCCTCCAGGATTTCATTTCCTTCCAGCGTTTCATCGTGGACCGGTTCTTCTTTCTGGAAAGTCCACAGTTCTTCCAACGACTCCGCTTCTTTTCTCGAAATGACTTCTGCATGTTCCGGAATTTGATCCTCGATCTGATTCCACATTAGTTCTTCTCTTGTCATGGCATAACCATACAGGCCGTGGGCAATCTGATACAGAATCCCCTCTTCATCATCCAGATAATATGTCACAAACAGATCATTGTACAAATTCACCATTTCCCAGTACAGGTCACCGGCCGTCTCATCGTCCTGCATGTCACAAAGAATATCCTGAACTTCGCTGTAGTACCAGGAAAGATCCGCTTTTGTCACCTTCAGTTTCTTCCAGTTTCGTTCTTCACATACCAAATATGCAAAAGTCAGTGCTCTCAGGTCCGCCACCGCGTCAGCCATGACCAGAATCTGCGTATCGCGGTCTGCCAGCTCCAATTCATTCAAGATGAATTGTTTTTTCCAGCGCCAGTTGTCCGTATCACAGCCCTTGATGTAAAACTTCAGCAATTCCGCCGCCCTGACCCCAAAACGCATTTTGAAAATTTCCACAACAGCACCGTTTTGTTCCGCTGCTCCATGGAGAACTCCTGCGATCTGCAGTTCTTCCGATACGCCAATGGAAGCCAGGATTTGAAGAACTTCCATCAGATGAGCCATATAATTCACATTTGTATATTCATATCTTCGATCACCGTGGGTTTCCGCCGCCCAAACGATGGCTTCGTGCAGTTTCATCATAATGATCAACTCCCATCCTATAACATTTCTAATCATATTATTATATCACAAAACCCGCAGTCTGTTTTATACATTCTGCGGGTTCATGGGAAGATATACTGTAATTTCTGTTCCGACGCCCAGCTCACTGGCCAGTTGGATTCTTCCTCCGTTTTGAGCTACTGCGTGTTTTACAATAGCCAAACCAAGGCCGGTTCCGCCGGTTTCTTTACTGCGGCTCTTATCTACACGGTAAAACCGTTCAAATACCCGGTCCTGTGCCTCTTTGGGGATCCCTATCCCCGTATCCTTTACGGTGATTTTTGCTTCTTTTCCCTCGCGGCTCACAGTGATCCATACGGTTCCACCAGGACGATTGTATCGGATCGCGTTGTCACAAAGATTATAGCAGATTTCCGTGATCATCGATTCGTCCACCCATGCGCTGATTTCGTCCAAATCCGATTTTAAAATCACATACGACTGATGAGCCGTCCACTGAAGGCGATCGATCACCGACTGCACAAGTGTCTTTAAAGAAGTCAGTTCTCTTTCCGGCTCTCTTACCGGATAATCCAGTTCTCCCAGACGCAAGATATCCGCAATCAGCCGCAGAAGTCTCCGCGATTCGATCCGAATTCGGGATGCAAACTCTTTCACATCCTTCTCCTTCGCCATTCCCATTTCAATCATCTCTGCATAACCGGAAATGGATGTCAGAGGCGTTTTTAATTCGTGGGACACGTTGGAAGTGAATTCCTGACGCATCCTCTGGTTTTCCTGTTCTTTTTTCCGCTGCTGAGCCACCGCATCGGCAAACGGCTGCAGTTCTTTATACGGAATATGTTCCTGAATATGGTCGATGGACTCCGCCATGGCTGTGATGGAATTGACAATGGAGCTCGTCAGCCGGTACGATACCATGAACGCAACAATGATCACCAGAAATCCCACAATTCCCATGGACGGAAACACCTGCTCATACACATCGTACATGGAACTGACTTTCAATGCCACACGAAGGACATTTCCATCGTCCAGGCGTACAGCATAATAATACGTATCATAGCCCAGTGTACTGGATGTACGTACGGCCTCACCGGTTCCTGTCTCCAACGCAGACCGCACCTCATCGCGGTCCATGTGATTGCCGAGAGGGCCTTCCGCATCGCTTTCATAGAGAACCGCCCCTTGCGCATCGATCAGCGTCAACCGCATGGTCTTCGTAGAATCCAGCGATTTTTTCAGATACTCTGTATCCTCTGTATATTCATAACCGTTGGCAATTATTTCACAGGTCTGACGAACATCTGCGCGGATCTGATTGTCAAACACTTCCTGAAACACGTAAATCCCCATGACCGCCGTGATCAGCATCGACAACAGCCCCACCAAAAACATGCGTGACCGAATTCTCCGTTCCATAGATCACTCCTGCTGTTCCAGCTTATATCCGATATTGCGTACAGTCTTGATCTGACTTCCGCAGCCACCTAACTTATGGCGGAGCGTTTTCACGTGCATGTCCACCGTTCTGCTTTCTCCACAGAAATCGGTATCCCAGACTGCATCCATGATTTGCTGCCGTGACATGACCTGTCCCTCGTGACGCATCAAATACTTCAGAAGTTCAAATTCCTTGAAGGTCAGTTCCACAAGTTCCTCTCCTGCAACCACCTGCCGTCGGTTTTCATCGAGACGGATCTTTCCGCAGCACAATTCTTCGCCAAGATCCAGTTCCATCGAACCAGTACGACGCAGAACGGCTTTGACCCGGGCAACAAATTCCATAATACCGAAGGGCTTTGCAATATAGTCATCTGCTCCTTCATTAAGTCCCATGACTTTATCGATTTCACTGCTCTTTGCCGTGACCATGATCACCGCTGGATCACTTCCGGCCTCACCTCGCCGAATCCGTTTCAGGATCTCAAATCCGTCTTCTCCCGGAAGCATCACATCCAAAATCACCAGCTGCGGCGGACGCTTTTGACACGCTTTAAAAAAGCTTGCCCCGTCCGCATATTCCTGCACCGTCAATCCGCTGCTTGTCAGCGCATAACTTTCCATGCGGCGGATATTCTCATCATCTTCTACAATATAAATCATTTCAATACCTCACATCCCCTGTGGATCCCTTTTCCAAAAAAACAGAGCCGCAAATTGCGGCTCCGGCTCTTTATTATACACCAAACTGTGCCTGGTATTCCTTGTACATAGCCTGGTATTCCGGCTCGAGCTTTCTGCTTTCGTTTAAAAATGCATGGACATCCATATTGTCCTGTGCACTGGTCAGCAGAGATACCGCGATGTTGGAACAATGGTCAGATACACGTTCATAGTTGGTCAGCAGATCAGAGAACATGAAGCCCAGCTCGATTGTGCACTTATTTTCCTTCAGACGTTCAATATGACGGCCGCGCAGTACACCCTTCAAATCGTCTACGACATCTTCCAGGGGTTCGACACGCAAAGCCATTTCCAAATCATTCTTCTCGAAGGCGGTAATGGCCATTTCCATGATGGTCTGGAGCGCATTCTTCATCTTAGTAATTTCGTTCCACGCCTCATCGGAGAATGTTGCATTCTTTTCGTGCATTTCCTGAGCCGTTTCCATAATGTTCATCGCATGGTCACTGATACGTTCAAAGTCACCGATATTATGCAGCAGCTCGGTGATTTCCAAACTGTCCTGATGAGACAGATTTCTGTTGGACAACTTGACCAAATAAGAGCCCAGTTCGTCTTCATACTTGTCCACTGCATCTTCATCTGCAACCACCTGGGCAGCGATTTCCGGATCATAATGATCCAGAAGAGACATCGCTCTCAGCATAGAAGCACTGGCCAGATTAGCCATTTCTGCAGCGATATCGTGACATCTGCCGATTGCCACGGACGGAGCCTCAAAGAGACGTTCATCCAGTCTGGAGAAGACTTCTGCTTCTTCGTCTTCCGGAATCGTCATATAGGCCAGCTTTTCCAGTACCTTATTGAAAGGCAGCATCAGTGCAGTTGCCACCACGTTGAAGCAGGTGTGAACCACAGCGATGGAAAACGCATTGGCAGGTCCGCCGATAAAGCTGAACTTGAACAAGGCATTCAGCGCATAGAACAGAATCAGGAACGAAACTGTACCGATGATATTGAAATACAGGTGAACAATCGCCGTTCTTCTCGCGTTTTTATTGGTTCCTACAGAGGAAATCATTGCAGTAGCACAAGTACCGATGTTCTGACCCAGAATGATAGGAATCGCACTTCCCAGGGAAATTGCCCCGGTGGCTGACAATGCCTGTAAAATACCAACGGAAGCCGAAGAACTCTGGATGATGGCAGTAACACCTGCACCTACCAGAACCCCTAGAATCGGATTTTCAAACTTGGTGAACAGCATTTGGAATTCAGGGATATCTTTAAGCGGCGCAACGGCATCAGACATGGTTTCCATCCCGAACATCAAAATGGCAAATCCCAGAAAAATCGTTCCCAGGTCCTTTTTCTTCGCATTCTTCAGGAACATGTACATGATAATACCGACTACAGCCAGAATCGGCGAGAAGGAAGACGGCTTCAGCATCTTAATGAAGAACGATTCTCCCTGCAGTCCGGTCAAGCTGAGAATCCAGGAAGTCGCCGTGGTACCCACGTTAGCGCCCATGATGATCCCGATAGCCTGAGACAACTTCATGATTCCGGAGTTTACAAACCCGACGACCATAACGGTAGTCGCAGAAGACGACTGGATCACCGCAGTAACGATCATCCCCAGCAGAAATCCGCGTACCGGTGTCTTGGATGCAGTTTCAAGAATCCCCTTCAGGCGGTTTCCTGCTGCTTTTTCCAGCCCATCACCCATGATACTCATCCCGTACAGGAACATGGCCAGGCCGCCCAGCATTGTAAATACGCTAAAAATGTCCATAGTCACAAATTCTCCTTACATTACACAAATCACATACCAATTGACTTTACTATCATCTATTTTATCATTTTGGATCCCCAATGTAAAAAACAAAACTTAGCTTTTGTAAAATCTATGTAAAATCATTTCTTTTCCTGTCGTTTCAGCCGGAAGAAATTCACCGCCATCATGACAAAGAAAATCATGCTGAAATATCCGCCGATGGGATATAAAATCGCCACCAGGTTATTGAAGCCAAATAAACTCAGTCCATAGCCGGCCAAAGCAACCGCGTATACATACCGGTTCCGGTTCTTCTTTGGAAGAACCGTAGTCACACCGTAGAGACATACGGTTGCCGCGCCGAAAATGGCGATCATCAGAACGAACGCATACACAAATCCCAAATTCGGAGACAGTGCTCTGGCAAAGCCCAGCATCGGAAGAGAGACGCTCTGCGCCACATCAGGATTGGTCTGGGTTGTCAGGAACAGAAGCAGAATAACCACCGTAAGCGCCGCCGCCCCGGTGAACGCTCCCAGCTTTGCCTGCTTCCAGTCCGAATGACGCTGACAGTTCCCCAGAATCGGTACGGCCGCCGTCAGATTATATGTTACGAATGCCAGCGACGAGCTGATCCAGTTCTGCGCCAGCGGACTCTTTTCCGCATCCACCACGCCGCCGATCTTCGATCCGTCGCGGATCAGAAGATAAATACTGATGATCAGCGTTCCGGCCACCAGGATCGGAGTCACTTTCTGAAGACGTTTCGACACCACTTCAAATCCATTGATGGCTGTCCAGACAGCGAGCACCATGTAAATAACGCTTCCAAATGCATGGTACAGTCCGAACTGTTCCTCCAGCAGCGCGCCTCCCGCGGAAACCATAGATAAGTATGCCATCCACAGAAATACGGACATGATCCCGCCGATGACCACGGTTACCTTCGGATGATCAATGGGACAAACCAGCTTTCCAAATTCCGAGCTTTCAGTCATTTTAGCGTTGGCGACACTGAAATATCCAAATGTAAATAAAAAAGCAGATGCCACGGCGATCCCTTTCAGTCCTTCCAGACCAAAGACGCCGAAAAACTGCCACATTTCCTTTCCGGACGAAAAACCAGCTCCCATCAACGTACTCATATACATCAGTGCGATCTGGTAAAATTTCAATCGAAACTCTTTTTTCTCACCCATAGGTTTTCCCGTTTTCCCTTTCACTTTTCATTATTTTGTACATACACAGATATTTTACTTCGTCCATAAAAAAAGAGCAAGACAATTCAAACTGTCCTGCTCCTGCTTTTCTTATGTCCGGTCAGCAGTTATGCTTCTCTGACCTTCTTTACGATATCTGTCGCCTCTTTGCACAGTCTGGTTACTTCTGCCCAGTTCTTCGCATCCAAATACTTATCAGCAACCATGAACGAACCACCGCAAGCTGCGATGTTCTTGTTGGCAATGAATTCACCCAGATTATCCAGAGAAACACCTCCGGTGGGCATAAACTTCAATCCGTTGAAGGGGCCGGACAGAGCTTTGATGGTGGCCAGACCGCCGTACTGAGCCGCCGGGAAGAACTTGACCACTTTCAGTCCCAACTTCAGTGCCTGCATGATTTCCGAAGGAGTCACACAGCCGGGGAGAGGCAGTACATTCTGATCCAGACAATACTTTACGATTTCTGCATCAAATCCGGGACTTACCACAAACTTAGCACCAGCCTTTACAGCGCGTTCCGCCTGTTCCATATTAATAACGGTACCTGCACCCACCAGCATGTCGGGATATGCTTCCAGCATCTTGGCAATGACCTTGTCTGCACCTTCTGCGCGGAATGTCACTTCAGCCGCCGGCATATTTCCGGCAATCAGAGCTTCTGCCAGAGGAATGGCGTCATTGATATCCTTCAGTTTAATGACAGGAACGATACCGATTTCACTTACTTTCTTAATTACATTATCCATAAGTATCTCATCCTTTCGTTTGTAAGATACTTTAAGAATAGCTCGAATCGCCTCCGATGTCAACCTTCCGGCAGAGGCCGGGCGGTCAGAAGAGACCGCCGAACAAGCCCCCTCTCCCGTCATTTCCACTTCCACCGCAGAAGCAGAACAGAACGATCAGGATCAGGATCCAGCCCCAACTTCCCCCGTTATCTCCGCAGTGATCGCTGCAGTTGTTTCCGCCCGAACCAAAACCGGAAAAACCTCCGCAGAGAAGAAAAACGAGAATCAGGATCGGAAGCCAGCTTTCCCAGCCATTACCGCTGTCGCAGCAGAGATCCTTCGGCGGACATCCCGGTTCACAGTGGTCTCTCGGTTCACAGGGCGGGCCACAATCCGGACGGTGCCCGTAACCATTCCCCTGCTTCATGTACTCTTCACTCAAAAAAATCACCTCCATCCATGGTAGTTCCATAGTATGAAGGTGATCGTTCTTTTGTGCATTATTCTTTATATTCGCGTCCCAGCATTGCCCGCAGCCTGGTCATATCCTGCGGCATCGGTGCTTCCACTGTCATGCGTTCCTTCGTTCGCGGATGAATGAACGATATTTTACATGCATGAAGAGCCTGACGTTCAATCAGGTGATGTTCCGCCTCACCTTCCCCATACAAGTGATCACTGATCAGCGGATATCCCAAATGCGACATATGAACACGGATCTGATGGGTCCGGCCCGTCTCCAGAACCAGTTCCACAAGACTGAAATTCTTTTCAAATGTGGAAATACTACGGAAGTGAGTCACAGACGGAGCTCCATCATCGCATACAGCTCTGCGCCAGGGATCGTTTTCCTTTCTTCCAATGGGAAGATCGATGGTTCCGGCTCCGGTCAGCGTTCCTCTGACAAAAGCCAGATATGTCTTTTCCACCTGGTTTTTCTGCATCTGTTTCATGAAGAAATCCTGGCAGTAGCTGTTTTTTGCAACAATACAAATCCCGGAGGTATCCATATCCAGACGATTCACCAGACGGATTTTATACTGATCTCCACGGTCAGCCATGCGCTTCGCCAGGCCGTTCACCATGGTTCCGTTGGGCTTTCCGTTGGTAGGATGGACCACCAGTCCCGGCTGTTTATTCACCACGATCAGATCTTCGTCTTCGTAAAGAACATCGATGGGAATATCCTCCGGTTCAAACCAGCTGGTTTCTTCCGGCATCCTGATTTCCAAAACCTGGCCCTTTTTCCCCTGTTCAAAAGCTTTCACGGCCTTTCCGTCCAGAAAAATACGTTCTTCATCTTTCAGCTTTCGAAGGAACCGGGTGGATACACCGAATTCCCTGCGCAGAAGCGAACGCAACGCCAAAGTTTCATCTTCTTTTTTCAATATGTAAGTCAGTTTTGATTCGCTCATTATAACAACTTGCTCTTGGCCTTTCGCCAGAAATCGTACTGTTCGAAACGCAGAAGCTGGATCGTATCATCAGACAGTTCGACAGTGATTTTATCAATGCGGTCATAACGCTGACTGGTATGGTCAGCTACGATGTAAATACCCCGGTCCTCAGTATTCTCCGGATGGATGATGACAGGCAGGTTATTGGGAAGAAGGACGCTGGACAGGAAGGATCGATACGCCGTGGTGTTCTGGGGCGCAATGGGTGTTACCTGCAAAAGATCCAGACGGGGATCGACGATGCTTCCTCTCAGGGCATAATTATAAGCAGTACTTCCCGCAGGCGTACAAATCAGAAGACCATCACCGCTGAACTTTTCAATGAAGCTGTCACCGATGGACATGTTCAAGTGGATCAGATGGGTTCTGTCACAGGAAATCGTGATTTCGTTCAAACCACGCTGGAAGAACGTTTCTTCTCCCACCTCGATGGCAGCCTCGACCGTCTTCAGATTCTGAATCGTGTATTCTCCCTGGTTATACCGGAATATAAACTCATCCAGTTCATCGGGATGAAGATCCTGGAAAAAGCCCAGATGACCGGTGTTGACCCCCACAAAGGGAATCGACGGGAAATCCAGCTGGTGGACCATTCGCAGGAGCTGACCGTCACCGCCGATGCAGACGATCAGTTCTGCTTTGGAATCAAACTCATCCGGAACGGAAAATCCAGCCATTTCCAGCTTCTGTTTCAGAACGCGGCGCGTCTCTTTCGACAGCGGAGCGTCATTTTCAAAGATATTGATGATTCTTCCCATAACAAGCTCCTTACAGCAGCGCTTCCAGCTGGTCGATCAGATCCTTGAAGGCCTCCATAGCCTGACGGATGGGTTCCGGCTGGCTCATATCCACACCTGCAATTTTCAGTAGTTCCACCGGATAATCGCATTCACCGGATTTCAAGAAGCGAATGTAGTTATCTCTGGCAACCTCACCTTCGGTGAGGATCTTCTTCGACAGCGCGGTGGCTGCGGAATAACCGGTCGCATATTTATAAACATAGAAGGAATTGTAGAAGTGAGGAATTCTGGACCACTCGTAAGCGATCTGATCATCACATACCACAGTTTCACCGAAGTACTTCTTATTCAGAGCATAATACTGTTCTGCCAGGAATTCCGCAGTCAGAACTTCACCCGATTCCACAGCTTCGTGAGCCATCTTTTCAAATTCTGCGAACATGGTCTGACGAAATAACGTGGTTCGGAATTCTTCGATGTGGAGATTCAGCAGGTACTTCTTTTCTTCCACGTCCTTCGCATTCTTCAACAGATGGTGGATTAGCAGGGATTCATTCACCGTGGAAGCCACTTCCGCTGTAAAGATGGAATGACCACCGTAAACGAAGGGCTGTTCTTCTCTTGTATAACAGGAATGCATAGAATGACCCATTTCGTGAATCACTGTAAACACATCCTGAAGTTTTCCGTCGTAGTTCAGAAGCATGTACGGTTTACTGTCGTAGCTTCCGAAAGAATACGCACCGCTGGTCTTTCCTTCGTTTTCATAAACGTCCACCCAGCCGTCGCTGAAGCCCTTGTTCATCCTGGACAGATAATCCCCGCCCATGCACGCCAGTGCTTCATTGATCATTTCCAGTGCCCTCTCGTAAGGAATCTCTTCCTTGGGCATTTCCACCAGAGGAACATAAACGTCATACATGTGAACTTCATCTACACCCAGCATCTTCTTTCTCAGCCCCATGTATCTGTGAAGCTGCGGAAGATATTCGTTGACCACGGCGATCAAATTATTGTACACATCTGTAGATACGTTGTCACCGGACAGAGCCGCCTCCATGGCAGAACCGTAACGTCTCAGTCTTGCACTGACAACGTCAGTTTTCGTATTGTAATTGTACGTGGTAGCCAGCGTATTTTTCTGTGCGATATAAGCCGCATACATGTGTTCAAAGGCTTCTTTTCTGACGCGTCTGTCATGGGACTGCATCAGACCGATATAATTTCCATGAGTCACTTCCACGGTCTCACCGTCTTCACCCACGATGGTACCGAACTTGATGTCTGCATCGTTGATCATGGAGAAAATATCGTTGGTAGCCGACGTGATTTCACTCATCTGCGCAAGAATATTTTCTTCTGCTTTTGTCAGAACGTGTTCCTTTTCGCGGAACAGTTCATCGAACATGTGCGCATACATCTTCAGTCCTTCCACTGCTTCGATGTACTGTCTCACCGTTTCTTCCGGGACTTCCAGCAGCTCCGGAGTAAAGAACGCAGTCTGTGCAGAAATCTTTGCCAGCATGGTCTGCGCCTTGTCGGTCATAGCCTGGGTCGCTCCCACACGATTATCTTCATCGCGCTTCATTCTGGCATATACATAAACCTTTTCCGCCGTCATCCACAGCAGATCTCTGGCCTTCATGGCTTCCAGCAGCACCTCTCCGCTTTCTCCCAGTCGGCCGGAAAAAGCCGTAAACTGTTCTGCCAGGTCCAGCGATTTCTTCATCGCAGCTTCCCACTGATCTGCGTCAGCGAACATATCTTCAATATCCCACTTGAATTCCTGAGGGATATCCCGTCTCTGTTTTGCTTTTTTATCCATTCCCATTTTGGTTACCCTTCCTTATATTTTGATTTAGTGTCTCCACCTGTCTTCATTTTATCACGCTTTGGCGGGAGAATCCACCTTCGCATCCACAAAGATACCCGCAATAATGATCACAAATCCAATGATGACCATGAGGCTGGGATATTCATGTAAAAAGATGGCTGTCCAGGTGGGTGCCAGGATCATTTCCCACAGGGCAATCACCGCCGCCTTCTGCGGCGTTGTTCTGGCAACACCGGAGTTATAGAACGCGTAACCGAAGGCCACGTTCACCACACCCAACAGGAAGATGATCAGCCAGTCCTGACCGCTGAACGCCAAAACGTCCGTCACTTTCGGCGGAAGGAACGCAAACACGAAGAATGCCGTGAACAAGTTAGCAAGACACGTCAATCCCAGAACGTTATCTTTCCCCGCCTTCTTTACCCCTACGGTCATGAATGCGAAGCTGATGCTTTCGGTCAGGGCAATCAAATTCCCCACCATGGTACTGCCTTCCAGTCCGGTCATCATGAATAAAACGACCCCAACGGAGATCATAATCACAGGGACGAGACGCTTTTTATCCAGCTTCTTTGTGAGATATGTATTGACCAGGAACAGCCAAACGATGCTTGCATACTGCATCCCGATGGCAATGGCAGAAGACGTGGCTCGCAGCGCCAAAACGATCCCCACGGAAAGTCCGCAGTAAGCCGCCAGATATACCAACATCCAGGGACCCCAATTCAGCTTTTTCGGCCGCAGGAACGGAAGTAACACCACGCCGGCGATGGTTGCCCGACAACCGGCAGTCAATAGTGCATCTACGTTAATAAATTTGACCAGCGGTGCGTTGAGACTCCAGAACAGTGCTCCCAGAAATACTAACATCCCACCGGAAATCTTAAAATTTTTCATTTTATGTACTACCTCTTTCGTTGTATGTGCTATTATATAATAGCAACGTCGAACCGGCGTTTCAATACTTTTACAGAGGTTATTTTTCATGGACAACAGACCCATCGGTTTTTTCGATTCCGGACTGGGCGGTCTGACCTGCATCGCTCCGCTGATGCGGTCCCTGCCCAACGAACGAATCATATATTTTGGCGATACGGCCCGTACTCCTTACGGCTCCAAAAGTCCTGAAACCATCCGGAATTTTGCCAGAGAAATCTGCGAC
>JAFUQN010000022.1 GCA_017472365.1 Bacillota bacterium
AAATCAAGCGGATTTTCGCGGTAATATAGGAAAAAAGGGTCAAAAATGAAGTGGTGATGATGAATTTGTATGCGATTTGGGGATGGAAGAGCCTATGAAAGGCGATCATGAGCCTTAAACATGCAGATTTGTTACGTCAAGGATTCTTTTTTCGTGTTTTACGTAAAGGAGCCTTAAAAAAGTTGTTTTCCCAGCAAAGAAAAAGGAATCGCTAGTCTAGGAAACTTACGACTACTTTTTTAACACAATTTTCAAGTTAAGCGCTTTACCGATAGTACATTTCTAATATCAGTACATAAGTGCTTGCATTGTTAAACAAGTGTTTTTTATTTTATTTCGATGGAAACGCACAAGCCAAAAATGCTCAAATAGAAAGAAAATATCTGCATTTACTCGACAAATTTCAACAAGCAGGAATATAATAAATGTATAATTTTTAATATTTTGCGAGGTAGTAAAATGAAAAACTTTGTTGCAAAATGGAACAGCATTTCGCTGATCCTGAGAATTGCCATTGGTCTTCTGATCGGTGCCGTACTGGGTATGGCTTGTCCGTCCCTGGGCCTGATTCCGATCTTTGGTAATGTGTTCGTAGGTGCTCTGAAAGGCATCGCTCCTGTCCTGGTATTCGTTCTGATCATCAGTGCTCTGGCCAATGCAAAGAACGTTCCCGGAAAGCAGTTCCGTACCGTTATCGGGCTGTATATGCTGACCACTCTGCTGGCTTCCCTGATTTCTGTCATTGCCAGCTTTGCTTTCCCGGTGACTCTGATCCTGGCTGATCCTGCTGAAGACACCGCTCCTACAGGTGTTGGTGAAGTCCTGGGAAATCTGATCACCAACATGGTACAGAATCCGGTATCTTCCATCATCAATGCCAACTACATCGGTATCCTGGCATGGGCCATCGTCTTCGGTCTGGCAGTGAAGAAGGTTGGTTCCGAACAGACCAAGCAGACTCTGACTGACATTACAGATGCGGTATCCACCTGTGTTCGCTGGATCATCAACTTAGCTCCCTTCGGTATCATGGGTCTGGTATTCACCACCGTATCCGAAAATGGTCTGGAAGTCTTCGTTGGCTACGGAAAGCTGCTGGCTGTCCTGGTAGGCTGTATGTTCTTCATGGCGCTGGTGGTAAATCCGCTGATCATCGCTGTATGTCTGAAAAAGAACCCCTATCCGCTGGTGTTCAAGTGCCTGAGAGAAAGTGGTATCACTGCGTTCTTCACCAGAAGCTCCGCAGCAAACATCCCCGTGAACATGCAGCTGTGTGAAAAGCTGGGTCTGAACAAGGACGTATACTCCATCACCATTCCCCTGGGTGCCACCATCAACATGGACGGTGCAGCCATCACCATCGCTGTGATGTCTCTGGCTGCTGCCAACACCATGGGCATCTCTGTAGATATCCCCACCGCGCTGATCCTGTCCTTAATGGCAACCGTATCCGCCTGCGGCGCATCCGGTGTTGCCGGCGGTTCTTTACTGCTGATCCCCATGGCATGTTCCCTGTTCGGTATCAGCAACGACATCGCAATGCAGGTTGTAGGTGTAGGTTTCATCATCGGTGTCATTCAGGACTCCGTGGAAACCGCTCTGAACTCTGCTGGTGACGTGGAATTCGCAGCGACTGCAGAATTCATGCAGTGGCAGAAGGCTGGTAAGGAAGTGGACTTCAAGTGGAATAAGTAATTCGAAAGAATCATTCCATACATAATGAAACAAGAAAGCCCCACACTTTGAATTCGCTCGAGGATGTGGGGCTTTGTTTTACGGGGAATTCCGAAGAAGGGTTTTAGGGAATTCTGTAGAATATATAATTGAACAGAACAAGAAGAAAAGAGAACATGACTTGAAAAGGATCCCTTTTGTGTAGTACGATAAAGAAGAGCGTCACTGTGGAGAGCCGCCACAGGGAAAAGAGGAAACGATGAACGAGAAAAGCAACTTAACAGAACTTCAAACGAATTCCACAGCAGCAAAAAGTGAGCTGGCGGAACTGGTGGATCGTCAGTTAGAAGCACGTGGAACAGCCACATATCCTTTTGATGAAAAAGAAGTGCGATATACCCGTGCCAGGGAGTTCCTGAATCCTCAATTCTATTACGGAACACTGCAGGACTGTGGGCTGGACTTCTGGATGGTATTCAAATATGCGGTACACTATTTATATGATGAAACCGGTGAAAAAAGAAAAGAAAAACATCCGGTTGGTGTGACGGAACTGTTTACCATACTTACTGGAGAAACTGACTTTATGTCAGCGGTACAGATCTTTTTCATGGAGGTATATCCGACTCACGCCAGAGAATGGCAAGGAGTGAAACCTCTGTTTGCAGCCTGCTGTCATGAAATCGGAAGATGGCATCCAATCCAGCCGGTCAAGGAATATTTTATATATGAATTAACGGCTGAAAAACTGAGAAAACTGGAAATTGCCATGGAGAATGCCAATGCAATGAAAACAGAGCGGTTTAAGTTATTTGACCAATTTGCAGAACGTCAGGATGGAAATATGGATAAAATCCAGAAGCTGATCAGTAACCTGGGAAGTGATGCAAAAGAAATGATCTTCCCGCTTCTGTTAAATGAGCTGCGCGTCAATCCCAGCGATGTTTTCCGTTATTTCTATCATAAAGATTTAGCTCTCAGCATGGTTTGGGGTGGTGGCCCCGGGAAGGATCGCGGTGGAGATAAAATCAAGGGAAGACTTCAGCAATGCCAGAGCGAAAACTTTGAAACATTCCTGAAGATGACAGGGGTGGTGTCATACGTTGAGATCTTTTCAAAATCTCCAACAACAGCAAAACATACATTCCGCTTCTGGAAAGAACTGCAGGAAGCGATGAAAACGTCTCTGCCTGACAGAGCGGCAAGTGGCGACTTTTATTTCCCGGGAATCGATGCAGGAGATCGGGGACAAGGTCTTTGGGGTGATGCATTGACTTCAGTTGATTGGTCCCGGATTCATCGGGAGTTTTATGACTGTTACTGGAAAGTGGAACCGACATATCTGATCAGTACTTACGGTGCAGAAGCTACTAAGGACCGTTTGGATGCTATTTTCACTCCGGAAGTTCTGGAAATTATTTGGAGAGATTACGGTCAGTTTGTTTTTGCTCCCAATAAAAAGGAAGTAGAAAAGGAAATGAAAAAACTGAAGGAGATCAGCAGCGCAGAAGGAGGAAAGCCTGCGCAGAAAAAAGGTCTCTTCGGATTATTTAAAAAAGGATAACGATAACCGAAACCACAGCTTCAAGGAGAAGAGGCTGTGGTTTCGCTTTTTAAGGTATCACTATCAGGAACGATACCGGAAAAAGGATTTTTAAGAGTTTCGTAGAATATATAAATATAAGATGAGGGGTACGTTTCTTGAAAAATGTACCTTTTCTATGTTACGATAGAAGAAAAATGAAGGGTTCTCAAGGAGGAAAAATGATAATGAACGAACGCAGCAACTTAACTGATTTTCAGATATATTCCACAGAAACAAAAAGTGAACTGGCGAACCTGGTGGATCGTCAGTTGGAAGCCCGCGGTGTATGCGGATATGCTTTCGATGAGAAGGAAGTAAATCGGACATGGGAGCGTGAACTTCTGGGGCCGAAGTTTTACTATCATCTGTTGGAAGATTGCGGTTTGGATTTCTGGATGGTGTTCAAATATGCGGCTCATCATCTGCGTGCTGAATTGGATGAAAAAAGTCAGGGGAATCACCCGGTCGGTGTGGAGAAACTGTTTACGATCCTGACGGGAGAAGAAGACTTTAAGTGGGCGGTAAAACAATTCTTTGTTGATGTTTATCCAACACATGGGACGCTATGGGCGACATTTCAAGGCTGTAGCGACGTTGCGAGGGGAGACTATCCACTGCAGCCGATAAAAGAATACTTTATCTTTGAACTGACGGATGAAAAATTACAGAAGTTAGAGATCGTCATGGAAAATTTCAATGCCATGAAAGAGGAACGATTCAAGTTATTTGATCAATTTGAAGAACGTCGGGATGGTAACATGGAAAAGGTTCGACGTATCATGGAATCCATGGGAGAGGATGAGGCGAAAAAGATGATCTTCCCGCTGCTGTTGAATGAACTTCGCGTCAATCCCAGTGATATTTTTCGTTATTTTTACCGCAAAGATATATGCAGAGGCATGGCTGCAGAAAAACTGGGCTGGGGGAACGAAGATAAAATTGAATATGCATATCCTTTAAACCGAAGCGAGAATTATGAAACCTTCTTAAAAATGACAGGGGTTATTTCCTATTTTAATATTTTTGCAGAAGATAGAAACAAGAAGAATCTACCAAAATTTAACTTTTGGTCAGAACTTACCGAGACGATGAGAGGAGCAATTCCTGATCATTTAAACATAGGGGGGAAATATTTCAATTTCATAGGCTTAGATGATGGAGCTTACGGTAACGACAATTGGGGGAAGCTTGTGGTTTCAGAATCAACGAAAGAGCTTCGAAGAAATTTCTATCAAGGGCATTTTCGGGAAGAACCCTTCTTTCTGGTTAGTGGTTACGGTGGAGAGGCTACAAAAAATCGTTTGGATGCTATTTTCACTCCGGAAGTTTTGAAAGTCATCTGGCGCGATTATGGACAGTTCGTTTTTGCGCCTGAAAAAAAGAATGTAGAAAAAGAACTGAAGCGCTTGGGCATAATTGACGGCGCAGGAGAGGAAAAGCCTTCGAAGAAAGGCTTGTTCGGGTTATTCCGCAAGTAAGAGATAAAAGGATAATATTATGTATCTTGGAATCGATTTAGG
The DNA here is from genome assembly GCA_017472365.1 of Bacillota bacterium. Classification (GTDB taxonomy): domain Bacteria; phylum Bacillota; class Clostridia; order Peptostreptococcales; family Anaerovoracaceae; genus RGIG446. Next base: position 4,780 of record JAFUQN010000022.1, read on the forward strand.
AACTACATATTCCGCAGTGGCTTGGATCAACGGTCAGGGCGAAGCGGAAATTATTGAAAATCGCGAAGGAGAACGCGTGACCCCTTCTGTGGTCTATTTCCAGCCGGACGGCGAAGTGCTGGTGGGAGCCATGGCGAAGGAATATGTGTTATTGGATCCCGATCGCGTAATCACTACGGTGAAGGACGATATGGGAACAGACCGCGTCTATGAGATCGACGGTGTGGAATATCGCCCGGAAGATATCTCGGCTCTGATTTTAAAAAAGCTGGTACAGGATGCAGAGGAACGCATGGGAGAAAAGGTGGAACGTTTAGTAGTTACCATCCCGGCGTATTTCAATGACGCGCAGCGGGTTGCCACTATGGACGCCATCCGCATGGCAGGGCTTCACTGCGATCAGATGATCAATGAACCAACAGCAGCGGCTTTGTCTTACGCGCAGAAGAATGATCTGGGCGACGGTACGATCCTGGTCTACGATCTGGGCGGTGGAACCTTCGATGTGTCGCTGATCTGCCAACAAGGCGAAACCGTCAAAGTTTTGGCAACCGGCGGTCATAAGGATCTGGGAGGCCATTTCTTTGACGCCTTGATCTGTGACTCCATTAGTGACCAGCTTTTGGACGAAGGAATCGACCTGGAATTTGATCCGGCGTATGCACCGGCGATGCAGGAGTTGATGTTAAAAGCGGAACAGTGTAAAAAGAGACTGTCTACTTTGGCCCAGGGCGAAATCGATTTGATGCAGGTGATGCCCCCGAAGCGATTCAAAATAACAAAAGAAGAATACGAAGGAATGATCCTTCCGTTTTGTATGAGAACGGAAAATAAGGTTCGCCAGGTTATGGAGGATGCGGGGTTGACCTTCGATGATTTAAGCAGAGTGTTACTGGTTGGGGGATCTTCCAGAACACCGCTGGTTCAGAAACGGCTGGCAGAGCTGTGTGGAAAAGAACCTTCGAAGAATGTGAATCCCGATGAGGCGGTTGCTCTGGGAGCTGCGCTCTGCGCTGCAAAGATCAAGACCATTGAGGATGTTTGTTCCCGCAGTATCGGTGTGGTGACCTACGATGTTCGTACAGACAGTGAACAGCACCGGGCCGTGATTCAGAGAAACAGCCAGCTTCCGGCAGAAGGAGAAAAGCTGTTCTGTACAGCGTCCCAGACGGATCGGCTGATGCTGAAGATTTCGGAAGCAGAAGATAACGCCTGCGATTTGAACCGGGCGGTGCTTTTGAATGATTACGGGATTCCTCTGGGAAGAACGGTACCGGAAGGGACCCAAGTAAAGGTAAAAATGCGGCTGGATGAAAACCAGATTTTGAAAATCTGGGTAGAACTGGACAAACCTTTCCCGTTCCGCGAGGAGTACCGACTGGACCGTCGTGTGAACCTGGAAGAGCGGGACCGTATTCGAAAGACAGCGATCATAGCAGATATCAAAGTAAACTAACGAGGAGATCGTATCATGGAAGATAAGGAAAAGAAGACACAGCAGGGACTGTCTGACGCAGCCCGTCGCAGAGCGGAAGATGCCAAAAAGGCGCGAGAACTGAGAAAACAGGCTCTGGCTGAACTGGAAGCAGAAGATAAGCGCAGAGCGGCAGAACTTCTGGAAAAAGAAACGGGGACAACTCCGGTAAAACCGCAGAATTCCAGTGGACCGCAGGGGTTCCCCGGAACGGTAACCGTAACGGAACCGGAGGAAAAGAAGCCGATCATAAGTGCGGAAGAACTGCTTGAAAAAGATCCCAAGGAAGCCATCCGTGCACTTCTGGAGGAAAAGGGCGCGAATAAGGAAGACCTGGACGCCTATGCGGCTGGTCAGAACGTCAATTCTCATTTGGAACGTATTCTGGAAGCCTTCGGCGGAAGAGACGCTTATAAAAAGAATATTGCGGAATTCAGCCTGAACGATCCGAGGGAAGCGGAGCAGCGCCTGGTGAATACATTGTCCATGATGGATGTCAGTGAAATCGCAGTTCTCGTTAAAAATCATTATAAAAAAGAGGCGGCGAAGATCGCGGAACAGAAGAATGAAGAGAAGATCGAAAAAATAAGAAAGCGTCCATGGAGGGTATCGGGTCCGGTGATGAAGGTTCTCCAGCATGCCTATGCAGTGGCGGGGATCTTTCTGTTAAGTCGTCCTAAGCCGGAAAAAATCTGGATCGCTTCGGTGATCGCCTTTGTGGTATACATGTTCATCATGGGGATCCAGGGGGGATTGTTGGGAAGAAATGCAAAGAATCCGAAGGGCTATTCTGTGATTCTTCCTTTGATTTTCGCAGGAATCTCGCTGTTCGCCATGGAAAAACTGCGCAAATGGTTATGGTATGCCTGGATTAGCAGAGCATTTTATCGTGTAATCTGTTTTGTACTAATGGGAGTTTTTGCTGTTATTGGGACAGGTATTTTTACATTTTTGACTGGGTTAATTGAAGCACCGCAGAATAGTGAGAGAAAGTAGAGAAGCAATGGATTGGATCACACGAGCAGCGAAGGGCCTTTTGAGCGAAGGAGATTTGGCATCGCTGGCGGAACAGGGCCGGAGAGCAGAACTGGAAGAAATCGCGGCGGTTATGAAGAGCCAGGGAATGCTGACATTTGAATATTATATGGCGGCTTATGAAGCGGCTTTCGAAAGCGGCGATCGGGAAGACCTGATCGCCATTTTGGAGTCCATGATGAAGGCTTCCTATCACAAGCGATATATGGTGGAACTGGCAGCATTATATTGTGGCCGGGGACAGGAAGGTGTTCCTCTTTCCCGTCGCACTTGTATGCGCCTTCAGAAGCACTTTAAGGAGGGAACGGAAGTGGAAGACGCTTCCGTAATTCTGAAACGATTGGCTGCAGGTGAGGTCGAGAAGATCTTTGAAGAATATCGCGACTATGCTCTGCGCCGGGGAACAGTGACGCCGGCCAATGAGGAAGATCCGGCGGAGCCGGTTGCCGCGGAAAGACCGATTCATAAACCGAAGCCAGAACCGAAGAAAGAAATCGAACTTCCTCCGGAAATTGCTGAAGCCTTTGAGGGACTGGTGGGCCTGAGAGAAGTGAAGGCCCAGCTGTTGGCCTTTTATCGGATGAGAGACTTCGAAAAGAAGCGCCAGGAACTGTTGAATCTTCCGGCGACCGAAGGAAAGGGTCACCATTTTATTCTTTACGGCAACCCGGGGACCGGGAAGACTACCGTTGCCCGTATTTTGGTGAAGATCCTCCATTCTCTGGGGATTTGTAAGGAAGAGAAGCTGGTGGAAACGGACCGCGGAGGGCTCTGCGGGATGTACATCGGTGAAACGGCGCCCAAGACCACCGGCGTTCTGGAGTCCGCTAAGGGTGGGGTCCTGTTCATCGATGAAGCCTATACGTTATATAAGAAGGACAATCCGAAGGACGTGGGGCCGGAAGCGGTGGATACGATCCTGAAATATATGGAAGACAATCGCGGCGACATTACGATCATTTTGGCTGGCTATGAGGAACCTATGCGGGAAATGCTGAGCCACATGAACCCGGGATTCGAATCCAGATTCAATCATCACATTACGTTGCCGGATTACACCGAGGATGAACTGCTTCAAATCGCGGAAAATATCGCGAAGAAACAGTATTATGTCCTGGCGGAAGAAAGTAAGTCCGCATTTAAGAAGCGCATGGAACGTGAAAAGGTGGGTGAGCAGTTTGGTAATGCCCGTACGGTACGTGCAGTGATCGAAGAAGCTTCGGCGAAACTGGCTCAGCGTATCATGGAAACCGGGTTCAGCGATGAACTTGATATGATGATCCTCCAGCCGGAGGATTTTGGCGTGGACGATCTGGAAAGTGAGAGCCTGGATGTGCTTCTGGAGGAATTAAATAGTCTGACTGGGTTAGGCGGCGTGAAGGCGCAGATCCACTCCATGGTAAAGACGCTGAAAGCACAGCAGATCGACGAGGAAAACGGAATTGCGCGCAGTAACAAGAGTACGATGCACATGGCCTTCCTGGGGAATCCCGGGACTGGGAAAACCACAGTAGCCCGATTACTGGGACGTATTTACCGTTCTCTGGGGATTTTAAAGCGCGGCGATGTGTTCGTGGAATGTACCCGCGGAGACCTGGTAGGACAACATTCCGGTGAAACGGCGATCAAGACAAAAGATGTTGTAAAAAGTGCGCTGGGTGGAATTCTGTTCATCGACGAAGCCTATTCTCTGCACAGTGGAGACAATGACGCTTTCGGTCTGGAAGCGATCAATACGCTGATCGCGGAAATGGAAAATAACCGCGAGAACTTATTGGTGATTTTGGCGGGATATACTCAGGAAATGATGGCCTTCTTCTCGGTAAATCCGGGGATGAAGAGCCGTGTCCCAGTGCAGATCACGTTTGATGACTATTCGCCCGAAGAACTGACGATAATTTATGAAAATAATATAAAGAAGAGTGGATTCCGGTTACCGGAAGGATGGAAACCGACAGTTCAGAAGTTGATCGCATCGAAACAGGCGGCTGATGGTAAGGAATTCGCAAACGCCAGAGGCGTTCGAAATCTGGTGGAAGCTGCACTGCGCCGAAGAAATGTTCGCGTTGCCGAGGCCAGTGAAGCGGGAACTTTCTTTACAGAAGAGGAATTGCGTTCTCTGACTTTGGAGGATATTACGGAGCAGGATACCGGGGCAGAATCCATCGAAAATCTGTTGGAAGAACTGAATTCCCTGACCGGGCTGGAAGAAGTAAAGCTGCAGGTGAATTCCATTGTAAAATCACTGAAGGCAAGAGCAATCGATAAAGAGATGGGAATCAGCCGTAACGATAGTATGGGAACGCTGCACATGGTCTTTTCCGGGAACCCGGGGACTGGGAAAACAACGGTGGCCAGACTTCTGGGACGTATCTACCGGACATTGGGAATCTTGAAACGCGGTCATATATTCAAAGAAGTGAGCCGTGCAGAGTTGGTGGCTGGATATCAGGGTCAGACTGCAGCGAAAGTCCGGGAACTGGTGAAAGACTGTACAGGAGGGATCCTGTTTGTGGATGAAGCTTACTCACTTTACAGTGGATCCAATGACAGCTTCGGGAAAGAAGCTGTGGACACACTGATGGCGGAAATGGAAAACCGAAGGGATGATCTGATGGTGATTTTCGCAGGATACGAAGATGAAATGAGAGAATTCCTGAAGACCAATCCGGGACTTCAGAGCCGTGTTCCCACGACACTTCACTTCGCGGATTACAATGCGGAAGAATTGATGAAAATATTCGCGGCCAATCTAAAGCAGAGGGGATTCCGCCTGGAAGAAGGCTGGGAGGAAATCGTAAAACCAGCCCTGGAAAGAGAACTGCAGAAGGATGGACGAGCTTTCGCCAATGCCAGAGGAGCCCGGAACTTCTGTCAGAAAGCCATGAGTTATCGCGACAGTCGTATCGCTGACGCTTATGACGCAGGTGTTTCGTTAACCAGAGAGGACATGACTCTGATCAAGTTAGAAGACCTGAGATTCTAAATGAATGAAAAAAACCCACAGTACCGAGTTAGTATTGTGGGTTTTGCATTTTTTGAATGATATACCGGATGATGTCCGGGTCGATGTTACTGGACCTTTCCCTTAAAGATGATCTTCTTTACAGACAGATCGTCTTTGTTCAAAAGGATGATGGAAGCTTCCTTACCGATGTCCAGGCTTCCGGCGCGGTCGTCGATTTTGATGGCCTGGGCCGGGTTATAGGTACAAGCGCGGACGGCGTCTTCCAGCGGGATACCGAAGGCAACCGCCTGGCGGAGACAACCCATCAGACTGGTAACGGAACCGGCTAAGGTTTCCGGGTGGCCCACGATGGTAGCGCGGTTTCCGTGAACTTCGATTTCCTGACCGCCGAAGGGATACTGGCCGTCGGGCATACCCGTTGCACGGAGCGAATCGGAGATCAGGACCATGCGTTCCTTTCCAAAGAGCTGGAAGGTGAAGCGCACGATGGCTCCGTGGATGTGGACACCGTCACAGATCAGCTCGGCCTTCACACCGGGGGTGTCGAAAGCAGCTCCCACAACGCCGGGGGCGCGGTGGTGGATCGGCGGCATTCCATTATATAAGTGGGTCGCGTGGCGGGCTCCGGCTTCGAAAGCTGCCTTCGCGGTATCGTAGTCCGCGATGGTGTGGCCCACAGAGACGGTGACACCACTCTGAGATACAGCGCGGATGAAGTCCAGTCCGCCGGCTTCTTCCGGAGCTACGGTCACCAGACGGACACAGCCTTCCGCAGCTTCCTGAAGGCGGAAGAACATGTCGGCATCAGGGGTGTGGAGATAATCGGCGTTCTGTGCACCTTTCTTGGCGGTGGACAGGAAGGGGCCTTCCAGGTGAACGCCTACCACTTCGGCGCCGCCGGTATTGTTTTTCCGGTGAGCTGCGGTATTCTTACAAATCTGTTCCAACTGGTCTTCCGGAAGGGTCATCCCGGCGGGACAGATGTAAGTGACGCCCTGGCTCAGTTCGAAATCCGCGATGGCCTGGAGGCCGGAAGCGGTTGCGTCGCTGAAATCTTCGCCCACGGCACCGTGGAAGTGAACATCCACCAGGCCGGGGATCACATAACAGCCGGTTGCATCGATGGTCACATCGTCGCCGCTGACTGCGGAGATCAGAGGACCGTCGGTATGGAGATCGCGGGCAATGAAACCCGCGTTGATATCAAAGACATCGCCTCCGAAGATACGCATAGAGCTACCTCCTTACTTCATTTCCGGTAAGCTGGCTGCAGCCATGGACTGACCAACGCGGCGGAACTTTTCGTCCGGCAGGGTCAGCTGGATCTTGTCAGCGTGTTCCGGATATTCGTCGTCCAGAACTTTGCGGCAGGTAGCCAGCAGCAGATCGCCGCCCTTACCGCTCATAACGCGGCCCAGCAGCAGAACGTATTTGAAACCGTAGTGTTCATAGTAGTAAGCCAGAGTGTGGCCCAGATAAGTACCGATAGATTCGTAAACCTTGGCAGCGCCTTCGTGGCCTTCTTCCATCAGCTTTTGGGTGACCTTCAGCTTTTCAGCGGGAGACGCATTTTCATCCAGCTCGATCCCTGCTCTGGGAGCCAGCTTGTTGACGCCGTCCTGACAGAAGTACTTAACGCCACATCCAATATCTCCGGACCATTCGTCCACCATGGCATCGGGGTTCGCGTCCACGGGAACGAAAGCCAGTTCATTCAGCCAGCCGGTGATGCAGCCGTCTTCGTTGACGTAGCCCACAGCTTCGCTGGTACCCATGGCAATCCCCAGGATGTTGTTGTCGTTCAAGCTCATGGTACCTGCCAGAGCGGAAACGTCACCGTCGTTGGCAACAGCGTAGGGAACGTCGCCGAAGGTGTCGGTGATGGCGCGGATGAAGATGTTCTTTACCTTTTCTTCGTACAGTTCCTTCGGAACCTTCAGGAACAGAGAAGCGCTCATGGTGCGGTCGTTGATATAAATACCAGCGGAAGAAACGCCGACAGCGTCAACTCGGGCCATCTGTGCGCCGGCCCGTGCCAGCGTGATGACAGGACTGTATCCCCACAAACATGGGGTAGTAGACAATTTCACCTGCATCAAAGAAGGGACTCCGCTGTTGGGCGATTGTATGCATGATGCCGGGTATTACTGCGGATATGCAGGAAAGTGGCATGTGGATCCGGTAAAAATGCCGGAGGAATGCGGCTTCGATGACGGTAAGCCCTTCATGGGATATGCCTTCCCCGGAAGCCAGGTGTTCCCCAGCCTGATTTTCAACCAGCCGCCTGACAATGAACCGAACTATTATGAATTATATCTGAAGGAAAACGGTTTTGAAAACATCGACGTTTCCAACGGATTCCTGGGCGATAACCCCGCTCTGCAGATCCAGGAAATGTTCTGTAAGCACGAGGGACCGCTGGAAAGTACCATCGAATATTTCGTGGCTCATGAAACCAACCGCCTGATCGATAAGGCCAAGGAAGAGGATAAGCCCTTCTTTATCTGGGCCAACTTCTGGGGACCTCACTCTCCCAGCATCGTTCCGGAACCGTACTACTCCATGTACAATCCGGACGATATCCCGGAACATCCCAGCTACTGCGATGACCTGTTGGATAAGCCATATGGCTATTACCTCAGCGAAAAAATGTGGGGCTTAGGAAACTACGGCTGGAAGGGATTCCAGGAAATTGCTGCCCGCTACTACGGTCACTGTACCATGATCGACGACATGGTGGGAATGATCGTGGATAAGCTGAAGGCCGAAGGCCTGTATGACGACACCATCATCAT
>JAFUQN010000023.1 GCA_017472365.1 Bacillota bacterium
CTTTCATAAGAAAATCCGGTGACAATAGCGAAGAGGCCACACCTGTTCCCATCTCGAAAACAGTAGTTAAGCTCTTTAGCGCTGATGATACTTGGCGGGAAGCTGCCTGGGAAAGTAGGACGTTGCCGGTTTTTATGGCTCCATGGTCAAGCGGTTAAGACACCGCCCTTTCACGGCGGTAACCCGGGTTCGATTCCCGGTGGAGTCACCAATATGCGGAAGTGGCTCAGTGGTAGAGCATCGCCTTGCCAAGGCGAGGGTCGCGAGTTCGAATCTCGTCTTCCGCTCCAAAGAAAGACTGTTCTTGTAACAGTCTTTTTTCTTTTTCATCAACATTTTTGTAACGGCATGTTTGATGAGATGATTTTGTGATATATATAATGTATACGATGATGGATCAGAATGAGGGTTGACAGAAACTCCCATCATCAGTATACTAGTGAATGTAATAAGATCTGTTTCAGGGCGAGGTGAAATTCCTCACCGGCGGTAATCAGAGAAAGTCTGCGAGTCCGCGAGCCGAAAGGCCGAACCGGTTAGATTCCGGTACCGACGGTATAGTCCGGATGAAAGAAACGCATCATAGAAGAATTGAGACCGGTTTCATAAATGACATCACAATAATGGTGTGATTATGTGAGTGAAACCTAATACGTCAAAGTTATTTCTTTAGAGCGAACGACCCTTTGAGACAACTCGAAGGGTCTATTTTATTTCCTGACAGATTCCTAACTTGAAGGAGGAATTTGAAGTATGAACGCACAAGATTCTAGAAAAAAGCTGATCCGTCTGGTGAAGATGGCAATGCTGGTGGCATTGTCTGTTGTACTGGTATTGTTGATCCATTTCCCGATTTTCCCGGCTGCTCCGTATCTGGAGTATGACCCGGCAGACATTCCGATTTTTATCGGTGCATTTGCCTTTGGGCCTACAGCGGGTGTTTTGATCACCATTGTTGTTTCCGTGATCCAGGGAACTACCGTTAGTGCCGGTGGACAGATCTGGGGGATTATCATGCATATCGTTGCTACTGGATCGTTCTGTATCGTAGCGGGGAACATCTATAAGCACCACAAGAGTAAGAAAAGCGCGATTATCGCGCTGATTGCCGGGGTGATCACCATGGTGGCTGTCATGTGTGTCATGAATCTGATCATCACACCGATTTATTCCGGTATGCCGAGAGCAGCAGTGGCTGCGATGATTCCGACAGTGATCATGCCGTTCAACCTGGTAAAGGCCGGTGCGAATGCCATCATTACCTTTATGGTGTATAAGAGAATCTCTCATTTCCTGCACGACTAGTTTTAAAATCAAAGAAAACGTTTTATGCCTTATAGAGAAAGCTCCGATATGATTCGGAGCTTTTTCGTTTGGATGATTACGACGAATATGATACAATGCAATCGAGAAGATAATAAATGAAGTCCTTTAGTCCTTTAATGGATCATGGCTGTAATAGATTTGAGATGGAAAGGCGAGTATCGAGTATGATGAAGAGAATCGAAACCGTGCACATCGTAGGTATGGGGGCGTTAGGTGTTTTATTTGGAAGTCAAATCTACAGAAATGTGGGAAAAGACAGTGTGACATTTGTCATGGATTCACAGCGGTATGAGGAGAAGTCAAGGTTAAACTATACAGTCAACGGAGAAGAAATACCGTTTCGACTGGTATCATCGGATGATGCGGAGGCTTGTGATCTTCTGATCGTGGCGACTAAGTATACGGGACTGCACAGTGCTTTGGAGAGTATGCGGCGATCCATTGGTCCGGATACGATCATTGTGTCGGTACTGAACGGAATCACCAGTGAAAAAATCATTGGAGAGAGGTTTGGAATGGAGCACATGTTATACACAGTGGCTCAGGGAACGGATGCGATGTATTTTCAGCCGGCCTTAACCTATACGAAACCGGGACAGCTCTGTCTCGGGATCATTCCTGAAGAGGAAAAGGATCGCAGGGGGATGGAGGAAAAACTGAACACTGTGACTGAGTTTTTGGAACGCGCCGGAATCCAATATTCGGTGGAAGATGATATCTATCGCCGGATGTGGGGAAAATACATGTGCAACGTGGGGTTGAACCAGACCTGTATGGTATTCAATGTGGGCTATGGAAAAGTGACGACGCCCGGGACTTTGGAATACGGGATTATGGTTTCGGCTATGAGAGAGGCAAAGATGCTGGCCAATGCGGAGGGTGTCGATTTGACGGAAGAAGATCTGATGGCGTATGTGGCGCTTCAGGCATCGATGGAGGCTGAAGCGATGCCGTCCATGGCTCAGGACCGGAGAAATAAAAAACGATCCGAAGTGGAAATGTTCAGTGGAACGATACGGGAACTCGGAAAAAAACACGGAATCGAAGTTCCGGTCAATGAGTATTTGTATCGCAGAGTCCATGAAATCGAATCTGCTTATTAGGATGCGTGGACAGAATTTGTAAAACGTGATAAAATATATTGTTAATCAATCTCTGTTTAGAGAGCCGGATCAAGCATGTGACGTGAAATGGAAGGATAATCGATGAAACAACAGTGGATCATGAAAGATGAACAGGATACGAAAGCCTTTGGAGAGCGGCTGTCAAAGCAGCTGGTTCCCGGTGATGTTGTGGCTTTGATCGGTGATTTGGGGACGGGGAAGACCGCTTTGACAAAAGCGGTTGCCGCGGGTCTGGGAGTGAACGAAATGATCACCAGCCCGACCTTTACAATTGTATGTGAATACCATGAGGGAAGAATGCCGCTGTATCACTTCGATGTATACCGCGTCTATGATCCGGATGAACTTTTTGAAATCGGTTTTGAGGAATATCTCTTCGGAGGCGGGGTCTGTCTGATCGAATGGGCGGATCTGATCGAAGATATATTACCGGCCCAGACGATCCGGATCGAAATCCAGTATGGTACGGAAATGACGGAGAGAATTTACGAAATCAGCTGGCCCGAAGGAAGGGACCTGCAGTTGGAAGCGTAAGTTTGTATATAAATCACGACAGGAAAGAGGAACGATATGAGACTGTTAGCCATTGAAACCACAGGAGCGAAAGCATCTGTGGCGCTGATCGATGAAATGGGGAATGTGACGGTTCAGGGATCGGATGAAACGATGAATCATCTGCAGCATTTGATCCCGATGATCCAGCAATTATTGATAAAATGTGAATTGACGATAAATGATGTAACGGGAATTCTGGTGTCGGAAGGTCCCGGATCCTTTACAGGAATCCGTATTGGTATGGCTACGGCCAAGGGACTGGCTCAGGCGCTGAATGTTCCCATCGTGGGCGTTCCCACGCTGCGCTCGTTTACGTATCACGAACAGAAAAAAGAAGTGATTGTTTGTCCGGTGTTTGATGCCAGAAGGGAACAAGTGTATTCCGGAGCGTATCTCTGGAACGGAGAGGATGCCGTTCAGCTGGTGGAAGACGGCGCGTATGATTTAAAAGAACACCTGGCGCATCTGGAAGCGGCAATCGCCGGCGCTGCCGGCTCCCGTGCTGCGGAAGTGGAAGGAGTTTCTGAGGTACCGGCGAAGGTGCTGTTCTTCGGCGACGGATTGGACCGTTATCAGAATACGATTGAAGTATGGGCTGAAACGGTAATGAACTCCGGAATCGAAGTGGAATTTGCCTCACCGGAACGCCGATATCAGGAAGCTGTATCTGTGGCGAAGCTGGGAAAGAAGATGTTCCTGGAAGGAAAGCAGAAGCAGTTTGGAGAAATGGAACCGGTATATCTGCGTCAGGCAGAAGCGCAGCGCAAGTTGGAAGAGCGAATGGCTCAGATGCGGTGACAGATATGAGTATCATCAATTATCATATTCGGAAAGCGGAAGAAAGAGATGTCAAGCCTCTGGCAGAGCTGGATGCAAGATGCTTTCCTGATCCGTGGAGCGAACAGTCCTTTCAGGAAGATGTGGTCAAGAATCCGCTGGCCTATTACCTGGTGGCGGAAAGCGCAGAAGGAGAACTGCTGGGGTATGCCGGAGTATGGATGATCGTGGGGGAAGGACATATTACCAATGTGGCAGCGAACCCGGATTATCGCAGAAATGGTATCGCAAGGGCAATCCTGACGAAGTTGTTTGAAACCTGCCAGAAGGAGCATGGGATCGGACCATTTACTTTAGAAGTGCGGCCGTCCAATGATGCGGCTTTGGCTTTATATGAAAGTTTCGGTTTTCAGGTTGCCGGAAGAAGAAAAGGATATTACGAGAATAACGGAGAAGATGCGCTGATTATGTGGCGCGAGGGATAATGGTATAAATCAGGTCCTTTCTGGAGATACTGCGTAAAGAACGAAGCGGTGAAAACACGGCTGAGGCAGTTTCGGGGAAAGGAAGTGGAGCACGTGAGAGGATATTACGATCACGATTATTTTGAGGACAGAGACGAGGGAATGCATGTTTCGGCATCGCACTGCAGCCGGTTTTCCGGGCGAAGCGATGTGAGTATGTTCAATATGACGGATTATCAGTCCTGTGAAAACTGCAGACATATGACGGCGGACAGCCGCTGTATTTTTGGACTGGATAAGCATTTCCTCAACATGAGGTGACCAATGAAAGACGGACAATTTATTACAATGGGCATCGAAAGCAGCTGCGACGAAACGGCCATCGCCATCGTTGCGGATGGAAGAAAGGTGCTTTCCAATATCATATCGTCGCAGATCGCCGTGCACAAAGTGTTCGGGGGCGTGGTACCGGAAATCGCATCGCGTCATCATCTGCATAATATCAACGGTGTATACCAGCAGGCGCTGGATGAAGCCGGAATCACCATCGATGATGTGGATCTGATCGGTGTTACCTGCGGACCGGGACTGGTGGGTGCGCTGCTGATCGGGTTGGCGCACGCCAAGGCGGTTGCCTTCGCTACAGGAAAACCGCTGGTGGGCGTACATCATATCCAGGGACATATCAGTGCGAACTATGTACAGTCTCCGGAGCTGGAACCCCCGTTTATGGCGCTGGTAGTCTCCGGAGGTCATACACATATCGTCGATGTTAAAGGATATAACAGCTTTGAAGTTCTGGGACGAACCAGAGATGACGCTGTCGGAGAAGCCTTCGATAAAGTTGCGAGAGTTCTTGGGTTGGGATATCCCGGTGGTCCGCTGATCGACAAGCTGGCGAAGGAAGGAAATCCGGAAGCCATTGAATTCCCCAGAGTGTATCTGGAAAAGGACAGCCTGGATTTCAGCTTCAGCGGAATCAAGACAGGTGTTCTGAACTATATTAACGGTCAGCGTCAGAAAGGCATTGAAATCAACAATGCGGACGTTGCAGCCAGCTTCCAGCAGGCAGTTATGGACGTTATCGTCACCAAGACGGTACGTGCAGCCAAGCAGCGCCATCAGAAACGTATCGTTGTTGCCGGTGGGGTTGGGGCGAATTCCAAGCTGAGAGACATGCTGGGAAAGGCCTGTGAAAAAGAAGGAATTAAAATGTATGTTCCCGCGCCGATCCTCTGTACGGATAACGGTGTCATGATCGCCTGTGCGGCATACTACAAATACCAGGCGGGAATGGAAAGCGACTTTACACTGGACGCTTTCCCGAACCTGGCTCTGGACGCTTAGCGTTCCAGTAACTGAAGAACATGATCCAGACGCTTTCGTTGTTCCGGATTCATCATTCCGCGCAGAGATTTTACTGCGCGGATTTGTTTTTCGTAAGCAGCAGGATTTTTTTGAAGTGTAGCTTTTAATTTCATGATTTCAGAGAGGATTTCTGCATCGCTTTTTCCCTTCATGGATTCGGCAATCTCCCTGGCCTGCGCCTGCGGATCGCCGTGGGAAGGACTGTTTTGGCCAGCGGGAACGGAATGGCCCCGGTTCTGTTGGGAATGAAATCCGACCTGGTCCGCCAGATCCATCAGTAATTGTTCATCGATCGTTCGATTCATAGGATGACCTCATTTCTTTTTTATTTCATATATATGCAGAGGAAGGTACGTTATTGACGATGGAGATTTGTTTTACAACGTTTTCACATTAGATAAAGCGATGCATATAATAGAACGAACGATGAAAATGCGAAGCGAAAGGAGACTGGAATGCACCCTCTTTTGGTATTGGTGATCCTGTTTTCGGTCAAAAACGGAATCAGAAGGCCGTCTGACAGAGTTTACATATGGAAGCTGCCGGCGCTGCCTGGAATTTCACGGCTATCATTTCCGAAACCGGAAGACATAAATTTGACATATTTCGACACATTTCGTATGGAACTATTTCTGGATCGCATGAGAAATCTGACGGAGGGTTTGGAGGCGCTGAACCGGCTCCGGCAGTACGGAACAGTGGACACTGATGCAGCCGGAATCGTGGACCGTCTGGAAGCGTCTCTTTTAGCAGCGAAAAAGTTTTTAGCAGATACCAGGGTAGAAACGCAGATCGATCAGCTCAGCAACATCGTCGAAACAGTACGGAATCTGGGAAATCCGGAGGACTGGATGGAAGCCATGGGGCCGTTGCTGTCCGGTATGGTAAAAATGACGGATTTTGACGGAAAATGATTGAATTCTTTCAAAATAGGAATAGCTTTTTTGTAGCAAGTGGAGTATACTGTAGATGTAAACTTTTGATGCTGAGGCCGCAAAATGCGGTAACTGAAATACATGGAGGTAAAGAACAATGGGCTTAATTACCACAAAAGAAATGTTTGCTAAGGCACTGAACAAGGATTATGCAGTTGGTGCGTTCAACGTAAACAATATGGAAATCGTACAGGGGATCGTAGATGCCGCAAAGGAAGAACAGGCTCCGCTGATTCTGCAGGTTTCTGCAGGTGCAAGAAAGTATGCAAGACCGGCATATCTGGTGAAGCTGGTTGAAGCTGCCATGGAAGACAGCGGTCTGGATATCGTATTACATCTGGACCACGGCGAAGATTTCGATATCTGTAAGAAGTGCGTTGATGACGGTTTTACTTCCGTTATGATCGACGGTTCCAAGCACGAATTTGAAGAAAACATCGCTCTGACCAAGAAGGTCGTTGAATATGCACATGCTCACGGCGTTGTTGTAGAAGCTGAACTGGGTAAGCTGGCAGGCATCGAAGACAACATCAAGGTAGACGCAAGATCCGCCACATTCACCGTTCCGGAAGAAGCTGCAGAATTTGTAGCACGTACCGGTGTTGACTCTTTGGCAGTATCCATCGGTACCAGCCACGGTGCGTACAAGTTCAAGGGCGAACCGTATCTGGATTTCGAACGTCTGGAACAGATCCACAAGCTAATCCCGGATACTCCGCTGGTTCTGCATGGTGCATCCACCGTTCTGCCGGAATTCGTAGCTCGCTGCAACCAGTACGGCGGTAACATCCCCGGTGCACAGGGCGTTCCCGAAGACATGATCTTAGAAGCTGTTAAGCACGGCGTATGTAAGGTAAACATCGACACCGACCTGCGTCTGGCTATGACTGCAGAAGTTCGTCGTTTCCTGATTGAACATCCGGAAGAATTCGACCCCAGAAAGTACATGAGCCCGGCGCGAGATGCCATCAAGGCTATGGTTCAGCACAAGATCAAGAACGTTCTGAACGGTTCCAACAGACTGTAATCTCAAGTGAACATTATAATAAAAGCTGCATGATTACATGCAGCTTTTTTCATGCGATCAGTTTCAGAAATGCGACGGCGATCACAGTGCCATAGGGAATACCGTTTTCCCGGATCGGCCCACGTAGATGATCATTTAAAAGAATTATTATGGCAACCGCTCCACCCAAAAGGGCGGAGCTTATCATAAGTGTAAAGAACTGGTGCGGCGGTAATGTAATTGACAAAGCGGCGATAAGTTTCATATCACCGAGCCCCATGGCCGGGGTCCCGGAAAACCAATATGGTATCAGGTAGAGAAAAAGAAGAATCACCAGACAGAAGGAAAGGGAAGGAACGATTGTCAGACAGGAAGATGTTGATGAGATGTTGCAATTAGTGAAGTTATGTAACAGGCGAAGAATTCCGGGAATCGCAATACCGGCGGACCATTGATCGGGAATCAGGCGGTAATACCAGTCCGACAAAGCGATTTGAGTCAGAAGCCAAAGCAGGCTCAGACCCCAAAAAACGTCCATTAGAGGCACTTTTTTCATAAGGTGAAGAGACACTGTGAAAAAGAATGGGAAAACGATAAAAACAGAGTGGATGAGGGAGAGGGTATTAGCCCGGGGATGCGGACGGTGACGCTGCACATCTGACAAGGAAGCGCTGTCAAATAACCAAATGGCGGG
Source organism: Bacillota bacterium (assembly GCA_017472365.1). GTDB lineage: Bacteria > Bacillota > Clostridia > Peptostreptococcales > Anaerovoracaceae > RGIG446. The sequence continues at coordinate 8,250 of JAFUQN010000023.1, forward strand.
CATCGCTTTCCATGCAATGAAAAATGTCGTTGTAGCAATTAACGCAAAAAAGAACGAAAATAAAAAAGCCATCAGAACCTCCCGTATATATGATCCGGGCTGCAATGATGGTGTGATTGGATCAAAATCTTAGATTGTCATTTGTGAAAAAAGAGCCGATGCGCGTACGCATCGGCTTTTGTGGTCGATGTAATAAAAGAAACGGTTAAATTATTCTGCTTCGTTTTCTACATAGTGAACCAGATCACCAACGGTCTGGAACTTTTCTGCAACTTCATCGGGGATTTCGATTCCGTATTCGTCTTCGATCGCCATGATGATTTCTACAGCGTCCAGGGAGTCAGCTTCCAGATCCTTCATCAGATGGGTGTCCATGGTGATGTCGTCTTCTTCAACATTCAGCTGCTCAATGATGATTTCCTTGATTTTATCAAATACCATAATGTACCTCCGTAATTAAAAGCAATTTCATTGCAAAACCTATTATAAACAGGACTTTACCGCTGTGCAACAACTATTTGAAAAAACTATGTGAATTTTATTCTTCACATTTCTCCCAGCTGATCCTGTAATTCCATCCAAAGAGTATAGGTGGTTTCGAGTTCGGACTTGGAAGATTCGAGCTTTTCACTGATTTCTGCGGATTTTTGGAAGTCTGTATAGATTTCTTCCAGACAGAGCTGGCCCTCCAGTTCGGCGATTTCTTCTTCCAGGCGGGCGATATCCTCTTCGGCTTTCGCCATCTGGCGTTCCAGACGGCGGCGCTGCGCCTGCTGGTCCTTGACTGCCTGCCGTTCCATTGCACGCTTTTCTTTCGAAGAATTGGAAGGAACGGGGGTGGTGGCCTGGGCCATTTCATTCAGATAGCTCTTACCGGAACCGATGGATTCTTTCTTTTCCAGATAATAATCGTAGCCGCCGGCATAGTGAGTCAGACCGCTGTCGGATAATTCCACGATTTTTGTGGAAATCTTATTCAGGAAGTATCGGTCGTGGGAAATCACGAACAGCGTTCCGGGAAATTCCAGAAGGGCATCTTCAAAGACTTCCTTGGATGCGATATCCAGGTGATTGGTCGGTTCGTCCATCAGAAGGCAGTTGGCCCCGGACATCATGATTTTTAAAAGGGATAACCGGGCTTTTTCGCCGCCAGACAAATCGCCGACATATTTGAAGACGTCCTCTCCGCGGAACAGGAACCGGCCCAGAAGAGAGCGGAGTTCTGTTTCGGTATAGAGACGGTAAGTGTTGTGAAGCTCGTCCAACACGGTGTTGGAATTATTCAAAAGCTGCTGTTCCTGATCGTAATAGCCGAAATCTACATTGTGGCCGATGCGGACGTAGCCACTGTCAGGCTCTAGCTGGCCGAGGATGATTTTCAGAAGCGATGTCTTTCCGACACCGTTGGGACCCACCATGCAGATGCGCTCACCACGCTTAATGTCGAAATTCACACCACTGAACAGATGGCGCACGCCTGTTTCGTCGCGGAAACTCTTGGAAAGATCTTCGCCGTAGAGAACGTCGTTTCCGGAAGATACATTTTCTTTGAAGCGGATTTTCAGTTTGGCGTTCAGCTGCTGCGGCTTATCAAGGATCTCCATGTGGGCCAACCGTTTTTCACGGGACTGAGCGCGCTTTGCCAGTTTTTCGGTACCGCGTTCTTTGAACTTACGGATGATGTCTTCCTGCTTCCGGATCTCTTCCTGTTGTGCCTCATATCGTTTCAGTGCATCGGCAGCCAGCATCTTCTTCTTTTCGGTATACTGCGTGTAGTTTCCGTCATAGCAGGTCAGTTTATGCAGTTCGATATCAAAGATACGGTTAACGGTCTGATCCAGGAAGTAACGGTCGTGAGAAATCAAAACGATGGTTCCGGTATACGATTTCAGATACTGTTCCAGCCACTTCAGCGTACCGATGTCCAGGTGGTTGGTCGGTTCGTCCAGAAGAAGCAGATCGGGCTTCTGAAGGAGAAGGGCTGCCAGTGCCAGACGGGTACGTTCGCCACCGGACAATAAACCTACGGGCTTATCGTAATAGTCCGGGGTGAAGGCCATGCTTTTTAAAATCCCGTGGATTTCACTTTTGTAGCTGTAACCGCCGCGGCGGTCGAATTCCGCGGTCATGTCGTCGAACCGGTGAAGAAGCCGTTCAATTTCCGGATTTACTTTGTCGTCGTGGTGGCTGTGCTGCTCCTCCGTGAGACGGGCAATCTCCGCGGACAGCTGTTCCATTTCCGCTTCCATATCGATCAGCGGACGGAAGATATTCATCATTTCCTCGTAAACCGTACCGCGGGCATCAAAATTATCCTTCTGCTTCAGATAACCGATGGTAGTATCTGCGGCAAGGAAGAAGTCGCCTTCGTCGTGTTTCAGTTCTCCTGTCAGGATGTTCAGCAGCGTGGATTTTCCCGCGCCGTTGACGCCGACGATACCGATGCGGTCACCTTTATTGATGTGGAAAGAGATCCCTGTCAGGATCGGTGTTATTCCGTACATCTTTGTCAGGTTTGTGGCAGATAATAGTATCATTGTTGGATTCCTCCATCATTATTTCAAGATCGGTGCAGAAACGAAACTATGATTCTGCATACGTTAATATCTTAACATTTTTCTTCTTGCATATCCAGTGGCAGAATAGTATAATTTAATGTGCTAAACTCTAATTTTTTCAAGGTTTTAGCACCTACAACAATCAAAAGAAGTAAAGGTGTATTTATGAAAGAAACTGGAAAGATTTCAAAAGCTGTAATAAAAAGATTGCCCAGATATCGCAGATATCTTGAAGATCTGATGAAGAAGGACGTGGACCGTATTTCTTCCAACGAGCTGAGCAACCTGATCGGCTATACGGCTTCCCAGATCCGTCAGGACTTAAATAATTTTGGAGGCTTCGGTCAGCAGGGTTACGGATACAACGTCAAGGCGCTTCACGCTGAGATCAGTAAGATCCTGGGACTGGACAGAGATTATAAAATGATCATCGTAGGCTGCGGGAATTTAGGACAGGCGCTGGCCAACTATACGCACTACTACAAGGCGGGATTTATCGTGTGCGGTATGTTTGATATCAATCCCCGTCTGGTGGGCCTGTCGATCAACGACATCGAAGTCATGGATTACAGTGCGCTGGACGAATATCTGGAACAGAACCAGATTGATATCGGAATCATCTGTACAAATAAAGGCAGTGCACAGGAAGTGGCTGACAAGCTGGTCATGGGTAAAGTAAAGGGGATCTGGAACTTTGCTGCGGTGGACCTGGAGGTCGGAGAAGAGGTTGCTTTGGAAAATGTCCATCTGAGCGACAGCTTACAGTCTCTGGCTTACAACATCAATCATAAAGAAGACTAAAATCGAATTTAAGGTAAAAAAATAACCGTTTCATTTCTGAAACGGTTATTTACGTCCTATTTCATCTGGACCAGTGGGACCTGCTAATTAACCTTCGCAGGGAGCGCCAACCGGGCAAGCACCTGCGCAAGCACCGCAGTCAATGCACTTACCAGCGTCGATTACGTACTGGCCATCGCCTTCGCTGATAGCACCCATCGGACATTCAGCAGCGCAAGCTCCGCAGCTGATGCAAGTATCCTTAATTACATAAGCCATTGTGTTACCTCCTTAAATTATGGTGTTTTAAACAAGCAACATCATTATAGCATCATCCGTTTAAAATAACAAGTAAAATTGTGAATAATGAAATCGGTTTCAGAAAGAACCATGGATATTTCTGCAGAAAGGGTGAATAAACCTATGGAAATTTACGGATTATCGGGAAAAAGCGGAACGGGAAAAAGTTATCAGGCAATCACGCTCTGCCGTGACCGTGACTTTGACGCGATCATCGACGACGGCCTGTTTATCTGCGACAGCAGGGTGGTTGCCGGGAAGTCTGCCAAGCGTCAGTCCACAAAAATCGGAGCGGTCAAGACGGCGCTGTTCCAGGATAACGCACATTGCGAACAGGTAATCAGTGCAATTGAATTGATGCGTCCGAAGAAAATGCTGGTTTTGGGGACATCCGTGGAAATGATCGAAAAAATCTGTAAGCGGCTGAGTCTTCCTGAACCTGTCGGTATCATATATATTGAAGATATCACCACGGAAGAGGAACGAAAGATGGCGCATCACCAGCGTCACGATCTGGGACGACACATCATTCCGGTTCCGACGATGCAGGTGAAAAGACAGTTTTCCGGATATATGATGTACCCGATCCGCATGTTCCGCGGGTTTGGCGGAAAGTCGAATCCCGACCGGCAGGACGGGGAAAAAACGGTGGTCCGTCCGACATACAGCTACATCGGCGAGTTCAGCATCGGTGACCAGGTCATCTGCGATATTGCAGAGCAGGTGGGAGAGGACACGGAAGGCGTCTACGATGTGACAAAGGTTCACATTCAGAGTAATGATGCTGATGAATTGACGCTCTGGGTTCAGGTCTATATGAACTACGGTGTCCCGCTGATCGAAACGGCGCGGAAGGTTCAGCAGCGGATTCTGAAAGAAACGGAGCGGATGACGGCATTTCACGTCAATGCAGTGCATGTCGAAGTGAAAGGACTGAAATAACTGGATTAATTATGGTTTTTTGGTGAAGGCTATTGACATCATCATCCAGTATGATATAGTAAAGAAGTGCTTAGCACTCGAACAGGCTGAGTGCTAACAAAACGGGTAACAGATTAGAGAACCTATGTAAATTATGATTTGTTTGAAAGGAGAACAAAGTATGAATATCAGACCGTTAGCTGACAGAGTCGTTCTGAAGAGAATGGAAGCAGAAGAAACCACTAAGGGCGGTATCGTTCTGACCAGCACCGCAAAGGAACAGCCCCAGGTGGCTGAAGTTCTGGCTGTAGGTCCCGGAACCGAAGAACATAAGATGGAAGTTGAAGTAGGTGACAAGGTAATCTTTGCAAAGTATGCAGGTACCGAAATCAAGCACGAAGGTGAAGACTATCTGATCGTATCCCAGAAGGATATTTTAGCGGTTTTAAAATAAGGAAAGAGGTTAGAGAGACATGGCTAAGGAAATCAACTATGGCGAAGACGCCAGAAGAAAATTACAGGCAGGTGTTGACCAGCTGGCCAACACTGTAAAGATCACACTGGGCCCCAAGGGCAGAAACGTGCTGATCGAAAAGAAGTTCGGTTCTCCGCTGATCACCAATGACGGTGTGACCATCGCAAAGGAAATCGAACTGGAAGACGCTTACGAAAACATGGGTGCACAGCTGGTCAAGGAAGTTGCTACCAAGACCAACGACATTGCCGGTGACGGTACCACTACCGCGACTCTGCTGGCACAGAGCATCATTCGTGAAGGATTCAAGAACGTGGCTGCAGGCGCAAACCCGATGATCCTGAAGAAGGGTATCCAGGGCGCTGTTGATGTGGCTGTGGAAGAAATCAAGAAGAACGCTGTAAAGGTAGAATCCAAGGAAGCGATCGCACAGGTTGCATCTGTATCCGCTGCTGATGAAGAAATCGGTGCGCTGATTGCAGAAGCTATGGAAAAGGTAGGTAACGAAGGCGTTATTACCGTAGAAGAATCCAAGTCCATGGGTACTACTCTGGATGTTGTGGAAGGTATGCAGTTCGACAGAGGTTACGTTTCCGCTTACATGGTAACTGACACCGAAAAGATGGAAGCTGTTATGAGCGATCCCTTCGTTCTGATCACCGATAAGAAAATCACCAACATTCAGGATATCCTGCCCATTCTGGAACAGATCGTACAGATGGGTAAGAAGCTGCTGATCATCTGCGAAGACATGGAAGGCGAAGCTCTGTCCACCATCATCGTGAACAAGCTGCGCGGTACCTTCGACTGCGTTGTTGTCAAGGCTCCCGGCTTCGGTGACAGAAGAAAGGAAATGCTGAAGGATATTGCGATCCTGACCGGCGGTGTTGTGATCTCCGAAGAACTGGGTTACACCCTGAAGGAAGCTACCGTGGATATGCTGGGTCGTGCAAACACCGTAAAGGTATCCAAGGACGCTACCGTGATCGTGGATGGTGCAGGCGATGCTATGGAAATCGCAGCACGCGTACACCAGATCAAGGCTCAGATCGCAGAAACCACTTCCGATTTCGACAGAGAAAAGCTGCAGGAAAGACTGGCTAAGCTGGCTGGCGGCGTTGCCGTTGTTCAGGTTGGTGCTGCTACCGAAACCGAACTGAAGGAAAGAAAGCTGAGAATCGAAGACGCTCTGAACGCAACCAGAGCTGCTGTAGAAGAAGGTATCGTACCTGGCGGTGGTACTGCGCTGATCAATGCTCTGCCCGCTGTATCCAAGTATGTGAAGACTCTGTCCGGCGATATGAAGACCGGTGCTGCCATCATCGAAAGAGCACTGGAAGAACCGGTACGTCAGATTGCTGAAAACGCTGGTCTGGAAGGTTCCGTCATCGTTGCTAAGGTGAAGTCCTCCAAGAAGGGCATCGGCTTCAACGCTGCTACCGAACAGTACGTTGACATGATCAAGGCTGGTATCGTTGACCCGGCTAAGGTTACCAGATCCGCTCTGCAGAACGCTGCATCTGCTTCCGCAATGCTGCTGACCACCGAAGGCTGCATCGTAGAAGCGAAGTCCGATGAACCGGCTATGCCCATGGGCGGCATGGGCGGCGGAATGGGTATGATGTAAGCTCTTGATTTCGCCGAACCAAACGTGATACAATAAATAAGACTCCGATGGGGCTCACCTGTCGGAGTTTTTTATCATGCAGAGGTGTGGATATGAATGAGGTACAGTTACAAAAGAAAAAGAATATCGCACTGGCTCAGGTAGTCCTGTCATCACTGTTATTCAGTACGGGAGGTCTCCTGATCAAGTCGGTACCCTGGCCGTCATTGGCGATTTCCGGTGGACGAGGGATCATTGCTACCATCATGATGCTGATCTTCATTAAGAAAAAGGGGTGGAAGTTCCGGTTTGAGAAGAAAGCTTTTCTTCAGGCGTTTTTCATGGCAATCACCCTGACACTGTTCGTGGCTTCCAATAAGCTGACGACGGCGGCCAACGCCATCGTGATCCAGTATATGTCCCCTGTGTGGATTTTGGTGATCAGCGCTCTGTTCCTTCGTCAAAAGGTGAAAAAAACGGATGTCATCGTCGTTGTCGTAGCCTTCTTCGGTATGGCACTGTTTTTCTTCGAACAGCTCAGCGGCGAAGGAATGTTGGGAAATTGTCTGGCTCTGCTATCGGGGATTTCCCTGTCCATCATGTATGTGGTGGTGGGTGAAGCGGAAGAAGAGGTACGGTTCAGCGGTATGATGATGGGGCATGCATTGACTTTCCTTGTGGCACTTCCCACCATCGTGACGACGGATTTGGAATTCAGCCCCGTTGCCATCGGTTGCATTTTGGCGTTGGGAATCTTCCAAATCTGGCTTCCGTACGTGCTGATTGGCCTGGCTATGAACTACTGCAACGCTCTGACTTGTAATCTGGTAGGGATTTTAGAGCCGCTGCTGAACCCCTTCTGGGTGTTCCTGGCAACCGGCGAAGCGCCGGGTTTCCTGGCCTTGGTGGGCGGTGTGATCATCATCGTCAGTATTACCGTATGGTGCTGGTGGAACGATAAAGTGGATAAAAAAGAAAATCCTGCGTAGCGATACGCAGGATTTTTTGTGAAATGATTAAATGATTTCTCTCGGAGCGACAACAGTGGAAAATACGATCTGAGTCTGGGTCTTTCCGAATTTCTGTAAAGAACCGACGAAAGAGTTCAATTCTGTCGGAGTGGGATAGACCGCTTTGATCAGCATCGAATAGGCACCGGCCACGTGATAACATTCGGTGACGTTTTTTGTGTTTTGGATGAATTCCATGAATTCGCTCTTCATTTCCGGATCCATGGTCAGTTCAATGAAGGCCATGATGGGGTAACCCAGTTTTTCTGGATTGACGGAAGCGTGATAACCGGTAATGATACCGCTTTGTTCCAGTTTTTCGATACGGGCAGCAACGGCCGGCGGCGACAGGAATACGTGAGGCGCCAGCTGTTTCAGCTGCATGCGGGCATTTTTCTGCAATAATTCTACAAGTGTCTTATCAATTTCGTCCATGCTTCAACTCCCGCGGATCAGATCCGCTCTCTCTTGTGCGCAATATTTTATGAAACGTGATAAAAAAATCACAATCTTTGGCTAATTATATCATCATGGTTATTATAAATACCTGGTCCCCAAAAATCAATGGATTTTTGACACTTTAAAAAATTAAGTGACAAAATAATTCGGTTTAACAAAAATAAGTGATAAAGAATGTGAACTTTTTCTGTTTCAAAAGTGATTTCAACTACTTTACGAACCTGAAAAAAAGTGGTATCTTTCAGATAGTGTCGTATATTTCCCATAAATGTATATATGCTGAGCGGACGGGAAGAAACAGTAGTCGCCCTACTGTTTCATCACCCCGGCTGCGAAAAAGGAGCCCGGGATTGTCCGAGCCTTTTTTCTTTTTTGAACAAAGCCGGAAAGCTCTTAATTTAATAAAGTGTAAAAACAATAAAAAATGCGGAAAATATTCAAAATATCCGTGAAAATTCAAAACCGAAAACAATTTAACTTTGTTATAAATTTATTTATCGGAATGATTGAAAATGATATTTTGAAACTTATTTTCCGCTTGTTTTTTAAATTAGAATGATTGAGATGATTGGTTATTTATCTTATCTGACCACCGGCTTCCACGATGCTCTTCTTGGACAGGACAAGAAGGGGATCAACGAAGCGTTCGTCGAAGTGGTAATAGTCGGTTGCGGCGGATAATTCCGTGCAGCCCAGAATGAAGATATCTGCGCCCATGGCCTTCATTTCGTCGGCAGCCGCCATCAGACCGTCGATACCGATATCCAGATTGTTCTTTTTGATGCCGTCATAGATGAATTCCATGACTTTAGCCTGATTCTTCGCCGGCTTTACAACTTTCATTCCGGCGTATTCCAGATACGTGTCATAAATTCCGGACTGAATGGTTCCGTCGGTAGCCAGAAGACCTACGGTTTTACCGGGGCCAAAGGTTTCCTTAATATAATTTACAGTGGCATCCAGCATGTTCAGAATGGGAACGGGAGATACCGCAGTCAGTCTTTCGTAGAAATAGTGAGCAGTGTTGCAGGGCATGATCAGAAAATCTGCACCGCACTGTACCAGGCGTTCGATGGACTTTGTCATTTCGGGAACGGGATCCGCACCGTCAGCAATGATGTTTCTGGTACGGTCAGGGATCGCGGTGTTGGAGTCGATAACAATGTGGATCTGGTCCTGATCTTTATCAGCAGCAGTGTTTACGGTGATTTTCTTATACAGATCGGCAGTGGCCAGAGGGCCCATACCGCCAATAATACCAATAGTTTTCATGGCGAATACTTCCTTTCGTTTTACAATCTGCAGGGGTATGCTTTCGATTTTTATTGTACATCAAGGACGGCGTTGATTCAACCGCCCGAAGAAGCAAAAAAATCCGAAAAAGAAAGGTTTTTTCCTTGAATCAGGGTGGATTTTCAGATACAATATTATATAATTTTCATTATAAAAATGAAGACGTGTTTTTTGTGTGCAAAGGAAGGAGATTTATTGATCGGAATGAAACGAGAAAAAATCAAGATCCTGGCATTGCTGTTGTCTTTGACACTGGCTGCGCTTCCTATGGCGGCCTGCGGCCAACAGGAAACAGATGATGCGCAGACCGGTCAAATCGGAGAGTCTGTCGACGGCGAAGCCGGCGAGGCGAAGCCCGGCGGTGATCAGGAACCCGATGACGGAAAGTTGAAGAAACCGGAGATCGACTACGATGACCCCTATATGCTTTTGGTGAACAAGACTCATCCGCTGGCGAAAGACTACGTACCGGAAGGATTGAAGGACATCAAGTACTACGCTTCGGACCGTTCAGCGTCCACACGATATATGGTGGGTGACGCGGCGGATAACTTCCACCTTCTCGTGGAAGCTGCGGCGGAGGAGGGACATGAAATCGTCATGACGACGGCTTACCGTTCCTATGGATTCCAGACAGTTCTTTGGGACAATTACGTGGCGAAGCACGGTGAGGCGGAAGCCAATACCTTCAGCGCGAGACCGGGGCAGAGCGAACATCAGGCGGGCCTGTGCACAGACGTGTCTTCCCCCAGTGTCAACTATCAGCTGACGACGAAGTACGGTTCCACACCGGAGGGTCAGTGGCTGGCAGAACACGCTCATGAGTACGGATTCATCATCCGCTATTTAGAAGGTAAAGAACATATTACAGGGTATCAATACGAGCCGTGGCATATCCGCTACGTCGGAAAAGAAGCGGCTGCGTACATTTATCAGGAACAAATCACTTTTGAAGAATATCTGGGCATCCTCGACTAAATACTACGGTCAGATGCAATTACACAAGGAGGAAAACAAATGGCTTTTTATTTCACAGAACCGTCCCGTACTTTTGGTGAATATCTGCTGGTTCCTGGCTATTCCAGTGCAGAATGCCGTCCGGAAAATGTCAGCTTAAAGACCCCGATCACCAAGTTCAAAATCGGTGAAAAGCCGGCGATCGAAATGAATATCCCTATGGTTTCTGCGATCATGCAGGCCGTATCCGGTGAAAAGATGGCAGTTGCTCTGGCTCGTGAAGGCGGTATCTCCTTCATTTACGGTTCTCAGTCCATCGAAGATGAAGCTGCTATGGTCAGACGTGTCAAGGCTACCAAGGCCGGTTTCGTTCGTTCCGACTCCAACATCCGTCCGGATCAGACTCTGGCAGATGTTCTGGAAATGAAGGAAAAAAGCGGTCATTCCACCGTTGCTGTTACCGATGACGGTACCGCAGACGGAAAGCTGGTTGGTCTGGTAACCAGCCGTGACTATCGCGTATCCAGAATGGATCCTGCGACCAAGGTAAGCGAATTCATGACTCCGCTGGATAAGCTGATCTATGCAGAAGAAGGCGTGACTCTGTCCGAAGCGAACGATATCATCTGGGATCACAAGCTGAACGCTCTGCCGATCCTGGCAAAGGACGGTCGTCTGGCTTACTTCGTATTCCGTAAGGACTATGAAGCTCACAAGAACAATCCGCTGGAACTGCTGGACAGCCAGAAGCGTTACATCGTAGGTGCTGGTATCAATACCCGTGACTATAAGGAAAGAGTTCCCGCTCTGGTGGAAGCTGGCGTGGACATCCTGTGTCTGGACTCCTCCGAAGGCTATTCCGAATGGCAGAAGCTGGCCATCGAATGGATCCGTGCAGAATATGGCGACACCGTGAAGGTTGGTGCCGGTAATGTTGTCGATGCAGAAGGTTTCAGATTCCTGGCTGACTGCGGTGCTGACTTCGTAAAGATCGGTATCGGCGGCGGTTCCATCTGCATCACCCGTGAACAGAAGGGTATCGGTCGTGGACAGGCTACTGCTGTCATCGAAGTAGCTAAGGCAAGAGACGAATATGCGAAGGAAACCGGTATCTACGTTCCGATCTGTTCCGACGGCGGTATCGTTCACGATTACCACATGACTCTGGCCCTGGCTATGGGTGCTGACTTCATGATGCTGGGACGTTACTTCGCAAGATTCGACGAATCCCCCACATTGAAGCTGAAGATCAACAACAACTACGTAAAGGACTACTGGGGCGAAGGTTCCAGCCGTGCACGTAACTGGCAGAGATACGACCTGGGTGGTAAGGGTAAGCTGTCCTTCGAAGAAGGCGTTGACTCCTACGTACCTTATGCCGGAAGCCTGAAGGACAATGTCCATGCTTCTCTGGCAAAGGTTCGTTCCACCATGTGCAACTGCGGTGCACTGACCATTCCTGAACTGCAGCAGAAGGCGAAGCTGACTCTGGTATCTGCAACTTCCATCGTGGAAGGTGGCGCTCACGACGTTCAGCTGAGAGACTCTTCCAATTCCGGAAACTAATAAACTATAACCCGAAAGGTAATTTGATTACATGAAGTATAATGGTATTCTGGTAGTCGACTTCGGCGGTCAGTACAATCAGCTGATTGCCCGTCGCATCAGAGAAAATAATGTGTATTGTGAAATCATCCACTATACTCAGTGCCTGGAACAAATGAAAACAAAAAAACCGCTGGGTGTCATCTTAACTGATGGCCCCAGTAGTGTTTATTGGGACAATGCACCGATGTTGGATGAAGAAGTATTTGATCTGGGAATTCCCGTACTGGCGATCGGTTACGGTGCCCAGATGATGGCCCACGTACTCGGAGGAAAGGTGTCCAAGAGTGAAAAGGGCGAAAACGGCCGCGTTAAGCTGATTGCCGGTTCTTCCAAGAGCGGACTGACGGTACATACCAGTCAGCTGTTTGAAGGGATTGCTGCGGAATCCATGTGCTGGATGAGTCACTATGATTTCATCGACCAGCTGCCTGATGATTTCGTAGAAACCTCCCATACGGCGAACTGCCCGGTAGCTTCCATGGAAAATCCGGACCAGAGACTGTTCGGCCTGCAGTTCCATCCGGAAGTGCATCATACTCCCTTCGGTCAGAAGCTGCTGAAGAACTTTATTTTTAAAGTATGCCAGTGCGAAACTGACTGGAAGATGGCAGATTTCACTCAGGAAAAAATCGATGAAATCAGGGAGCTTGTCGGAGATCGTAAAGTGATGTGCGGTCTGTCCGGCGGTGTGGATTCTTCCGTTTCCGCAGAAATGGTGCACAAGGCTGTCGGCGATAATCTGATCTGTATTTTTGTGGATCACGGCATGATGAGAAAGGGCGAAGGGGACCGCGTTATGGATCTCTACAGCCGTAAAATGAATCTGATCGTGAAGCGTGTGGATGCGTCCAAACGTTTTCTGTCCAAGCTGAAAGGCGTAACTGATCCCGAAGAAAAGAGAAAAATCATCGGTGTGGAATTCATGCATGTCTTTGCGGAAGAAGCAAAGAAGCTGTCGGATGAAGGCTGTGAAATCGCTTTCCTGGCACAGGGGACCACATATCCCGACGTAGTGGAAAGTGGGATCGGTCCTGCGGCCATGGTTAAGACTCACCACAATCTGGTAAGACTTCCGGAAGATATGCCGATGGAACTTCTGGAACCTTTGAGAATGCTGTTTAAGGATGAAGTTCGTGCTGTTGGCGAACAGCTTGGTCTGGATCAGGAACTGATCTGGCGCCAACCCTTCCCTGGTCCCGGTCTGGCGATCCGCTGTCTCGGTGAAGTGACCGAAGACAAGCTGCGGATCCTCCGCGATTCCGACGTTATCCTGAGAGAAGAAATGGAAAAGGCTGGTCTGAACAAGTCCGTATGGCAGTATTTCACCGTTCTTCCCGACATCAAGTCCGTCGGCCTCATGGGCGGCGAACGTACCTATGAACATGTGGTCGGTATCCGTGCAGTCAACTCCGTTGATGGTATGACTTCCGACTGGGCAAGAATCCCCTATGACGTCCTGGACATGATCTCCAGACGCATCGTCAACGAAGTGGCCGGTGTAAACCGTATCATCTACGACATCACGAGTAAACCGCCCTCCACGATCGAGTGGGAATAATTGTAAATGACGAAAACCGTTGGAATTCCAACGGTTTTCTTTTTTTTGGGCAAAGATTGGGCCATTTTTTCGTAATTAGAGGTATTACTTTAATAGTGGTACCTTTTTTTTTAATTACCAAATAAGCTGTATTTACTTACTTGTTCTATTTACCCAAAGATTTTGGAAAATGTGTTGGTGGTTTTACCTGGAATGCTTCAAAAGCATTCCAACAATCGTCTATGTAATCATCTATATTATAGTGTTTATGTTCTAAAAAATAAAGGAGTGCAATGTCTGGTATAGAGCAACTTGAGAGAGGGTCAATACCTTCACAACGATAAAAAGCCCTCATTGCTTCAAATGGGCTCATATGGAGAGCAAGACATAATCGGTACAAATGAGATCTGCTAGGACGTTCACGATCGTTAAAAATTCGACTTATCGTTCTAGGATCAATATTACATTCAGTTGCAAATTGTGCATTTTTCTTATTGGAATTTTTTATTATTTCTCCAAATACAGCACTGAAAGATTCGCCTTTTCTAAACTGTAAAGATTGAGTAAATATCCCACCATTAAATGATTCAAAATCATTAGGTGTCATGTAACTAATGGTATGAGTAGTTTTATTTTTATGTGCAGTCGATGAAATTGATGGTTCGTGTTTAATTGGAGTATGGTCTTCAGATTGCAGAGTTATACCATACAGGTATTCAAATTCATTATTAAATCTTTGAAAAACGTCTATAATAAATCGTTTCCATTCAAACGCTATATCCAGATAACATTTTGAATTTGAAATTGCTATGCGTTTTTTAGCTTTTAGTTCTAAAGCATACGGTAAATCAAGCTCACGCCAGAATTGAGCCTTTGTCATATGAAAATATTTATGACTAATGTTTGAGAGTAACTCGCTACTTTCTAACAAATCTAGGTAGTTTTCGCATAGGTCACATGTCTTTGGAGTATTCTTCATAACAATTTCTCCTTTATCTCCTCAAAATTGAGGCCAGCTTCAATGCAATCAGTATATTTTGTTTATACAATAATAGTATAGCAAAAAAGTAAAGTAAAAGGGAATCTTTGGAGGAATTAGTGATGATGGAGCAGCAAGCCCGAAAAGAAGAAAAGGAACGACAGTGTATCGAGCAGGAGGGATTGGAAAAAGAAGAGCAAATTGCCAAGCAAAAAGAAGAGGAACTTTGCGCTAAGCAAAAGAGAGAAGAGGAAATGCGAACGGGATTATTTTTTCGACTATTTTCAAGGAGGACTTTGCTCAAATAAAAAAGCGCGGAAAACCGACGCTTTCGAAAATGCAGTAAAAGGAGGATGCTTAAGAAAAGATCTTATTACTTGCAGTCATTCAACATACAAGATAAGGCAATCAAAAGGATTTAAATGTTCTCGATAACATGCTTTGTGTTGAAAAAAACATATAAACAGGAGTTCAAAAGACAGGTGTTGACTTCCTCTGGGAGATGCTGATATAATCGGGATGTAAGAAGGTACCTTCTTATGCTTTGTTTACAACAAAGCATAACATATGATACCGGATGAAAAAGTAAATACGCTGCATCGTGTCACCCGCAATGACTGATCGTAAATCAGGCGCGGTGATTAGGAAACCCGGTGAAACCGTAAAGGCGAGTCCGGGGCTTTGCCCGTTGCTGTAAATGCAGGAGTTTATTGTTCGCGGTGTGAACCGGCCACTGGGAAACTGGGAAGGTAGAACAACAAGCGCAGGAGAAATCCCCAATGCATAAGCCAGAAGACCGACGATGATCGAGCACGCTTGGGCTTCCGTAGAATGAATACGGTGAAAAAAGCGGAATATAATGCGAAAAAAACGATCGCATCAACTTTTAGTTGGTGTGATCGTTTTTTTTATTTACCTTCGTGTGGTTAGCATCGGTCGTATCAACGCAACTTGAAATAAAATTTAATAGAAAGACGATGTTAAAAATGACGGCAGAAAAAAGAATGAGTTATCGCAAAAAAACAGAACTGGAACGGGAACTGCTTCATAAAACCGTGGTTCAGAATCTGATTTATAAAAATAAAAAATTCATCCAGGAACATAAGTCTTCCACAGACGAAGAACTCCTGGAATATATCAGACGATTCAGTGAGGAACTGAAGCGAACACCGCATCAGGATGAAATCGTTGGAGGGAATTACATCGCTTCGCGATTCGGAACTTGGGAGCATGCTTTGGGAGAAGCGACGCTCTCCCTTCCGGAGGGAAAATGTCCTCCGCTGCGAAAACAGTGGATCTATCGAAAAGAAGTAAAAGTCCTGGAGAAAGAACAGAAAAAGCTTCGAGACGAGAAAAAGAAACAACAGCGCGAAGAACTGGAACAGACGAAAAAAGAAAAAGCGGAAGAAAATCTGAACAAAATTCAGAAGGATCGGGAGTGGGGGAAACTCCATGAAAAAGATACGGATGAGGAGTTGATTACCTATGTGAAGTGTATTGCGGAACGACTGGGATATACTCCGGTTTCCAAAGAAGTTCCGGGAGCGGCTTATATCATTGAACGGTTCGGAAGCTGGGCATTAGTGTTGACCGTGGCTGGCCTTCCGTTGCCAAAAGGCATGAAAGAAGTGAATCCGAAGACGCTGAAGGAGTATCGGGAACGGATTTGTATCAAAGAAAATAACCTGTGAAAACAGTTGATATAGATATTTTTTAGAGGAGGAATACTATGAAAGGAACAAGAAAACGCTTATTAGCTCTCTTTTTGACTCTGACCATGGTGCTGGGAATGTTCCCGGTCAGTGCCATGGCGGCGGAGCCGGAAGAAACTCTGGCGGTCACCAATGTGTACTACGGAGTACGTGTTGATGGTGAAACACTGGATACAGAGGTAACACCGGTAAAACTGGAGACACCGGTTACTGTTACTAACGGCAGCAACGCTGTAACACCGCAGAATATGTATTTGGCGGAAATTACGGAAGAGCAGAGTCTCTTCTCGCTGACGCTGTCTCTGAATGAGCTGGTGCCCTTTATGGGCAACATTATGCTGGATCCCAAGGGTGGCGGTACTGAAATCACCTATTTGGGCGGTAATAATGTAAATACACTTCTGTTGGATGACAGCACGACATTCACTGGATTTGAAAAAAAGGCTGGC
>JAFUQN010000024.1 GCA_017472365.1 Bacillota bacterium
GAGCTAAACGCCCGGGTAATCAATTTCTAATTCTGTACTGCTTAGCACATTTACTTATTATACAGATTGTTTATCAGTTTGTCAAGCACTTTTTTAAGATTTTTTCAAACTTTATTTTCTGTATCATTTTGCTCGGGCGATTCTGGCGGAGAAGAAAGATTTCTCTTTCCTCTCACCATCATCTAATTTGGCTCCAAGGGTGGGGCTCGAACCCACAGCCTATCGGTTAACAGCCGAGTGCTCCACCATTGAGCTACCTTGGAACATTTTCGTTTCCCTTGCGGAACATTTATTATATTACCACAGCATCTTGGGGTTGTCAACGAAAAAATTCAGGAATTTTAGTATTTTTTTCAATTTTGTGTGTCCAATTCGCACAAATCCAGTTATACCAACGTTTCCAGCTGTTCCACCAAAACGTATTTTCCTCCGGTCAGTTCCGACAGAAAACCCTTCACGCGCTCTGCATCTTCCGGCTCGGAATGTAACGTAACAGTGATCACATCGGTAAATGCAGTGTCAGCAATGGTAAAGTAACCATCCTTTTCCGCATTCTGCAGTTTTCCTAAATATGTATAGTCCATGGAGGCCACGATCACGGTCTGATCCTTCACCTGATGGATCCCTGCGTCTTCCAGCGCAGCCTTTGCCGTATTGGTATATGCGCGCACCAGTCCGCCGGTTCCCAACTTGATTCCGCCGAAATAACGGGTCACGACGACGACCACATTGGTAATTCCCTCTTTGACCATCATCTGCAGCATCGGAACCCCGGAAGTCCCCTGCGGTTCGCCATCGTCACTGGCACACTGTTGCTGGAATTTTTCTCCCAGAACAAACGCCGGTACATTATGAGTCGCATCTCTGTGACGCGTTTTGATTTCTTTGATAAAGGCATCGGCCTCTTCCCTGGACTCTACCGGCTTGACGTAACCGATAAAACGGGATTTTTCGATGATCAGCTCGGCCTGGCCTTCTTTCAGGATCGTACTGTAACGAATCATAATTTACTCCCAGTCTTTCATATATTCTGCCATACGGCTGCGGTCAGCCCCATCCAGCAGGATTTCGAAACAAGTTCCCTCTGCTTTATATTCCATGCGCTGAGGTTTGATTTTCTGACACAGATACGCGGATAAGTCCCCCCTGTCGTAAGGAATCACCAGCTTTACCATCTGCATATCACCAAACAGTGCTCCCTGGATCTTTTCCAGAAGAACATCAAATCCCTCACCGGTCTTTGCCGAAACGGCGATGGAATTCTTTCCGCCTTCAAATAAATGAGAACGGTCTTCCAGAAGGTCGATCTTGTTGTAAACCAGAAGCTTGTCCTTTCCTTCAGCTCCCAGTTCCTTCAGAACGCCATCGGTTACGTTAATGTGAAAATCTGCAGCTTCATAGGACGAATCCACCACGTGAAGCAAATAATCCGCAAAAACGACTTCTTCCAGCGTTGCCTTGAACGCTCTTACCAGAGTGTGCGGTAACTTGCTGACAAATCCGACGGTATCGATCAGAATGAATTCCTGATTGTTTTCCATCTTAACAAGGCGCTGGGACGTATCCAGAGTTGCAAACAGCATATTCTTCTCAAAGACAGCTTTTTCTTCCTTGTCGGTCATGGTCATCAGGCGGTTCATGATTGCCGATTTTCCGGAGTTGGTATATCCCACCAAAGCAACCACCGGTAAGCCGGATTTTTCGCGCTTCTGTCTCTGGGTACTGCGGTACTCTTTCACCTGCGCCAGTTCTGCGCGGATGTCATCCATCCGTTTCTGAATGTGACGGCGGTCCGTTTCGAGCTTCTTTTCCCCGGGACCTCTGGTACCGATTCCACCGCCAAGACGGGACAGAGACTTCCCGAAGCCGAGAAGACGCGGAAGGCGGTACTGCAGCTGTGCCAGTTCGACCTGCAGCTTCCCTTCTCTGGAAATCGCTCTCGATGCGAAAATATCCAGAATCAGGATCGTTCTGTCGATAACACGTACGTTCAGACGGTCTTCCAGATTACGCAGCTGCATTCCCGATAACTCATCATTAAAGATGACTGTATCTGCACCCATATTGATGCACAGCTCAGCCAGTTCTTCCACTTTCCCCTTCCCGATCATCGTCGCATTGTCGGGGCGTTCTTTATTTTGGATCAGTTCTCCCAAAACAGTGACACCGGCAGCTTCTGACAGTCCCCACAGTTCCTGCATGGAATAGGAAATATCTTCGTTGAGCTGGATCCCCACCAGAATCGCTCTTCCATCCTCTTCCTGGATCACTTCATTGTTTTCTCCGAATTTAACCATGGATTCCTCCTGTGTGTTTTCAATACATTATAGTATTATACCATAACTAATCGATCACATCCAAGATACTTTCTTCAGGAACGAATACATAGGACTGGGGCGTATCTCCCACGATTACAGTTTCTGCCAGAAGAATCTCATTTTCAGTTTCGATTTTCGTTACAGAAAATGGAGCCATGATCCTGGCCGTGCAACGAACCTCCAAATAGATCCTGTGGCGGGTCTGATTGATGGCAGAGCTCTCAAAATCCGTTTTAAACCCTACTTCTGCCGTTCCTACGGGAATGACCCTCAATTCCATCGACGGACCCATCTGGGCCAAAATCTGGCTTCCGAGAACGTTGCCAAGAGGAACACTTATGCGTTCTTCTCCGAGCGACGCCACTTTCTTCTGTATCTTTCCTGTCAGACTGGCCGTGATTTGGTTCACTTCCGTCATATCGGCCTGAATCATGGTCACCTTTCCATCGGAAGAGCTTTGTACCCCCATGAGTCCAGTTTTTGTTCTTCCGGCAGGGAATTCCTCAGCTACAGCTTCGTTGACACTGCGATGGATCATCGTTCTGACATGAAGCTCGGCAATCGCCCCCAGCGTGGGTCCGAGAACACTGTTGAAAAAAGAAAAAATCACAGAAAGAAAGCATAATAACAGACAGAGCCCCAGAACGCGGCCCACGTGGTCCCGATCCTTTCGCATCATGAAAAAAACCTCCATTCACATACAAAATATGCGAACGGAGGTTTCTGCGTTCCATTAATTCAGGTTGGCCAGTTCTTCTTTGAATTTGCTGTTGACGATCTTGATGTGAGTTCCCTTCATACCGAGAGAACGGGATTCGATAACACCGGCGCTTTCCAGCTTACGCAGCGCATTGACGATGACGGAACGGGTGATGCCGGAACGGTCAGCGATCTTGCTGGCTACCAGTAAGCCTTCTGTACCCTGCAGTTCGTTGAAAATCTGCTTTACGGCTTCCGCTTCAGAATAGGACAGCGTTCCGATGGCCATGCGTACCACAGCCAGCTTTCTTTCATCTTCTTCTGCTTCCAAAGCCTTGCGGCGTTCAATTTCCAGACCGACAACGGTAGCACCGTATTCAGCCAGAACCACATCTTCATCTCCAAAGTCAGGAGCATAACGGGACATGATCATGGTACCCATACGCTCTTTTCCACCCCAGATGGGAACGACGCAATGCAGCTTGTCGCAGGTATCATAATCATATTTGAAAATTTCCAGAACTTCCTCTTCTTTCAGATTGATCACGGTTTCAGTGATTCTCAGAAGTTCTTCATTATATTCATTGGGGAACCGTTCCTTACCGGTAACGGGGTCGGTAATAGTAGAGCTGTCGGAACGGATCTTGTAATGTACCCCGATCACCTTACCGCGCTTGTTTGCAATATAAATATTTGCATCCATCAGCTCACTTAAAATCGCACACAGCTCATTGAAGGAGAAAAATCCTTCCACGCTTTGCTGCAGCATCCAATTCAGTTTACGAACTTTTTCCAACAATTCTCTTGCCATAGCTTTCTTCCTCCGTCGTTTACTAACTTGTACTGCTTCCCTATTTCATACCGATTCTGTTTCGAGCCGCGGTATTGTTACAGAATAAACCGGTCGATATCCACCGCATGGATCCGGTCTTCGAACTTTTCTTTCACATAGGCTTCGTCAATGACGATATGCTTATCCTCCATATCCGGGATGTTGAAAGAAATATCCTCCAAAAGCTGCTCCATGATGGTGTGGAGACGACGTGCACCGATATTTTCGGTCTGTTCGTTCATCAGAAATGCCATATTGGCAATCTCCTGAACCGCACCGTCGGTGAATTCCACATCGGCACCTTCCGTTTCAAGAAGGGCTTTGTGCTGTTTCAGAAGTGCATTTTCCGGTACCGTCAGGATCTGTACGAATGCATCCTTCGTCAGATTTTCCAGTTCCACACGAATGGGGAATCTCCCCTGCAGTTCTGGGATCAGATCGGAAGGCTTCGCCAGATGGAATGCTCCCGCACCGATAAATAAGATGTGATCTGTCTTCAGCGGGCCGTATTTCGTATTGACCACGCTTCCTTCCACAATGGGAAGGATATCTCTCTGAACACCTTCTCTGGAAACGTCAGCTCCCGAACGGTAGCTGGATCCGGAGGCAATCTTGTCGATTTCATCGATGAAGACGATGCCATTCTGCTCCGCATTTTCCAGTGCTTCGCTGGTGACCTGATCCATATCGATCAGATTCTGTGCTTCCTGCTCTGTCAGCACCTTTCTGGCATCCTTCACCTTCATATTCTTCTTCTTTTTCTTCTTCGGCATCATGTCACCGAAAATGCTTCCGATGGCGATGGTCGTACCTTCCTGCAGATCCAGCTGGTTGGACTTGGGAGCTTCTTCGATCTCAATTTCGATGAACTGCTCTTCCAGAAGCCCCTGCTTCAGCTGCTGACGGACCTGCTCACGGGCCAGATCCACTTCATGGTCATGGATTTCTTCCTGCTGCTGGTTTCCGCCCTGCTGGTTATAATTGAATCCACCGCCCATCAAAAGATCGAAGGGCCCTCTGACCCCACCGGACGGTGCCGGTGCTTTTTTCTTTCCCGGAATAATGGCAGCAATGATCTTTTCATTGGCCATTTCTTCCGCAATGGAATACTTCTCCTGAAGACGCTTCTGCTTTGTTACACGAATGGAAGCTTCCATCAGGTCGCGGATCATAGAATCTACATCGCGGCCCACATAGCCCACTTCCGTAAATTTTGTCGCTTCTACTTTAACAAACGGAGCATCCATCAGCTTTGCCAGACGACGGGCAATTTCCGTTTTACCAACACCGGTCGGTCCCATCATCAGGATGTTCTTCGGTGTTACTTCGTCACGCATTGCTTCCGGAAGCTTACTTCTGCGATAGCGGTTTCTCAACGCGATCGCCACAGATTTTTTGGCGGAGTCCTGGCCGATGATGTACTTATCCAGCTCCGCCACGATTTCCCTCGGCGTCATTTCGTATAATGTAGCCATGATCTCCCTCCTTTATAAATGTTCCACAGAAATGTGGTCGTTGGTATAAACACAAATCGATGCCGCGATCTTCAGAGATTCGCGAACGATTTCTTCCGCAGTCATATCCGTATGATGGAACAGCGCATTGGCTGCGGCGTAGGCAAAATTACCGCCGGAGCCGATTGCCACGAAATCCTCATCGGGTTCAATGACTTCTCCGGTACCGGAAATCAGAAGCATGCTTTCCTTGTCGGCAACCAGCATCATCGCTTCCAAATTTCTTGCTTTGTCGGTACGCCAAAGCTGCGCCAGAGCAACCGCTGCGCGCTTTAAGTTGCCGGCGTGTTCTTCCAGCTTACTTTCAAACTTTTCCGTCAGCGCAAAGGCATCGGATACCGATCCGGCAAAGCCGGTGATCACGGAATTCTTGTAAATCTTCTTTACTTTTCTCGCACCGTTCTTCATGATGGTGGCCTGACCCATGGTCACCTGACCGTCACCGCCGACACAGATATCATCCGGTCCGCGACGCACCATGCAGATGGTAGTTGCATGAAATTCTCCCATAATTCTATATCCCTTTCTTCTTTCATTCACAAAGGAGTTCCTGAATTACTCCTTGTGATCACATTCGTTATTGGAACAGGTCAGTGTATAACCTCTTCCCTTTCTCTGAACCAGCAGCGATCCGCACTTGGGACATTTTTTGTCCACCGGACGATACCAGTAAACCTGGTTACAATCCGGATAACCGCTGCAACCGTAGAACATCTTTCCGCTCTTACCTCTCCTGATGACCAAATCCTTTCCGCAGACCGGACACGGTACGTCCAGCTTCTTCAAAATCGGCTTGGTATTCTTACAATCCGGATAGCCGCTGCAAGCCAGGAATTCGCCGAAGCGTCCGTGCTTGATGGCCATGGGTTTTCCGCAAAGCTCACACAGTTCATCCGTCAGTTCATCCTCCAGCTTGACTTTTTCGATGGCATCATCGGCGACTTTCAGTTCTTTTTCCAGAATTTCATAGAAATCCTCGATGACTTTCTGCCATTCCAGCCCTTTGACTTCCACATCATCCAGTTTTTCTTCCATGTCAGCTGTGAAGCCCACATCGACGATTTCCCTGAAGTACGTTTCCATCAAATCGGTTACCAGAAAACCTAATTCTGTCGGTTTCAGTGTTTTCTTTTCTCGTGTCACATATTTTCGCTCCACCAGCGTTCCCACGATGGGTGCATACGTACTGGGCCGGCCGATATCTTTTTCTTCCAGCTCTCTGACCAGAGATGCTTCGGTAAACCGGGAAGGCGGCTGGGTGAAGTTCTGTTCACCGGTGAGATCCACCAGCAACAGGGCATGGCCTTCTTCCAGATCCGGAAGCATCTTTTCTTCGTCTTCATCTGCTGTATTATTATAGACCCTCAGATAACCGTCAAACTTCAGTTTGGAACCCGTTGCACGGAACGTATAATCTCCGTTATTGATATCCGCAGAAACGCTGTCGAAAACAGCGGGTTTCATACGGCTGGCAACAAAACGTGACCAAATCAGCTTATATAAATTATACTGTTCCTTTGTCAGAGAATCTTTGATCGAATCCGGATGTAAGTTGACATTACTGGGACGGATCGCTTCATGGGCGTCCTGAACGTCCTTTTTCTTATTGGAGAAAACAGCATTTCCCAAGTATCCTTCACCGAAATTCTGACCGATGTAACCCTTTACTGCAGCTTCTGCTTCTGCAGAGATTCTCACAGAGTCCGTACGGATATAGGTGACGAGACCCACATGGCCATGACCCTTGATTTCCACACCTTCGTACAGCTGCTGAGCGATCATCATGGTCTTTCTCGTATTGAAATTCAGTTTATTGGAAGCTTCCTGCTGTAAACTGCTGGTGGTAAACGGCGGCATCGGCTTTTTGATGCGCTCTTTCAGCTCCACTTTTCCTACAACAAAACCATCCGGAGATAACGCCGCCAGAATAGCATCTGCCTGGGCTTTGTTCTCTACGGTGATCTTCTTTCCTTTATATTCAGTCAGCTTGGCTGTAAACTGCTTTCTCTTCTTTCCCTTTTCCTCCGGCTTCTGCAGAGTTGCAAGGATCGTCCAGTATTCCTTGGGAACGAAATCCATGATCAGCTTTTCTCTGTCACAGATGATTTTCAAAGCTGCAGACTGGACACGACCGGCGGATAACCCTCTGTGGATTTTTCTCCATAACAGAGGACTGATCTGATACCCCACCAGACGGTCAAGAACGCGGCGGGCCTGCTGCGCATCCACCAGATTCTGATTGATGGCGCGCGGTTTTTTTACAGCACTCTGAATCGCACCCTTTGTGATTTCATTGAACTCGATTCTGCAGGGCTTTGTTCCATCCATTCCCAGAAGATGTGCGATATGCCAGGAAATTGCTTCGCCTTCGCGGTCAGGGTCAGTCGCCAGATAGACTTTATC
>JAFUQN010000025.1 GCA_017472365.1 Bacillota bacterium
AGACCGTCAACAACCTGTTCGTTCGCCAGTACGGTCTGGCAGGAAGGACACCAGTTTACGGGGTTCTGCTTCTTGTAAGCCAGTCCCTTGTTGTAGAACTGAATGAACAACCACTGCATCCACTTGTAGTATTCCGGTAAACAAGTGGCAACTTCTCTGTTCCAATCGTAGGAGAAGCCCAGTTCCTTCAGCTGTTCTTCCATTTCTGCAATGTTTTCCACAGTCCACTTTGCAGGATGGATCCCATGCTTGATTGCTGCATTTTCAGCAGGCAGACCAAAGGAGTCAAAACCAATGGGATGTAATACGTTGTAACCCTGCATGGTCTTGAAACGTGCTGCTACGTCACCGATGGAATAGTTTCTTACGTGACCCATGTGCAGCTTACCGGACGGATACGGGAACATTTCCAGCAGGTAATATTTTTCCTTGGATTCATCTTCCGTTACTCTGAATACATCCTGTTCAGCCCATTTGTCCTGCCACTTTTTTTCAATTGCTTTAAATTCATACTGCTGTTGCATTTGCTTTTCCTTCTTTCCTGTTGTTGTTATTCTTCCGTTGTTTCGAATTCAACACGCGGGCAATCGCCCCACAGTCTTTCAATATTGTAATGTGCTCTCTTTTCTTCAGTGAACACATTGACGATCACGTCGCCGAAATCCATCAGGATCCAGCCAGTGTTACCCTTACCTTCGGTATTCTTTACAAAAATACCTTCCTTAGCCAGGCGGTCCTCCACTTCATCGCAGAGAGCAGCAACCAGACGGTCGGTCATACCGGAAGCGATGACCAGATAGTCTGCGAAAGAAGCTCTCTGGGCAACGTCCAGAACTACCACATCCTGGCCTTTTCTATCGTCCATTGCCTTTGCAGCTAATAAAGCGATTTCTCTGTTATTCATGGAATCTCCTTTCTTCAGCGGTTGTCCCGCTCATAATATACTTCAGATCCTCAGCCGCTTCCAGCGTTCTGGGATCCAGATCCTGTCCCTGGCTTCTGACGTAATCGATGGTACGTGTCAGAGACATAAGACAGGCATTATCCAGATTTTTTTCTGCCATGGCCCGCAGGTCGTTGACCCCCGGGTACTTACGATTCGGTTCAATGGCGTCCGCCAGAAAAATCACTTTTTCCAGAAGACTCATTCCCTTCCGTCCTGTGGTATGGAATCGTACTGCATTCAGCATATCTTCATCTTCGATATTGAATTCTTCTTCCATGTAGTCCGCAGCAATCGCTCCGTGCGCCAGGTTACCGGCTTCGCGGAACGCGTCGTGGAACAGCGCACATGTTTTCGCATTGCGTGCATCAGCACCAAAGCGGTTTGCCAGACGCACAGCTTCTTCCATCACACCGTAAGTATGAGTCAGACGACTGAGTTTTAACCGTCCGCGGATCACTTCTTCAATATCTCTGTCGATTTCATCGAAATCCAGAGCATCCGGGTCTTTCTGATTATCAGTACGAAGGCCGAGATACAAGCCGTTGCGACCGATGTAATGAATCAGCGCATCCGGAAGCAGATAACGGACGGACCGGCCGTCTTCGATTTTTTCGCGGATCCGGCTGGAGGAAATGTCCAGCTGCGGAATCTCCAGCTTGATCACATCGGCACCGTACTTGGATTTTACTCTCCATATTACCTGATCCAGATCTTCTTCGTGATATCCGGGGCGAGAACCGATAATAAAGCTGTAATTCTGAAGAAGTTCATCGCTGTGGTACCATTTTTCGATGGATAAGAACGCATCCGTCCCTGTAATAAAATACAGGCGGACATCCTCTCCCATCATTTCCCGGCAACGCCGCAGAGTATCTACGGTATAAGATACTTCTTCCCGCAGGATTTCCATGTCGGAGACTGCAAAAGCCGGATTGGAAGAAATGGCGATACGGACCATATCCAGCCTCTGCTGACAGCTGGCAGGAACACTATCCTGTTTGAATGGCGATACCCAGGTGGGAATGAATACAACTTGATCTAAATCGGCCATGCATCTGGCTTCTTCTGCCAGATGCAAATGACCGTAATGAATGGGATCAAAGCTGCCGCCGTAAATTCCGATTCTTCTCATGGCGATTTATATATTTCCTTTGATTATTCTTCTACCGTTGTCTGAATGAACAGTTCATCCAGTTCTTTTGCGGTTACTTCTGCAGGAGCTTCCGACATCATGCACTGAGCGTTCTGATTCTTCGGGAACGCCATAACTTCTCTGATGCTGTCAGCACCGCACAGCAGCATAACCAGTCTGTCCAGACCGTAAGCCAGACCACCGTGAGGCGGTACGCCGTACTTGAACGCTTCTAACAGGAAGCCGAACTTGGACTGGGTTTCTTCCGGAGTCAGACCCAGTACTTCGAACATCTTCTTCTGCAGGTTCTGATCGTGGATACGGATGGAACCGCCGCCCAGTTCCACACCGTTCAGGATAATGTCATAAGCGTTTGCCTTGACTCTGCCGGGATCGGTATCCAGGTACTGAATATCTTCTGCCTTAGGAGATGTGAACGGATGATGCATTGCGAAGTAACGTCCTTCTTCTTCGTCATATTCATACAGCGGGAAGTCTACAACCCACAGCAGGTTGTACTGGGTATCATCCAGCAGCCCCAGCTTTCCAGCCAGATCGCGACGCAGGAAGCCTAAAGATGCAAATACCACGGAGGGCTTTGCAGCAACGATCAGAATCAGGTCGTTTGCCTTTGCTTCGAATACATCAGCGATTTCTCTCAGCTGTTCCTGAGTGAAGAACTTGTTAACAGAGGAAGTGATTTCGTTTTCGTTGACACGGATCCAGATCAGGCCCTTGGCGCCAAAGGTCTTGATGGAATCGGTCATCTTATCAACATCCTTACGGCTGAACTTGTCGCTGTAACCATTGATGCAGATACCGCGAACGTCACCGCCGGCTTCCAGAGCGTCGGTGAATACCTTAAAGTCGCAGCCCTTTACCACATCGTTCAGGCACTTCAGTTCGAAGCCGAAACGGGTGTCAGGCTTGTCGCTTCCGTATCTGGTCATCGCTTCATCGAAGGTCAGTCTCGGGAACGGAATCTGTACTTCAACGTTCATCAGATCCTTGAAAACTCTCTGTAAGAAACGTTCCTGAACGTCGATTACATCATCCTGTTCCACGAAGGACATTTCCAGGTCGATCTGGGTGAATTCCGGCTGACGGTCAGCTCTCAGGTCTTCGTCACGGAAGCACTTAGCGATCTGGAAGTAACGGTCAGTACCGCTGGCCATCAGGATCTGCTTAAACATCTGCGGAGACTGGGGCAGAGCGTAGAACTTACCGGGGTTCACACGGCTGGGAACCAGATAGTCTCTCGCACCTTCCGGTGTGGGTTTGATCAGCATCGGAGTTTCCACTTCGGTGAAGCCTTCGCTGTCAAAGAAGTCTCTGGTCAGCTTGGTGATCTTGTGACGGAAGGTCAGATTTCTCTGCATCTTCGGCTTTCTCAGATCCAGATAACGGTACTTCAGACGCAGATCTTCAGAAACATTGTCGTCATCCTTAACGTAGATGGGCGGAGTATCTGCTTCGGAGTAGATGATCAGATCATCTGCATATACTTCGATATCGCCGGTAGCCATGTCCTTGTTCTTGGATTCACGTTCCATAACGGTACCCTTGATACCAACAACGTATTCGCTTCTCAGCTTATCTGCCTTATCGAACAGTTCCTGAGGAATCTGGTCGTTGAAGACGATCTGCACGATTCCGGACTTGTCACGCAGGTCGCAGAAAATCAGACCGCCCAGATTTCTTCTCTTCTGGATCCAGCCGTTCAGTGCAACGGACTGGCCGATGTGTTCGCTGTTGAGAACACCGCACATGTGGGTTCTCTTAAATAAATTAGCCATAGTAGTAATGCCTCCTATTTATTCAATTCCTTTTCTTTTACGTTCTATCATTTCATCGATTCTCTCGATGTAAATTTCATAATTTGATACGTTGGGAACTCGTTCCAGACGGTTTTCTTCCGGATAGTACATCTTACTGATTCCTCCGGCACCCATCGCAACGATCGTCTGGTCCTCTTCCATGATACGGATATTGTAAATGCTTTCCGTCCCCGGCTTAGCCCAGCCCACGTTTTCAAAGTTCCCGGACATATGTTTCTGACGGTACATATAGTACGGCTGATACCCTGCCTTTGTCAGCTTGTCCGATGCAATCTCAAGCATTTCACGAACCACTTCTCCCTGACGGTAATTGTAGTCCGCATCCTGCTCGATCAGCTTCGATGCCCGCTTTACTGCCAGCGTATGGACCGTGATGTTCTCAGGATCGAGATCGATGATCCGTTCCAGCGTTTCTCTGAAATCCTCTGGCTGTTCTTCCGGAAGCCCGGTGATCAGATCCGCATTGATGATGGGAATCTCGACTTCTTTGGCCTTCTTAAACGCTTCAACGATTTCACCCGGCGTATGAGAACGTCCGATCAGTTCCAGCGTCCGCTGCTTCATGGACTGAGGATTGATACTGATTCTTCCCACACCACTATCCTTGATTACACGCAGTTTTTCTTCCGTGATAGTATCAGGTCTTCCCGCTTCGACAGTGAACTCTCTGACCGTGCTCATATCGAAAGCGTTCTGCATTTTGGCAATCAGCCGACCAAGGTCGTCTGCATTCAGCGTCGTGGGTGTTCCCCCTCCGATGTAGATGGATTCAGCCTGGCGTCCGATATTCTTCAAATGCTGACCGACAAAGTCGATTTCTTTATGAAGAGCTTCAAGATACGGCGGAATCTTTTCGTACTTCACCTGATTGGAAGTGAAAGAGCAATAAACACATCGTGTGGGACAGAACGGGATCCCTGCATAGATGCCCACAGCTCTGGGGTCACAATCCTTCAGGATCTCTCTCTGTAACAGACAAAGATCGATCAGAAGTTTGATCTTTTCATCGCTGAGATAGTACGTGTTTTTCAGAATCTGTCTCACCTGATCCGGATCATTTCCCTTTCGGAAATACTCCATGGTCAGCTTCGCCGGACGAACACCGGTCAGCGTTCCCCAGTCTGGTTTCTGTCCGGTCAGCTGGGACAGCTGGTCGAACAGAGAGCGCTTGGCTTCGTTCTTATCAGAAAACCCTTCCATGCGGATCAGTGCATTGTCTTTCTGATCTTCTTCCACAAGCTGGAATTCCGAAGGTTTCAGGAACATCTTAACCAGCTCAGTAAGTTCATATTTAGCTTTGTTTTCTTCTAGATAAATGTTATACAAAGGGATTCATTTCCTTTTCAAATCGAATCGTTGTCTGTCCCATATGACCGGGTAATACCACGGTTTCATCGGGAAGAACAAACAGTTTTGTGTGAATGGACTCCTCGATTTCCTTGAAAGAACCTCCCGGGAAATCGGTTCGTCCGATGGACGCTCTGAACAGTGTATCACCACTGAACAGAACATGGTTTTCGGCGTTATAAATACACATACCGCCTTTCGTATGACCGGGAGTTTCGAGGAATTTCAATTCCATCGTTCCCACAGTCAGGGTGTCACCGTCAGTAACACAGACATCCGGTGTAATTGCAAGGGCTGCGCCAAGAGTTTCCATGGTGAAATTCTGACGAACATCTCCGAGGAAATTCTTTTCCTTTTCGGAAACCAGAACTTTAACATTGGGATACAATTTCTGAAGTCTCGGAACTCCGCCGATGTGATCGCCGTGTCCGTGGGTCAGAATAATGTATTCTACCTCTAACCCCTTTTCTTCCACCGAGTTGGCCAAAGCCTGATTAAACCCACCCGGATCGACAATGAACGCTTTTTTTGTATCATCATAGACCAGATAACAGTTCACCTGCAGTGGTCCGCTCAAATACTGTTCAATTTTCATAGGATATTCTCCTTTAGAATGTTTTCTGACTGTCGATCAAGATCGTGACCGGACCGTCATTGTGGATCTTAACGAGCATTTCTGCCTGGAAGATCCCTTCTTCCACTTTCAGGCCACGTTTCTTACAACAATCGATAAAATACCGGTACAGGCGGTTCGCCTCATCCGGTCTGGCAGCCGTGCTGAAGCTGGGACGCTTTCCCTTTTTGACATCTCCGTACAGTGTAAACTGAGACACTGCCAGGATATCTCCGCCCACATCCTGGACGGACAAATTCATTTTATCATCTTCATCTTCAAAGATACGGAGGCCACAGACTTTTTCAGCCATATATTCCGCATCTTTATCCGTATCGCTTTCACCTACACCCAATAGGACCATCAGTCCTTTTTCGATGGTTCCGGTGGTCTCACCGGCCACAGAAACATCAGCATGGACGACACGCTGAACAACTGCTCTCATAGATACTCCTTTATGAATTTACGAAATCGCTCTGTAAACATCGGCAATACCGGGGATCGCCTTCATGCTGGTCAGCATTTTTTCCACATGACTGATATTGGAAATCGATACGGTCAGAAGGATGTTGACAATACCGTCCTTAGCGCCCTGCGCATGGATACCACTGATATTGACATCCATATTTTCGCACAGACGGGAAATATCGCTTAACAGACCTTTGCGGTCTTCTGCCAGAATGTGAATGTCAGCATCATAGCTGAGATTATCCTTATCCAGATCCCACTGTACATCGATAAATCTGGCGCGTTCTTCCTCCGGTAAATTGATGACGTTGATACAGTCCTTTCGATGGATCGAAATCCCGCGGCCCTTCGTAATAAAACCGACGATTTCATCCCCGGGAACGGGGTTGCAGCACTTCGAGAAACGAACCAGAAGGTTGTCCACACCTTCCACCTTAATACCGGCAGAATTATTGTGATTGCGGTTGACCTTCTTCTTTTTCTTTTCCAGAGCTTCTGCTTCTTTTTCTTTCTGTTTCAGTTCCGCCTGCTTTTCCTGATGATAATAATCCACCAGCATGACGAGAACTTTATTCGCTAAAACGCCTCCATAGCTGACAGCTGTGTATAATTCTTCTGCACTGCCGTAATTCAGCGTTTTCGCTGCCTTTGTAACATAGGAAGCCTTCATGATCTGCTGCTGGTCATATCCCTTGCGGCGAACCAGTTTTTCCAGCATTTCCTTCCCTTTTTCCGTGTTTTCGGAACGATTTTCTTTCTTGAGCCACTGACGGATCTTCGTTTTCGCCGTGTTGGTTTTAACGATCTTCAGCCAGTCGATGGACGGACCCTTGGAACTGTTGGAAGTGACGATATCGACGATCTGACCGTTCTGCAGTTCATAATCGATTGGTACCATTTTCCCATTGACCTTAGCCCCAATGCACTTGGCACCGACAGCAGAGTGGATCTTAAAGGCGAAGTCCAAAGGTGTGGACCCTGCCGGAAGTTCGATGGCATCACCTTTCGGTGTCAGTACATAAACCTGATTGGAGAACAGGTCCATCTTCAAGGTGTTGAGGAATTCCTTGGAATCGTTCAATTCCTTCTGCCATTCAAGTGTCTGACGGAGCCAGGACAGCTTCACTTCTTCGTCAGCCTTCTTATTGGCCTTTCCTTCTTTGTATTTCCAGTGAGCAGCGATCCCGTATTCAGCGATCTGATGCATTTCCCAGGTACGAATCTGGATTTCGAACGGATCACCATCGTCTCCAAACACTGTGGTGTGCAGAGACTGATAGCGGTTGTTCTTCGGCATCGCGATGTAATCCTTAAAGCGCTTCGGTACCGGTTTCCACATGGTGTGGACCAGACCGAGAACGGCGTAACAGTCCTTGACAGATCCAACAATAACGCGGACAGCAGTCAGGTCAAAGATTTCGTCCAGCTGCTTATTCTGGAATTTCATCTTGCGGTAAATGCTGTAGAAATGCTTGGATCGTCCCTTGATTTCATATCCCTGAATCGTAGGCTTTAACGCGTCATCGATCTTTTTAATTACTTTTTCAATCGATTCTTCACGTTCCTCTTTTCGGCAATTCACCGCGTTGGCGATATTATAATACGCTTCCGGATCGAGCATCTTCAGCGCAATATCTTCATATTCAAATTTGATGGCATAGATCCCCAGACGGCTGGCCAGAGGAGCATATACCTCAAGTGTTTCCGTACACTTTTCACGAATCTTCGCTTCCGTCATGTAGTTAATGGTTCGAAGGTTGTGAAGACGGTCCGCAAGCTTGATGATCAGAACACGGATATCCTTGGACATTGCCAGGAACATCTTTCTCAGGTTCTCTGCCTGGCTCTCTTCTTTACTTTCGTATTTCAGAGATTTCAGCTTGGTAACACCGTCAACCAGAAGCTCAACTTCCGCTCCAAAGTCACGTTTCAAATCTTCGTTTGTATACGGAGTATCCTCCACAACATCGTGAAGAAGACCTGCTACAATGGTATCTTCATCCATCCCAAGATCCGCAAGGATCTTAGCCACAGCCACCGGATGGATCAGATACGGCTCTCCAGACTTACGCATCTGTCCTTCGTGATATTCTTCAGCAATATTGTAGGCCCTTTCGATCAATGCCATATCATAATTCGGATTGATCTTGACCAGATAATTCATAAAATCTTGCTTCATACTATCATTTTCCTTTGTACTTCGGCTTGTGAATCAGATGATACAAGTCATAATATAAGGGTGTTGCGATGAAAATCGAAGAATACGTACCGCCCACAACGCCAACGAGCAGCGGAAGCAGGAACTCACGGATCACACTGCCCCCCATCACATATAAAGGGATGATGGCGGCCGCTGTGGTCAGTGAAGTCATAACAGTACGACTTAACGTCTGAGTGATACTATGATTGATCAGTTCATTCAAACGGTTCTTTTTCATCAGCCGTTTATTTTCTCTGACACGGTCATAAATAACGATCGTGTTATTGATGGAATAACCTACTCCAGTCAAAATTGCCGCTATAAACGGACTGTTGATCTGTACGTGGAAGAAACCATAAAATGCAATCATCACAAGTACATCGTGAAGCAGCGCGAGAATCGCAGATGCAGCAGACATCCATTCAAACCGGATGATAATATAGACCAGCATTCCCGCTGCAGCGAATCCCAATGCTTTCACTGCATTCTTTTTTAAAAGTTCTCCGATGGACGGTCCGATGTATGTGGAATTGTCGATAAACTCTTCATCTGCTGCCGATATACCGTATTCATTACGAATCGCCTCGATCAGGTCGGTACGGGCGTCGGTATCCATGGCAATGGTCGTTTTGATGATCACAGAATGACCTTCTTCACCGGCATGTGTCACATTTGCCTGAATTCCCTGGTCGCGAATCAGCGACTCCAGTTCTCCGCCGTCAACGGTTTCTCCCATATTCAGCTGGATCATGGTACCGCCGGTAAAATCGATCCCCATATTGAATCCGCGGACAACACCGATGCCGATCCCTGCAACGATCAAAATCATCGATAACAGATACGCATATTTTCTCTTTTCCACATAGAGGTAGTTAGATAAGAACGTTTTCATGATCTTCTACCTCCTGTTCAGTCACAACCGGTTTTACTTTGGCTTTTAAGCCTAAAAAACCGGGGTTTTTCTTAACAAATCGGGTTTCTGCAAAAAGCTTCAGATACAGCTGTGTTACGACAACTGCGGTGAAAATGCTGGCAACGATACCAATCATCAACGTCAGTGCAAATCCTCTGACAGAACCTGTCCCCATCTGATATAAAACGACTGCAGCGATGATTGTCGTCACCTGAGAGTCGATGATCGTTCCCATAGCTCGTTTAAATCCATTGTCAACGGAAACGCGGACGCTCTTTCCACTTTCATTTTCTTCCTTGATTCTGGCGAAAATAATGACATTGGCATCTACCGCCATCCCTACGGACAAGATAATACCGGCAATCCCCGGAAGTGTCAGAACACCCTTCAGACCAACAATGATCCAAAGAATGATCAATACATATAATAACAATGCGATGTCAGCAGTAAGTCCCATTCCACGATAAACCACAACCATGATCACCATGATCAGTAAGATACCGATCGTACCGGCAATCACACTGGTCTTGGCCGCTTCCATACCAAGAGACGGCCCCACATTCTGTGTTTCTACTTCTTTCAGAGCAACGGGAAGTGCGCCACCGCGGATCAGAGCCGCGAGATTACCGGCTTCTTCGCTGCCATAATTCCCGGTAATCTGACAATGTCCCCCGGCAATCGCTTCCTGCACCTGCGGCGCAGAAAGCTCCTGATTATCCAGAATAATGGCGATCTGATCGGGAGAAT
Source organism: Bacillota bacterium (assembly GCA_017472365.1). Classification (GTDB taxonomy): domain Bacteria; phylum Bacillota; class Clostridia; order Peptostreptococcales; family Anaerovoracaceae; genus RGIG446. The sequence continues at coordinate 10,205 of JAFUQN010000025.1, forward strand.
AATATCCGGCGGAAACGATCTGTCCACTGACAGCCTTTTTCGTAGCTTCGTAGAACAGATCAGCTCCTTCGCTGTCAAACTCCAGATTGATTGTATATGTTCCTAAAAGATAGGGATTATCTCCCTGATACGGAGCTGCGCTGGCATTTTTTACATTAGAACCGGTCAGTATCACGGCTTCGTCTGCAGTGATAAACTGAAGCTGGGCAGTGTCACCGATCATTTTGATTGCACTGTCCGCATCTTCTGCACCCGGAAGTTCCACACGGATCCGGTGATCTCCTTCAATGGTGACTACGGGTTCGGATAACCCCATTTCATTCACACGGTTTTCGATGACGAGTTGGGTCTGATTCATCACAGATTTCAGCTCTTCACCTGTCAAATCCGTCTGTGCTTCCATTAAAACGGAAACCCCTCCGACCATATCTAAACCGAGTTTGATCTGATCCTTCAACGGTTCCACAGGACCTATTCCGGCCAGAGATACAAACCATCCCAGGCCGATGATCACTGCGAAAACGATCGCAAATACCTTTTTCATGCAATGTGCCTTTCTTGATTCCGGAGTGGTTGATCCGGAAAATATCTGAAATTAGGTATACAAATACCTCATTATAGTGTACTACTTTTTCGCCTATTCTTCAAGAAAAAAACCTTGAAAAATGGTATTTATTCACTATTTTCTGAGATTAACGGAAAACGTTCCAGATACTCCGGAAAGACAGATACAAATCAGCCAGGATACTCGAAGAAACTGCGGAAAGACAGTTCCTTCCGACATACAATATAAAATCAGAAATAATAAAAACAGATACAGAATTCCAAAACAGATTCCCCATATCATTCCACGCTGTCCCATAATTCTTCCGCCTCCGAAGCCGGCTGTAATACATCCGCTGCAGCAGCAAATAATTGCAGAAAGATCCGTATATCGTTCCGGAAAAGATGTACCCCATAACAGAACGGATACAACAACACACATTACTACTGTAATCAGTAAGGATCCGCCAAACCACCGGCCAGCCCGGATCATGCGTCCAATCCCCTTTTGTTCCATAAAACACCTCCTGTACGATCGTACACTTCTTTTTCGTACAATATACGAAACGGACAAGGAACTTTATTCATTTGGACATAAAAAAAGAGAAACGTACAAAATATGTAACGTTTCTCAGTTGAAACAGATCCTATTCAGCGGGAGTTTCGGCAGGAGCAGCTTCAGCAGCTTCTTCCTTCTTACCCAGCTTCTTCATGCTCTTAGGAGTAACCTTCTTTTCTTCTTCATCCTTGGAAGCCTTTACAGCGCTGTCCTTACGGCCTTCATCCAGTCTGGATACAGCCCACTTTTCAATGTCGAACTTTGTCTTGTCAGCACCAACCTGGATGGTCAGACGGTTGTCCTTAACTCTTACGATCTTACCGCAGATACCACCGATAGTAACGATGTCATCTCCGACTTTCAGACCTGCTCTCATGTCACGGATTTCTTTTTCCTGCTTCTTCTGCGGACGGATTAACAGGAAATACATTACAGCAAATAAAACTACGATCATAACGATCTGAACAGTATTCGGATTCATATTGAATTCCCTCCTCTATAGTTATGTATTAAATTATACATTATTTTTTCGGAAAAGAAAAGAGTTTTTTTCTTGATTTCATATATCCTGTTGTGGTAAGATAATTATGTTGTGATTATCCACTCGCCGGCGTGGCGGAATGGCAGACGCAGACGACTCAAAATCGTCCGGGAAACCGTGTGGGTTCGACTCCCACCGCCGGCACCAAAACCATCTGAGTTTTCTCAGGTGGTTTTTTCTTTTCCTGTACGTTTTCAGCAGAGTTGTTTCGTTTACAACTTTATCATAAAACAAAACCTCCCGAAGAATTCAGGAGGTTTTCATTTTTTGAATTTATTTTCTGATCTTATCCAGGATCATCTTTGCACAATCGATCTGATTGGGGATGTTTCCGTTTTCATCCTTGACTCTCCAAATATCAGGTGTAACTTCGTCAGCCACATACATCTTACCGGTTTCATCATAACCAACTTCGATCTTAAAGTCGATCAGCTTCAGATTCATCTTTGCCAATTCTTCCTTCAGGACTTCGCCAACACGAACCAGAATTCCCAAAGCTTCTTCGTACTGACCTTCCTTCAGAATTCCCTTCATCAGACACAGTCTTTCACTGATCAGCGGGTCGCCCTGTTCATCGCTCTTCAAGGTAACTTCTGCATAAGGAGGATTGAATTCAATTCCTTCTTCCAGGTCAAAACGACGGCACATGGAACCTGCAGTATAATAACGCAGAACAAATTCCAGCTTGGGAACGGTCAGGCTTCTGACCTGCATCAGACTCTGATCGATGTCACAGTTCAGATACTGTGTGGGAATACCGTTCTTTTCCAACAGTTCAAAAAAATATTTGGAAACTTCCAGGCCGATCTTACCCTTTCCTTCCACGCTTCCACCTACAGTGTTGGAACCGGGATCGAACACACCGTTTTCACCGGTGGCAGAATCTTTGAAAAACAGATTTACAACACCTGTTTCCTCGTCAAGCAGAACTCTTTTTGTCTTACCATTGTACAGCTCTTTCATCTCTATATCTCCTTTTCGACTGCGAAAATACAAACGATTTAACGGAATTATTATATCATAACCATTCGATAATACAAGAATTTTTCAAGTAAAATCCGTAAAAAAGTTACAAAACTCTTTAAAATCAAGAACATTCTCGTTTTATTCAGAAGAAACGTTCGTAAATATGCAAATCACTTAAAATTGCAGGATTCTCTTCCTTCTTCCAGGAGAGTCATGAAAAACTCGTGCAGCTCCGGAATCTGCTTTTTGATCCGCAGTATTTTTCCATCCACTGTAAGAAGACAATGTTCCGTATGGCCCTCGGCCACAACAACATCGGCCTTTTTCATCACATATCGGATTTTAAACTTTACACCGGAATATTCGGCTACACTGGCTTCGATCACAATGCTGTCCGGAAATAAAGAATTTTCCTTATATTTACAATCAACTCCAATGACAGGAGAAATGATTCCGTTCGCTTCGAACCGGTCATAGGGCCAGCCTCTGCGCTCCAGAAAATCCACACGGGCCTCTTCCATCCATCGAATGTAGTTGGAATGATGGACAATCCCCATCTGATCTGTTTCGTAATACTGGACTTTATGTACGTATGATTCCATTGTTACTCCTTCCATTTTGCCAGCTGATAATATCCAAACAAGTCGCTGAGTCTCCACTGGTCAAAGGCTTTGTTTCCGTCAGTTAAAGTCCAACCGGACTCTGTTCGCACCAGGCTCTTAATAACTGCGGAACGCTTTCCATCCACAGCAACCGCTTCGCTCTTTACGCATTCTCCATTGACTGTCATTTGAGATATTTCTTTCAATGTCTGATTTCTCGATTCTCCTTCGTATAATGACAGTACAAAATCGATGCGATGGCAGTATTCCGGAATCGAATTCCGGTCCACAATCAGACGCTCTGTTCCTTTGGTATTCAGAACATCATCTCCCATGTGCGTAATATACCCACCTCTGACTTCTTTTTGATTATAAAAAGCCACATCATAACGACGCGGAATCTTTCCGTTTTCATCAGAAACAATAGCAAAGACATCAGCATCCACCTTATCAGAACAACTCCACGAAAAGTCCAGTGTCAGAGGATCCTGATATGCTTTCCATCCATTCAGATCCAAAAGAACACGATAATCCTCGTTCATCGCCGCTTTCCCTGCATCACCCGGTTCTAAATACAGTTTTCTGCAGAAATAGAATCCCCAGTCGTCATAGGTAAGGCTTCTCACAGGACCGTGTTCTACTTCAGACAGTTCCGGAAGACGGACGTGAGACTTATGATGGATTGGATCTTCCGCTTTTGCTGTCACATGCTTCCAATCACATTCCACAACATAGACATCCATAAACATGTAATGAGGAACATCGAATTCGGTAGATCCGCGGCCGCTCTGGCGAAGAATTGCCTGTACGGCGCGTCCATGCCATCCCGCTTCCTTAGAACGGTCGATTCTGCGAATCAGACCGTTTGCCATAACAGAGCGATAGTCATGAAGAAATCCACGATGCTCATTTTTCATGTGATTCATGAACTTGGTAAACAGTAATGTTACTTTCGGATTTTTGGCCCAAAGATTTACTTTATGTCCTTCCTTGGCAGAATGTAAGAAGACTAGAAGTTTATCTTCCGTTATTTCATATCCAAATACCATAGGGACCACATAAGGATAATCTCCATCCACCATCCCCACATTGACATTGGGTATTTCCTTCAACATTTCACCGATGATTTCATGGTCACGGATCTGGTTTTCAAATCTTCTCATAGGGATATCGCCGATCATAATCATATCTCCTTTATAAAAAGCCGCACCGTAAATACAGTGCGGCTTCTCTTGTTCAAATGTGTTTTGTTGAAATTACAGTTGCTTTGCCTTTTCGAACATACAACCATCCAGATGGCAGTATCCAAGCGGATTCTTGTCCAGATACTTCTGGTGATAATCTTCTGCTTCATAGTAATGAACCAGAGGCAGAACTTCCACAGCCAAAGGCTGTTCATTTGCTTCTGCGATTTTTTCATAAACCTTGTTGATCGCAGTCAGATCCTCACGATCTGTGTAATAGATACCGGTTCTGTACTGAATTCCTTCGTCTTCACCCTGTTTGTTCACAGATACCGGATCGATGGCTTCAAAGTACTTTTCCAGAAGACGTTCCAGAGAAATCTTAGTTTCATCGTACTTAACGCGTACTGTTTCTGCGTGACCGGACTGACGGTACTTTACATCTTCATAAGACGGATTTTCAGTGTTTCCATTCGCATAACCTACATTGGTGTCAACAACACCGGGTACCAGACCCAGATACTTTTCAGCGCCCCAGAAGCAGCCGCCCGCTAAATAAATTGTCTTCACGTTGGAATCCTCCTCTTCATTCTCTTCTTTGATATCATCCGGCATCGGCATAAATACACCGGAATTGCCGGAAGTCGTTTCCGCACTATTCTTCTCTTCAGCTTCTTCCGCTTCGTTTACGGTAAAGCTGGCATTGACCATACCGGAATCCTTCCACGCTTCATAAGCTCTTCCGGCTTTTAATGTCTTACTCAGGAACATTACCAGGAAGATCAGAGAACAGATGGAAGCGATGAGGAATACAAAAGTAAACAAAACCATTCCGAAAGTTGCAAATACAGTTCCCAGCAGAACAGTGATAGCAGCAATTCCGTACCATTTTGCATTCTTCTTTAATCCTTCAGCGTTCATATGCAGACCTGTATCGTATTCCAGAGCAACCGTTCCTTCTGCGACTGCCTGTAATGCCATACACATACCGAAGGTTTCAGGAACCATGAACACCATAGAAGCAATGACCGCCAGCTGTGAATTCTGTTCAAACAGAAGCTCAGAAATCAAAACCATGGAACGGGCTCCGAACATCAGGAGAGCAGCCATCTTCCCCAACTTAAAGGTGTTGTTGTCTTTCGTCAGCTGATCCATTCCATAGAATACCAGAAATGCACCCACGATTTTCATCAAAAGTCCGGTCATGTCCAGGAAAAACCAAGGAAGGATCATCCCCGCCAAAATAAAGAAGTAGCCGCTTTTCTTTGGACTCTTCTTGTTTCTATTATTTCGCATAAATAATATAATCTCCTTTTAGTATAGTTGCAAACCCAGTTTGCACTGTTGAATATTATACCATAAGTCTCCGTGATCTGTCATTGAGTCTTTGCGGATTTTCATGATTTCTCCACATTATTTCTCACTGTTTCATTCCTGTGTCTGATATGTTAAAATAAATAGTTAGATAACCTCATACCTAAGGAGATTCATATGAAACGAACTGTCGTTGGAATCCTGGCTCATGTGGATGCCGGGAAGACCACGTTATCCGAAGCTATATTATATCGCTGCGGAATTATAAAAAAACAAGGACGTGTAGACCATCAGGACGCATTTTTAGATAATAACGCCATGGAACGGGAACGAGGGATTACCATTTTTTCCAAACAGGCGGTCCTTCCCCTGTCCGATGATCTGGAAGTCATTCTGTTAGATACACCGGGACACGTGGATTTTTCCACAGAAATGGAACGCACGTTACAGGTCCTCGACTATGCGATCCTTGTAATCAGCGGAACAGACGGTGTCCAAAGCCATACACAGACACTGTGGAAGCTTTTGGAACATCACAATATCCCTACTTTCCTGTTCATCAACAAGATGGATTTGACAGGTGCTGATCGAGATGCTGTGATGCGTGATCTTCAGACCCGCCTGAATGATGGATGCATCGCATTTCCCGATGATGTTTTTTCAGAGACAAATATACCCGGTAACGATGATTTTCTCGAATCCGTAGCTATGCGCGACGAGTCTTTACTGAATCATTATCTGGATCAGGCAACGGTCCCTGCATCCGCAGTGACGGCTCTTATTGCCAGTCGGAAGCTGTTTCCCTGTTTTATGGGTTCTGCCCTGAAAATGGACGGTGTGAATAGTTTTATCGCAGCGCTGCAGCGCTTCATCCACCCTCCGCAGTATGGCGAAGCGTTTGCCGCAAAGGTGTACAAAATCGGCCGCGATGCCCAGGGAAACCGCTTGACTTATATGAAAATAACCGGCGGAACGCTGAAGGTGAAAGACATTTTGAAAAGTGGTCCCGATGAACGGGAACCCTGGGAAGAAAAAGTGGACCAGATCCGGATCTATTCCGGTTTAAAGTTCCAGGCTGTAGACAGAATCGAAGCCGGAGCGGTCTGCGCAGTAACAGGATTGACGCGGACCGTTGTTGGACAAGGTCTGGGAGAAGAAACCGCTTCCCTTCCTCCGCAGCTGACTCCTGTCATGACTTATCAGGTGCTTTTAAATAATTCGTCTGATTATCAGGGTGCTTATCTGAAACTGAAGCAGTTGGAAGAGGAAGACCCGCAGCTTCACATTACATGGAATTCCATATTCAAAGAAATCCATATTCAGCCCATGGGTCTCGTGCAGTTAGAAATCCTGAAGCGCATGATTTTGGAACGTTTCCAGCTGGATGTAGACTTTGGAAGCGGAAATATTGTCTATCGCGAAACCATTGCAGCTCCTGTGGAAGGAATTGGGCATTTTGAACCGCTGCGTCATTATGCAGAGGTACATTTGCTTCTCGAACCTGCAAAACGCGGAAGCGGCCTCCACTTTACTACAAACTGCAGTACCGACCATTTGGACTTGAACTGGCAGCGACTGATCATGACCCACCTTTTGGAAAAAGAACATCTGGGAGTTTTGACTGGATCACCGATCACAGATATGCGCATTACAGTGGTTGCAGGACGAGCTCATACAAAACATACAGAAGGCGGTGACTTCCGTCAGGCTACTTACCGCGCTCTGCGTCAGGGTCTTCGTCAGGCTTCTTCGATCCTTTTGGAACCATGGTATCAGTTCCGTCTCGAAGTTCCCAGTGCGGCTGTAGGACGAGCTATGACGGATCTGCAAAGAATGAATGGAACCTTTGATCCTCCTGAAACTCAGGGTGAATTTTCGATCCTGACGGGAACAGCTCCTGTGGCTACCATGCGTGATTACATGAGCGAAGTTACTGCATATACCCGCGGTGAAGGTCGCATTTTCTGTACTGTAGACGGTTACAAACCATGTCATAATCAGGAAGAAGTGATTCGTGCGCGAAAATATGATCCGGATGCGGATCTGGATAACCCTTGTGATTCTGTTTTCTGCTCCCATGGAGCCGGCGTCATCGTCAAGTGGGACCAGGTTCGGGAGCATGCTCATGTGGACAGTGGTCTTCGTTGGAATACGCCTGTGGAAAACGAACAGGAACGCGCAACTTCCGTCAGAACCATTTCCTACTCCGGAACGGCAAAAGAAGACGAGGAACTAATGAAGATCTTTGAAAAGACCTACGGTCAGATCCAACGGAAAACAATGCCGCCGAAAATGCAGCCTTTGAAAAAAATCGAAGAACCACATCAATTATCCATGGAAAAAGAAGCCGAATACCTTTTGGTGGATGGCTACAACATTATTTTCGCATGGGATGAGTTAAAATCTCTGGCGTCTGACAATATCGAAGCGGCCAGAAACGCACTGATCGAGATTCTTTCCAATTACCAGGGATACCAGAGCTGCCAGGTGATTCTCGTTTTTGACGCCTATAAAGTCAAGCAAAATCCCGGATCTGTAGTCAAACATGATAACATCTATGTGGTTTACACGAAAGAAGCCGAAACGGCCGATGCTTACATCGAAAAGACTACCTACGAGCTCGGGAAAAAGCATCGCGTACGCGTTGCTACCTCCGACCGTTTGGAACAGATGATCATCTTAGGTCATGGTGCAGTCAGAGTTTCTGCACGTGAATTCCACGATGATATCGAACGCGTCAACGTGAAAATCGCTTCGTTGATTCAGAAGAACAATGATACGAACCGAGAATCCGGTAAACTCAAGTACAGAGCTACAATTATCAAAGAATAAATTATATATCATAACAACAGAACAGCCATCAGGGTTTCACAAAGTCCTCGGCGTAAGCGCCTGCGGAATCGTTCAACCTTCGATGGCTGTTCTGTTTTTTATATTTCGCAATATATTCTTTTGTAAAGTAAATCGAATTTATCTTCCTAAAGCCCGATTCACGCGTTCAACCATGTCCTTTACGTACGCAGTTCCCGCTTCCCAGTCGCAGTTGTTCACAGCTTCCTTGGGCATCATGTTACTTCCGATTCCAAGACCGATGCAACCCCTTCTCAGAAATTCCTCCATGTTGTCAGGCGTAACACCTCCAACGGCCACATAATCCGTTCCGTCAAAGGGACCTTTTAAACTCTTCACATAAGACATGGGCATATCTCCAGCCGGGAACAGCTTCATCACATCGAATCCATAGGCCAGACATGTGGACACATCCGTGGGAGTCAGGACTCCGGGAGTTACCATAATTCCGTGATCTCTGCAATATTCCAACACCGGGATATCCGTAGACGGTGTAACCAAAAACTGTGCGCCTGCGTCCAACGCAGCCTTCACACGTTCCAGATTGATGGCTGTTCCTGCTCCTAAAATAATCTCATCTCCAAAATGTTCTTTCAGCGTCCGTATCTGATCCAGGGCATCCGGTGTATTCAACGCCACTTCAAAAAACTTTACTCCACCCTTTCTGATCGCATCCACATAGTCGATCAGCTTTTCCGAAGGAATATTTCTCATGATCGCCAGGATGGGATTTTCCTTTACAATTGTTCTCATATCCATACAACTACCTCCTAACGATAGATTTCTTTCCCTGCATTGAGCTTCATTTCCAGCTGTTTCATGGACGGATATCCCTCAATGTCCCCCGGTGTTTCCGTGGCCAGAGCCCCGGCAATCGCGGCCATCTGGCCGCTCTCAGCCAGCGGACGACCTTCTAAAATACCTGCTAAGAATGCAGCGTTGAACGCATCGCCGGCTCCGATGGGATCGATGGTGCGGCAGGGATACGGGGCCACAAATTCCATGGATTCGGAGTCGGCTACCCAGGCGCCGTTGCCGCCGTCCTTGACACCGATCCAGCGGACACCTTCACTTCTCAGCTTGATAACGATTTCTTCCGGATCATCAGTACCAATGATCTGATATGCTTCATCACGGCCAAGAAGAGCGATATCCGACATATATAACAGTGACTGCATTAGGCCTGTGTAGTCCTTGTCCTTCCAAAGTTTTTTTCGAATATTGGGATCGAAGCTCAAAAGGATCCCTTTCTGCTTTGCGTAAGCCGCCATATGATCCACCGCAGCTTCGCAGGATTTGCTCAGTACCGGCGTGATCCCTGTCAAGTGGATGATCTTCGCCTTAGACAGATAACGCTTGTCCAAATCCTTTGGGCAGAGGTGGCTGGCCGCGGAATTTTCACGGTAATAATAAACCTTTGTCTCACCGTTTCCCATTTCCTTCAGCATCAGGCCCGTTCTGTGATCCGGATCCAGAAGCACATGAGAACAATCCACGCCTTCCGCACGAACAGCGTTCAATACGTAAGCACCCATTTCATCTTCCCCCAGACGGCTGATCCATCCAGCAGTATGACCTAATTTACATAATCCTACGGCAACATTGCTTTCCGCTCCCGCCATTCGTAATTTATAATCTCCCACATAGCGCAGTGGCCCCTGTTCTCTGGGACTCATGACAGCCATGGTTTCACCAATCGTAATCAATTCAGGCATTTGAATTCCCTCCTGTTTCTTTCATACTCCTATTATACAACCTTTGACTGAAAAACGAAATCCCAATACATGAAAAAAGACTCCGTTCATGAGAACGGAGTCTTTGATTTTAGTTATATTTTCCTACGCTGTGCGCCCAAGATTACTTGTTCTTGATTGCAGCCTGTGCAGCAGCCAGTCTTGCAATGGGAACACGGAACGGGGAGCAGGATACGTAGGTCAGACCTACCTTATGGCAGAATTCTACGGAAGACGGGTCACCACCGTGTTCACCGCAGATACCCAGCTTGATGTTGGGTCTGGTCTTCTGGCCCAGTTCAACACCCATCTGTACCAGCTTACCGATACCTTCCTGGTCCAGCTTAGCAAACGGGTCAGATTCGTAAATCTTGTTGTCGTAGTAAGCATCCAGGAACTTACCAGCGTCGTCTCTGGAGAAGCCGAAGCCCATCTGAGTCAGGTCGTTGGTACCGAAGGAGAAGAATTCAGCTTCCTTCGCGATTTCGTCATCCAGCAGAGCAGCTCTGGGGATTTCGATCATGGTACCAACCATGTACTTCAGTTCAACGTCGCTGTTAGCGATGATAGCATCAGCAGTGTCGGTAACGATCTTCTTAACGAACTGCAGTTCCTTCAGGTCGCCGATCAGCGGGATCATGATTTCGGGAACTACCTTCCATTCGGGGTGCTTTCTCTGAACGTTGATTGCAGCTTCGATAACAGCGGTGGTCTGCATTTCAGCGATTTCAGGATAGGTAACAGCCAGACGGCAGCCTCTGTGACCCATCATCGGGTTCACTTCGTGCAGACCAGCGATTACAGCTTCCAGTTCAGAAACTTCCATCTTCATTTCCTTAGCCAGTGCAGCGATATCTTCTGCATCGGTGGGAACGAATTCGTGGAGAGGCGGATCCAGGTAACGGATGGTAATATCGTAACCTTCCATAGCTTCGTACAGAGCTTCGAAGTCTTCTCTCTGCATTACCAGCAGCTTAGCCAGTGCAGCCTTTCTCTGTTCCGGAGTCTTGGAAACGATCATTTCACGGATTGCCGGGATTCTTTCGGGTTCGAAGAACATGTGCTCGGTTCTAACCAGACCGATACCTTCTGCACCGAACTTACGAGCCTGAGCAGCATCTCTCGGAGTATCAGCGTTGGTTCTTACCTTCAGAACGCGATACTTGTCAGCCCACTGCATCAGTCTGTCGAAGTTGCCGGAGATGGAAGCGTCTACGGTTTCGATAGCTTCGCCGTAGATGTTACCAGTGGAACCATCCAGGGAGATGAAGTCGCCTTCGTGGAATTCCTTACCGCCCAGAGTGAACTTCTTAGCTTCTTCATCGATTACGATTTCACCGCAGCCGGATACACAGCAGGTACCCATACCACGAGCTACTACAGCAGCGTGAGAAGTCATACCACCACGAACAGTCAGGATACCCTGAGAGTAGTGCATACCTTCGATATCTTCAGGAGAGGTTTCCAGACGAACCAAGATAACCTTTGCGCCCTTCTTGGTAGCCCATTCGGTAGCGTCTTCAGCAGTGAAGACAACCTGACCGCAAGCAGCACCAGGGGAAGCAGGCAGAGCGGAACCGATGGGCTTTGCAGCCTTCAGAGCCTCAGCGTCAAACTGCGGGTGCAGCAGAGCGTCCAGCTGCTTCGGATCGATCATGCAGACAGCTTCTTCTTCGGTGACCATGCCTTCGTCCACCAGATCGCAGGCGATCTGTA
>JAFUQN010000026.1 GCA_017472365.1 Bacillota bacterium
GTATGCGACTTGGTGGATCCGTCAGGCGATTACCCGTTCCATTGCGGACCAGGCGAGAACCATCCGTATTCCGGTGCATATGGTAGAAACCATCAACAAGCTGATCCGTATTTCCCGTCAGCTGTTACAGGAATATGGCCGTGAACCGTCTCCGGAAGAAATCGCAGCAGAAATGGATATCTCCGAAGAAAAGGTGCGTGAAATCATGAAGATCGCACAGGAACCCGTGTCCCTGGAAACCCCCATCGGTGAAGAAGAAGATTCTCATTTGGGTGACTTTATTCCCGACGACGACGTTCCCGCTCCCGCAGAGGCTGCAGCGTTCTCCATGCTGAAGGAACAGCTGGTGGAAGTGCTGGATACCCTGACAGAGAGAGAACAGAAGGTTCTGCGTCTGCGTTTCGGTCTCGATGACGGCCGCGCAAGAACTCTGGAAGAAGTTGGTAAGACCTTCGACGTTACCCGTGAACGTATCCGTCAGATCGAAGCAAAGGCACTGCGTAAGCTGAGACATCCCAGCCGCAGTAAGAAATTAAAGGATTATTTGGAGTAAAGCGAACTATGATCAAGTTATCCGATCGTCTGCAGGTCATTGCAGATGAGATCAAACAAGGAGAAACAGTCGCTGATATAGGCACAGACCACGGTCTGCTGCCTATTTTTCTATATGAGAGCGGCCGTTCGCCACGGGTGATCCTGGGAGATATCAACCAGGGTCCCTTGGAAAAAGCCAAAGAGAATATTGCGATCCATTTTGGCGCCGATGCGCTGGACAGTGACGGCAATCACGCCTGCGGCGGAGCACTGGATCTGCGCCTGGGCAGTGGTCTCGAACCGGTGGCTTCCGGAGAGACCGATGTTGTTGTGATCGCAGGGATGGGCGGGATCTTGATGACAGAGATCCTGGGCCATGATCTGAACCATGCGAAGAGCTTCCGAAGGCTGATTTTACAACCGCGAAACGGAAGTCATAAACTGCGCTGGTGGCTGCTGCAGAATGGATTTCAAATCACTGCAGAACACCTGGTTGTGGAGAGAAAATATATCTGTGAAATCATGACGGTGGAACCGGAGAAACGAACTGGGACAGACGTGATTCCGCTTCCGGAAGATATTCCCGATGAAACGCTGGATCTGGAAATCAGCCCGCTGTTATACGAAAGCAAAGATCCGCTGCTGGTTTCCTTCATTAAAAACAAGATCCGCATCGAAGAAAACGTTGTGGGATTTGTTGCAGAAGGTACGGGAGAGGGCGAAGGTCACGAACGGATCGCTGCTGCGAGAAAACGTCTGGCGGCGCTGTATGCGAAGCTGGAAAACGCAGAAGCTGTTATGAATGATAAAACTACGGGAGAGGAGGCTGAATCATGAGCATGACAATGGAACAAATCGGTGCGCTTTTGAATGAAATCGCGCCTTTGGAGCTGCAGGAACAGTGGGACAACAGTGGTGTTCAGATCGACGTGGGCCGTCCGTATATTCAGAAAGTCCTGGTTTGTCTGGAAATTACACGGGATGTGGTGGCCGAGGCCATCGATCACGATGTGGATCTGATTGTGACCCATCATCCGCTGTTATTCCGTGGAGTGAAGAAGATCGACCGTTCCACACCGGTGGGAGAGTATCTTCTGGAACTGATTTTTACCGGAATTTCCGTGTATTCTTCCCATACAAGTTTTGATACGGCGCTGGGTGGAAACAACGATGATCTGGCGAGCCGTCTGGGCCTGAGAGATGTGGAGGATCTGGAAGGCGTGCTGGGAAGAACCGGTTATTTACCGAAGCCCATGGCACTGAAAGCTCTGGCACTGCAGTTGGATGAAGCACTGGATCATCCCGGCGGGATTAAAGTTGCCGGAGACCCGGAGACCGTGGTGGAGAAGGTAGGACTGTGCACTGGTGCTGCCGGTGAATTTTACCGCGAAGCTCTGGCACAGGGATGTCAGGTGTATATCAGCGGAGATGTGAAGCATCATGAAGCACAGGAAGCCAGAGAAAGCGGGCTGTGTCTCATCGATGCGGGTCACTTCGGTACAGAACAGATCTTTGTGGAAAACATGGCCAGCCAGCTGAGAGAAAAGTGCAATGGTCAGCTGACGGTGATCGAATCCAAGGTCAACGTAAATCCCTATGATTTTGTGGTGTAAGAGATGAATGCGATGATTTTGGCCTGCAGTTCACTGATGGATTATGTGAACGCGGCCCAGAAGAAAATGAATACCAATTATCCGGTGACTTGGCTGAATCGATCATACCATGCGGATCCAAAGAAGATGCGCCAGCACATCATCGATCAGGTGACAGCGATACCTGAAGACATCGATACCGTACTGGTGGCTATGGGATATTGCGGCGGATCCTGGGAGAACCAGGTATTCGGGAAACGGATCGTCATGGCGAGGGTGGACGAATGTGTTTCGTTGCTTCTTCACGTGGACGATACCTATCATGCGGACCTGAAGGAACCGGGACATTTATACATGAAAGATAAGGATCCTTATAGCTTTTCTTTGGAACGCAGTTTCGAAAGCTTTACCAGAGGGTGGACCGACGAGGAAAAAGCCAGAGCCAGAAAGGCCTGGGCCGACGCCTATACCCATGTGGACATCGTGGATACGGGGCTGTACGAGTGTCATTCCCAAGAGTATCTGAACGAAGCTCAGAAAAATGCCGACTGGATCGGTGGAAACGTGCAATTTCGACAGGGGAGTAATCGCCTTATTGAAAAATTAGTATCTGGTCAGTGGGATGAGCAATTCTTTGTCGCGGAAGCCGGAGAAATGATTGGACGATTTCGATTTTAATGCGCGGAGTTTGTGAAAAAGTCGAAGAGAGATGATTTTTTTCTGGAAATCCGGAGAAAATTATTGTATAATTGAAATGTTGTAGGTGAAGCAGACAGCCGCGGGCTACGGAGGGATCTGTAGCGTGAGGAAAGTCCGGGCTCCACAGGGCAAGGGTGCCTGATAACGTCAGGTGAGGGTAACCTTAAGGAAAGTGCAACAGAGATATACCGCCGTGAAAACGGTAAGGGTGAAAAGGTGGGGTAAGAGCCCACCGGCGGGGTGGTAACATTCCGCGTCCATGTAAACCCCACCCGGAGCAAGACCAAGCAGGGAGGTAATTGCGTTCGCGCATAATGCCTGAAAGGCGGCTGCCCGTCGCTTCCCGGAAGGTAGGTCGCTTGAGCCTTCGGTGACGAAAGGCCTAGAAAGATGGTTGTCTAATACAGAACCCGGCTTATAGCTTCACCTATTACTTTTAAAAAGAAAACCCCTGTTGATTTTGTGAATCAAAATCAACAGGGGTTTTTTATTCTGCCGCATCTATGGCTTGGGGCGAACGATAAGAAGGGGTTGCATCGACCTTACTTAGCAGCAGCGCGTTTCTTGCCAAACGACAGGGCGAAAGCAATATATGCAATAGCCAGAATGATACCGGCTGCATAGGAAATGCCCCAAGACATGCCCAGACCAATCTTTGCATTGAAGATGTAGCTCATGGTGATGAACGCATAGAAGCCACCGGGAATCAGGGGAATCCAAGCAAATTTCTGCTTACCATTTTCGAACATCCAAACAGTGATGGCCAGGAATGCGAACAGGGACAGAGTCTGGTTGGACCATGCGAAGTAACGCCACAGGATGGAGAAACCAGCACTGTTTAACTTAGCAAATACCAGGATCACAGCTACCAGAGCAAAGATGATGGCGGACAGGGTCAGACGCTTCGCGTTGCTGCTCTGGTCGATGTGCAGAACGTCAGCAACGGTCATACGCAGACCACGCAGAGCGGTATCGCCGGATGTGATGGGAAGAACAACAATACCAGCCAGAGCGATAACACCGCCGACGGGACCCAGGATGTCCTTGCAAACAGCGATAACGGTACCGGTAGCACCGCCGGTAGCGGATACAACACCCAAGTTGATAGCGCCCATGGCAGCAGCAGCCCATACCATAGCGATGAAGCCTTCCAGAACCATCATGTTGTAGAAGGTCATACGACCCTGCTTTTCAGTCTTCATAGTACGAGAGATGATAGCAGTCTGGGTAGAATGGAAACCAGACAGAATACCACAAGCTACGGTAACGAAGAATGTGGGTAAGAAGTGATTTTCTCCGAAGTAAGCCTTGAAATCAAACACTCCATTGTAAGACCATGCAGAAGCGAAAACATCGATCAGAGGATAACCCTTTGCGAAGATACCGATGAACACGCCAACAGCGGAGAACATCAGAATACCACCGAATACGGGATAAATTCTACCGATGATAGCATCGATGGGGAATACGGTTGCAATCAGATAGTATACGAAGATAGAACCGTAAACAATCCAGGTGGATGCAGAAGTAGCCAGACCATCCAGACCCAGGATACCAGTAGCCAGAATGTCACCGGGGGTATAAATAAATACAGCACCTACCAGCAGCAGCAGCAGGCATACAAAGGCATTATAGAAACGATAGATACCCTTGTTTGTGTACTTTGCGATCATACCGGACATCTGAGTACCGCCGTCACGCAGGCAGATCATACCAGAGAAATAGTCGTGCATAGCACCGCCGATGATATTACCGATAGGAATCGTAATGAATGCGATGGGTCCAAACAGGATACCCTGGATAGGTCCAAAGATAGGACCGGTACCTGCGATATTCAGCAGGTTGATTAAAGCGTTCTTCCAGCCCTTCATGGGGATGTAGTCAATGCCGTCTTCCTTAGTGTAAGCGGGAGTCTGACGATCATCGGGTCCAAAGACCTTTTCGCAGAATCTGCCATAGATGGCAGCGCCGCCAACCAGGATTACGAGACCAATAAGAAATGTAGTCATTTTACGCTCTCCTTTTTTATTGTTTTCCGGGGAAATTCTACCGTACAGAATTCCCGGATCATTCTGTACGCAAATCGCCGGCCATAGATTAACGACTTGGGATGGGCTACCCAGTTTGACTGGATGATGTGCAGGCTTGAAAACAGGCCATGCGCCCCTTTCTTACTGTGTTGGTTGCTGCTTACGCCTTCGGCGATTATATACGTTTTGTTGTAAATTGTTAAGAAATAAAGTGAAATTTATATATTATTTAAACATTTGTTCACAAAATGCTAATTTTGATCGTATTTTAGTATTTCGTTGAGTTTACGTTTCCAATGATGCGTTTCTTCAGGTCAAAAAATAAAAAAGCAAGTCGGATGACTTGCTTCTTAGTTTTGTTTATTCCGCAGTATCTAACAGCGTTTCCACGTAGATGATTTCTCCGGAATCGGTGCGTTCGTGGACAGCCTTCATGATTTCATCTCCATAGTCTTCCAAAAGCTGTTCCGCTTTGGCGAACAGGGTACCTTCGACATACTCTTCGGCGTAGGTATCGGCCTGTTCTTCCAAATCAGAGCAGGAGGAATAGAGGAATACGGTCATGAATTCATCGGAAGCTCCTTCCCAGTTCAGGATAGAATCGTGCCCATCGATGAACAGATATGCTTCCCCTTCGTATTCGATGACAGTGGCGTTGTGGATCACTTGGACCTCTTCGTTGAGGTCTTCCAGATAATCCGTAAACTGATCCTTATATTCTTCAAAACGTGTTCTGTCGTTGATATCAAAAGCCATTCCGCAGTACATAATATAGTCTCCTTTCTGAGCAGGTCATGCTGGAATCAGTATACTAAATCATTTCTGAACTTGCAAGGTGTTCAAATGGTGAAATCGCGGGCCGCATCATGAAGATTCGACGAAGATATCCGCTCAAACATTGACTTTTCAACGAAAAGTCCGTAGAATAATTTGTGGACGCTGTCTATAAAGAATCGTCGGGCGTCTGGGAGGAATTATCATTGAAACAAAAAATCATGCGTTTTATGTATGGAAGATACGGTGTGGACCAGTTGTCCAGATCGATGATGGTGATGGTCATAGTACTGGTCGTTTTAGGAATCTTTTTTAAAACGAAGCTGATTGACTGGGCATCCACGATCCTGCTGATTCTGGTGTATTTCCGTATGTTTTCAAAAAATATCAACAAGAGATATCAGGAAAATATGAAGTACATGGTGGTCCACAACAAGATGATGGCCAAGTACAATGGTTGGAAAGAGGCGTTCGCCTGCAGAAAAACCCACAAGATCTTTGCTTGTCCAGGCTGCGGCCAGAAGGTCCGTGTACCGAGAGGGCGCGGTAAGGTGAAGGTGCACTGCCCCAAATGCAATACCAGTTTCATCAAAAAGAGCTAGGAGTCAGTCATGTTTGGTTACGTTCTCGTGGATAAGCCCGAGCTGAAGATCCGCGAATTCGATGTGTATAAAAGCTGGTACTGCGGCTTATGCAGAACACTGAAGGATCGAAGCGGTGCCCTGGGACAGCTGACGCTGACCTACGATATGACGTTTCTGGTTCTGATCCTTCACGGCCTTTATGAGCCGGACATGCAGTGCGGGGAGTGCAGGTGCATTGCTCATCCCATGCAGAAACATGCTACCCGCGTGGACCGGTTTACGGAGTACGCAGCAGACATGAACCTGCTTTTGATGTATTACAAGTGCATGGATGACTGGAACGATAATAAGAAATTCAGCCGTCTTGCCTTTGCAAAGTCTCTTTCAGGAAAATGCAGAAAGATCGAAATGCGTTATCCGGAAAAAGCTGCGGCAATCGCCGCTTCGCTGGCGGAATTATCCCGTTTGGAAGTCGAAAATTGCAGCGACCTGGACCGCGTCAGCGGTTGCTTCGGTCGTCTCATGGGCGAAATCATGGTTTGTGAGAAAGATCTGTGGGAGAAGGAGCTCAGGGATCTGGGATTTTATTTAGGAAAGTATATTTATCTTCTGGACGCTTACGAAGATTTGGAAAAGGATCGTCAGTCCGGAAATTATAATCCTCTGATCGCCATGAGCGAAACGGAGGAATTTGAGGAACAGATTTTCGCCATTTTAGAAATGATGATGGCAGAATGTGCTGTCAGATTTGAGCGGCTTCCGATTCTGGAAAACGCGGAGATCCTGCGCAATATTCTGTACTCAGGTGTGTGGAGTCGATACGATATCGCAAAAGAAAAAAGAAAGGAAGCTTCAGGCAACGATGGCCAGAGACCCGTATAGCGTATTAGGTGTCGAGAGAGGTGTCTCCGACGAAGAATTGAAAAAACAATACCGTGCAATGTGTAGAAAATATCACCCTGATGTCAATCAGGGCGATCCTGATGCCGAAGAAAAGTTCAAGGAAATCCAGCAGGCGTATCAGCAGATCCAGGATGAAAAGAAGAATCCCTACGGAAACTTCGGAGGTCAGGGATATGGCGGCTACGGGTACGGTTATGGCGGTCAGACCTACGGTCAGGGCAGCTATGGAAGCTCCGGTGCAGGTCAGAGTCAGCACGACAGCCACATGAACGCTGCTTTGAATTACATCCGCAGCGGCCGTTATGCAGAGGCGATCAACGTTCTCGACGGTATTTCCGATCATACGGCAAGATGGTTCTATTATTATGCTTACGCCAATTACGGAATGGGTAATAATGTAGCAGCACAGCAGTATGCTCAGACGGCGGTCAATATGGAGCCGAATAATCTGGAATACGTTTCGTTCCTGCAGCAGCTGAAGGGTGGTTCCGGCTGGTATCAGCACCAACAGCAGCAGGGTTCTTACCGAACCTATCATATGGGCAACGGAAGCGCTTGTGTGAGTTTGTGTCTTGCGAATCTGATGTGCAATATGTGTTGCGGTGGGCATGTTTGTTTCTGTTAAAGAGAAATAGCATGATCTGTGTGTGAAACTGATTTGAGGAGGGAACGGAAATGAAACTGATCACCTGGAATGTGAACGGCTTACGGGCCTGCATGGGGAAAGGTTTTTTAGAATATGTGGCTCAGGAACAGCCCGACGCCATCTGTCTTCAGGAAACGAAGATGCAGGAGGGCCAGGCGGAAGTTCCCCTGGAAGGATACCGTCAGTATTGGAACAGTGCCCAGAAGAAGGGTTACTCTGGTACAGCTATTTTTACAAAGCATGAACCTCTGTCTGTAAGTTACGATATCGATGCGGAAGGTCACGATACGGAAGGCCGCTCCATCACCATGGAGTTTGAGGATTTCTATCTGGTCTGTGAATATACGCCCAACGCCCAGGATGGTCTGAAGCGCCTGGATTATCGCATGGCTTGGGAAGATGCCCGCCGGGAATACATTAAGAAGCTGGATCAGAAGAAGCCGGTCATTCTTTGCGGAGACCTGAACGTGGCTCATCAGGAGATCGATCTGAAGAACCCGAAGACCAACCGTGGAAACGCCGGATTTTCCGACGAAGAACGAGCCAAGTTCGGTGAACTTCTGGAGGCTGGATTCGTGGATTCCTATCGTTACTTATATCCCGACGTGACCGGAGTGTACACCTGGTGGTCCTACCGGTTTAACGCCAGAAAGAACAACGCAGGGTGGAGAATCGACTACTTTGTGGTGTCCGAGCGTTTCAAAGAAAGAATCAAGGAAGTGACGCTGTGTACCGATGTGTACGGAAGCGACCACTGTCCGGTGATGTTGGAAATTGAATAAAAAAAGCCCCGTCAATGGAACGACCATTTGACGGGGTTTGTTTTTTTAGAGGATCGGTTCGTTGATGGGATCATCCAGCGGCTTGACCTGATGGGTGTAGATCCACTTAGTGAACACCAGGGAAGCCATCAGAGAGAAGGTTTCTGCCAGAGGGAAAGCGAACCATACCAGTTCCAGACCGCCGATCTTGGATAAGATGATGGCCAGGGGAAGGATCAGAATCAGCTGACGGAGCAGGGATACTAGAAGACTCAGGAAACCGTGGTTGGTGGCCTGGAACAGAGTTCCGGTCATGATACCCACTGCTGCAGGCAGGAAGCACAGGCTGATGGTACGCAGAGCACGGACGCCGATGGTGATCATTTCTTCCGAAGGATCGAAGATACCCAAAAGGGTCTTAGGAGCAGTCTGGAAGATGATCAGACCTACACCCATGATGATTGCCGCGGAAATGATCCCCAGCTTCAGAGCGTGCATCATGCGCTGACGATTACGTGCACCGAAGTTGAAACCCAGGATGGGCATCAGTCCCTGGTTCAGACCGAAGACCGGCATGAAAATGAAGGACTGGAGTTTGAAATAGATTCCGAATACGGCGACAGCTGCACCGGAGAAGCTGATCAGGATGGCATTCATCCCCAGGTTCATGACGGAACCGATGGCCTGCATGACGATGGAGGGAAAGCCAACGCTGTAAATGTTTTTGATCGAATCCATGTCGGGACGGAAGCCCTTCAGATGGATATGAACGGGCTGTTTCTTGGCGAACAGGAAGAACAGATTGACAGCCATTCCGAAGAACTGACCGATGATGGTGGCCAAAGCAGCACCGGCAACACCCAGAGCAGGACATCCAAAATAACCGAAGATCATAATGGGGTCCAAAATAATATTTGTTACACAGCCGGTGATGTTACCAATCATGGGATAGACCATGTTACCAGTGGATTGCATGGTCTTTTCGGCAGCGACCTGAATAAAACTGAACAGAGAGCCGATGGTGATGATCATGCAGTACTGACAGCCAGCTTTAAACAAATATTCACTGGTGGCAAAAGCACCGATAAAGGGTTTCGTACCGATCAGACCGAACAGAGCGAATACCAGCCAGCTGCAGACAGCCAGGAAAATCCCGTGACTGGCAGCGGAATCCGCTTCTTTCTGGCGCTGCTGACCGAGGCGGCGGGAAATCAGGGAACTGAGACCGACACCGGTACCGACACTGACGGCAACCACCAGCATTTGGATCGGAAAGACCAGTGTAACTGCGGTCAGCGCGTCTTCACCGAGACGGCTTACGAACATACTGTCGACAATGTTATACAGGGCCATGATCAGCATAGAAAACATGGCAGGAAGAGACATGCTGAACAGCAGCTTTGGAATGGGCATGACCGCCAGCTTATTTTGTTGCATTGATTTTTCCATTGTGTACCTCACGTTATATTTCTATCATTTCAATTTTAATATCGTTTCTTTTATAACTTTACTATGATATCATGAACATTTTTATTGTGCAAGATAAAGAAAAAACGGTTTTCTGAATTAAAAAAGGTTTTCACCAAATCTTCACATTTTAAATGAGAAATCGGGAAAACCTTCAAATATTCGACACAAAGGTGTGGTAGAATTGATCGGTTTAACGAATGTACTCCAGTTCGGCTTCATTGCGGAAGGAGGAGTCATATTCCACCAGATCGTAAATCAGCTGGTCGCGGATCAAGTGTTTCCAAACGGTATATGTGGCCTGGATGAATTCCGGGGTTAGCTTCACGTTTTCGGAAATCAGCGGACAGGTGTAAGGAAGCTCCAGGTCAGAGAAAATCAAACGGAGACGGCCATCATGATCCAAATGCGGTGTCAGGGGAAAGAAGCGGCACTGCAGAGGTCGTTTTTCTCTGGGACACTTCGGAGCATTGAGACAGGTGACGAAGTAAAGTTTACCGAACCATGAATCCGGGAAATCGTAGTCGGCAGCATCTTCCACAGTCCAGTGGAGCCAGTCTTCCTTTTTCGTAAACAGTTTCTCTTCTCCCGGAAGAAGATAGATCCCCATCTGAGGGTCGTCTTCAGGCTGATCCTCTGCACAGGTACAGCAGGCAGCTCCACAGAGCTGGCCGCAGTCATAAGGAACGGGGCTTACCCGGTCCAAAAGGCGGTAAATGGCGCGATATGTTTTCTTTTTAATAGAACATTTCATGATGCAGTTCTCCTTCCATGCAGGGGGATATACATTCAAAATACCACAAACAGCGTGTTTTGAAAATACGATATCGTGTCATTTCTTTAAAGTAAAACAGGAGTTTTGACGAATCTTTACACTATCTTAACGTTGATGTTGCAACAATAGTGATATAATTATATAGTTAGAGTTAAAGTAACTTTAGAGTTTTTAAATATATGAACAACAAACAACCGAAATGGTCCCGCATTGCAGGATCGAAGGAGTAAATGAATGAGAATTGGTATTGACATAGGATCTACCACGGTCAAGGTTGTACTGCTGACGGATAAAGATCAGGTTTGTTTCAGCAGATACGAACGTCACATGTCAAATGTATTTGAAAAAGTTAAAGAATTGATGGAGGAACTGGATCGGGAATTTCCTGGTTTGGAGGGAAATATCTGCATTACAGGTTCCGGTGGGCTGACTCTGTCCCAGCTGCTGGGAATTCCTTTTGAGCAGGAAGTGATCACCTGCAGTAAAGCGGTGGAAACATTTATTCCGAAAACGAATGTTGCCATTGAACTGGGGGGTGAGGATGCAAAAATCACCTTCTACGGCGCAATGGTGGAACAGCGTATGAACGGTACCTGTGCAGGTGGTACCGGTGCTTTTATCGACCAGATGGCAGTGCTTCTGAATACCGATGCCAACGGACTCAACGAAGCTGCCGAAAAACATACGATGATCTATCCCATCGCGGCCAGATGCGGGGTATTTGCCAAATCGGATATCCAGCCTCTGATCAACGAAGGGGCTAAGAAAGAAGACCTGGCGGCTTCCATTTTCCAGGCGGTAGTGAATCAGACCATCAGTGGTCTTGCCTGCGGTCGTACGATCAAAGGAAATGTCGCTTTCCTGGGCGGCCCTCTGAGCTTTATGCCGGAACTGAGAAAGCGTTTCATTGAAACACTGGAACTGACGCCGGAACAGGTGATTTTCCCGGAAGACTCGCAGTATTATGTGGCCATGGGTGCAGCGCTCATGGCAGAAAAGTATCCGAAGCAGAAGGTGACAGATATTCTCGATCGTCTGAATTCCACATCTTCTGCGGATATGAGCGAAACGAAACATACCGAACCGCTCTTCCGTAATCAGGAAGAATACGAGGAATTCCAGGCTCGTCACGCGAAACATAAATTGAAGAGAAGAGACATCAGCGAAGCAAAGGGACCGGTATATCTTGGAATCGATGCCGGATCGACAACCACCAAGGCAGCGCTGATCGACGATGAAAAGTATCTGCTGTATTCCTTCTATCGAAATAATGAAGGAAATCCGCTGGAAACCACTATGCAGATGCTGAAAGAGATGTACAGTCTTCTTCCGGAAGGCGCTTATGTGGCGAAAGCCACGGCAACCGGCTACGGCGAAGGTTTGGTCAAAGCGGCGTACGGCGTGGATCTCGGTGAAATCGAAACCATGGCTCATTATAAAGCTGCGGAAGAGTTCCTGCCCGGTGTGGAATTTATCCTGGATATCGGCGGTCAGGACATGAAGTGTATGAAGATTCGCGACGGCGCGATCTACAACATCATGCTGAACGAAGCATGTTCTTCCGGCTGCGGTTCTTTCATCGAAACTTATGCGAAATCCGTGGAAATGGATGTGAAGGATTTCGCCAAGGAAGCTCTGTTTGCGGAGTCTCCTGTGGATCTGGGTACCAGATGTACCGTCTTCATGAATTCCAAGGTAAAACAGGCGCAAAAAGAAGGCGCGACCATCGGCGATATTTCGGCGGGCTTGTCTTCTTCTGTTATCAGAAATGCATTATATAAGGTAATCAAGCTGCGCGATCCGGAAGAAGCCGGAACAAAGATCGTAGTTCAGGGCGGTACGTTCCTGAACGATGCAGTTCTCCGCAGCATCGAAAAGATCGTGGGTAAGGAAGTCGTCCGCCCCGACATTGCCGGGATCATGGGTGCGTTCGGTGCAGCGCTGATTGCCAGAAACAACAGCCAGCCCGGAGACGAGTCCGGTCTGATCCATCCGGAAGAAATGGAACGTTTCGGCGTGAAGACGACTCACACACGCTGCAAGGGCTGTGAGAACCACTGTCTCCTGACCATTAACCACTTTAACGGCGGTGGTAGATACATCACCGGTAATCGCTGCGAAAAGGGTGCCGGCGGAGAAAAGAAGGTCAGTGATCTTCCGAATCTGTTTGAATACAAATACAAGAGATTGTTCTCATATAAACCGCTGGAAGGCGAATTTGCAACGAAGGGTACGGTGGGGATCCCGCGTGTCCTGAACATGCATGAAAATTATCCGTTCTGGTTTACTTTCTTTACCTATCTGGGATTCCAGGTGGTACTGTCGCCGCAGTCGTCCAAGGCGCTGTACGAGACCGGGATGGAGACGATTTCTTCCGATACTGCATGTTATCCGGCGAAGTTGGTGCACGGTCACATTAAGTGGCTGGTTCACCAGAATGTGGACTGGATCTTCTACCCCAACATCAATCATGAACGGGAAGAGGATTCCGACGCGCCTAACCATTACAACTGTCCCATCGTAGGGACCTATCCGGAAGTCATCGCCCACAACATGGACGATGTTCTGCATGAGGCAAACATGCGCTTCGAACATCCTTTCCTTCCCTACGATAATGACGAACGTCTCACAAAACGTCTGGCAGAACTGATGGCTGATTTCGACATCAAGCCGCAGCAGGTTGCCGGAGCTGTGAAGGCGGCCCGTGAAGAGGATGAAAGGTTCAAGGCAGATATCCGCCGCAAAGGGGAAGAAGCCCTGAAATACATAGAAGAACATGGAGCCAAGGGCGTGGTTCTGGCCGGTCGTCCGTATCATCTGGATCCGGAAATCAACCACGGTATCGATAAGCTGATTACCACTTTCGATATGGCCGTTCTGACGGAAGACTCTGTGGCTCATCTGACGGAGTTGACCCGTCCTATCCGTATTCTGGACCAGTGGATGTACCATTCCCGTCTGTATAAGGCTGCACAGTTTGTGGGTGACCGCGATGATCTGGAACTGGTTCAGCTGAATTCCTTCGGCTGTGGACTGGACGCTGTGACCACTGACCAGGTGGAAGAAATCCTGCGTGGAAAGAACAAGCTTTATACTGTTCTGAAGATCGATGAAGGGACCAATCTGGGTACGGCACGTATCCGTATCCGTTCCTTGAAGGCTGCGATTGAAGAACGTTCGAAGAATCACGTTGTGCATAATCCGGAAACCAAGGAGTTCCAACGCCGTATCTTTACGGAAAAGATGCGTGAAGAGTACACGATTCTGGTTCCGCAGATGGCGCCCATTCACTTCGAATTCCTGAAGCCGGCGCTGGAAAAGGGCGGTTATAAAGCAGAGATGCTGCCTTCCGTGGACAACAGAGCCATTGAAGAAGGTTTGAAGTATATCAATAATGATGCCTGCTATCCTACGATCGTATCTCTGGGTCAGATCATCAATGCTCTGAAGTCCGGAAAGTACGATTTAAATAAGACAGCGGTCATCATGACCCAGACTGGAGGACAGTGCCGTGCAAGTAACTATATCGCACTTCTGCGAAAGGCGCTGGTAGACTTACATATGGAACAGGTCCCTGTCATTTCTCTGAACTGGAACAGCGGCCTGGAATCCAATCCCGGCTGGAACCTGAATCTGGCCTTCGTGAAACGCGCAGGCATGGCTTTGGTCTACGGCGACGTGATGATGCGTATCTTATACAAAACACGACCCTACGAAGCGGTGGAAGGCTCTGCCAACGAACTGTACCGTAAATGGGCAGACCGCATTATGGCCAATATTGCCGAGGGGAGCCTCCGTCAGTTCCAAAAGAATGTGAAGCAGATGGTCAAGGACTTCGATGAACTTCCGCTGAAGGACATCAAGAAACCCAGAGTCGGAGTCGTGGGCGAGATCCTCGTTAAGTATCATCCCACAGCCAACAACGACATCGTAGGGATCATCGAAAAGGAAGGCGGCGAAGCCGTGGTTCTGGATCTGATCGACTTCTTCCTGTACGGTATGTACAGTAAGCAGTACAACTACGAAAATCTGTCCGGTGATAAGAAAGTGGCGCGGCTGAATATGATTGCCGTGAAGGTCATTGAAACCTTCCGTTCCAGTGCAAGAAATGCGCTGAACAACAGTAAGCGTTTCCATGGACCGGCGCATATCAGAGAGACTGCTGAAAAGGCCCAGAAGATCACCTCCCTGGGGAACCAGTGTGGTGAAGGATGGCTTCTCACCGGTGAAATGGTGGAACTGCTGGACAGCGGTGTGGAAAACATCGTATGTTTACAGCCGTTTGCGTGTCTTCCGAATCACGTGACCGGTAAGGGTATGATCAAGGCACTGAGAAAATATAATCCTATGGCAAATATCGCCGCCATCGACTATGACCCCGGCGCCAGCGATGTAAACCAGCTGAACCGCATCAAGCTGATGATGGCAACCGCATTCAAAAATATGGAGAAGAAAGAACAGAATTAGTTTTTCGTGTTCGTTTCTGAAATATCGCAATGTAAGAGGACCAAAACAACGGTCCTCTTTGCATTTTCTGTTGAAATTTCAGTAAAATCCCCTTGTACAATAATCGCTTGGTATGATATACTATTACGGTTGAAAAACGTTATTACTATTTCATTTATGATTTTTTATGATAAAGGGAGGATTTTTATCATGGGTAGACACGGTACAATTGCCGGAAGAAAAGCAGCACAGGACTCCAAGAGAGCTGCCGTATTCACAAAGTATGCTAGAGCCATCATCGTAGCGGCTAAGGCAGGAGGAGATCCGAACTACAACCCTTCCCTGAGAACTGCAATTGACAAGGCTAAGGGCATTGGTATGCCCAATGACAATATCAACCGCGCCATCAAGAGAGGTACCGGCGAACTGGGCGGCGAAAGCTATGAACCCGGCAGATTCGAAGGTTACGGCGCTGGCGGCGTTGCTGTAATCGTTGACGTACTGACCGACAACAGAAACAGAACCACCGCTGCTATGAAGCACGCATTCGACAAGTTCGGAGGCAACTTAGGTGCTCCCGGCTGTGTATCCTACATGTTCGAACAGAAGGGTCTGATCACCATCGAAAAGACCGACGACATCGACGAAGATGCTCTGATGGAAGCAGCTCTGGAAGCTGGCGCAGATGACATGATCACCTACGATGACAGCTTTGAAATCCAGACCGCTCCCGACACCTTCAACGAAGTAAACGATGCCATCAAGGCTGCTGGTTACGAAGTTCTGGACGCTGACGTGGAATACGTTCCTTCCATGGAATCCACTCCGACCGATGCTGACGTGATCAAGAACCTGAAGAAGATGATCGACATGCTGGAAGACAACGATGACGTTCAGAAGGTTTACACCAACTGCACCATCGATCTGTACGAATAATAGAACTGATTGATATAAAGAAGACCCTGCGCACTGCGCGGGGTTTTCTTTTGTCCGGACTTTCAAGAACATTGTAATTGTATTTGTCAAGGGAATTGAGGGAAATTTTGTGAGCGAAAATTCTGACGAAAGACGGTGACATTTTTTCGCGAAAGTGATATACTAATCACAACAAAAGAAGATTCCTGAGGTGTTCGTTAAGGTGATGTAATTCAACCTACAAAGCATTCACGGGACGTCGAGTTTTCTTAGCGGATGTCGGGCCTCCATCGAGTGGATGGCAGAAGCGGAAACAGACAACCCACCTATCGAGAGATAGGGCGTGAATTATAAGCCTGACGGCACATTCGGGGCTTCTTATTTTTTTGATGAGCTAATCCCGCGCTTTACCGCCGTGCTCCTATAAAAAAACATTGAAGTCGGGAAATGCAAGTAGGAGGAGATGGGTCTGTTCACTGATGAGGATGTCTGATTTGTCATTCTGGTTGTTTATGAGAATAAAAAATCACTTTATTTCGGATTCCTGACGGGCTATAATAAATAAGATAGGGTAATTATGCCCTGAATGAGATTCAGGAGAGTTGAAATGATCGAACAAAGCTGTACAAGTTGGTTGGCTGATCTGGCTTCTTCCAAGCCCGCCCCGGGCGGCGGCGGTGCTTCCGCACTGGTGGGCGCTGTTGGTGTATCTTTGGGAGCCATGGTGGGAAGTCTGACCATTGGAAAGAAAAAATATATGAATGTGGAAGAGGAAATGAAAGAGCTGGTGGAACGTTCCAACGTACTGTCCCTGAAGCTCCAGTCCATGGTGAAAGCCGATGCAGAGGCGTTCTTACCGCTGTCGGATGCGTATCGGATGCCTTCCGCCACGGAGGAAGAAAAGGCGGCGAAGGATCAGGCGATCCAGGAAGCACTGACCGGTGCGACGGAAGTTCCTTTGAATATTCTGATTCTGTGCGCTGATGCCTTGGACATGATTGTCGAATTCCAGAAGAAGGGGTCGCGGCTGGCTCTCAGCGATGCGGGATGTGCAGCAGCCTGTTGTAAGGCGGCTATGGAATCTGCAAAATTAAATGTTTACATCAACTTAAAGCTGATGAAAGATGAAGAAAAGGTGCGCCGGTACCAGACGAAGATGGACGAAGCGTTTATCCGAGGAATGGCGTTGGCGGATCAGGTATACAGAGAAGTGGAAGGGGAATTGAGACCGTGATTGAATTGAGAGGAAAAGCAGTGGCAGATGCCCTGAAAGAAAAAATGAAGACATTTCTGGATCAGGTGGACGAGCTGAATCGACCGAAGCTGGCCATCGTTCGCGTAGGCGAACGTCCCGATGATCTGGCTTATGAACGCATGGTCCTGAAAAACTGCGGGGCCATCGGCCTTCCCGTCCAGGTGGAAGCCATGAGTGAAGCGGTTGCCACGGAGGAACTGATCGGAACGATCCAGCGTCTTAACGACGACGTAGCGGTTCAGGGTATTTTGATGTTCCGTCCGCTTCCGAAGCATATCGATGAGCAGAGCGTCATCGAATCTGTGGCAGTGGAAAAAGATGTGGACTGTATGAATCCTGAAAATTTACAGTTGCGCATGGTCAGCGACGAACGAGCTGTTGCTCCCTGTACGCCGGAAGCAGTTATGCGGATTTTGGAACACTATGGCTACGAGCTGGAAGGAAAGAACGTGGTCATCGTCAACCGCAGTACGGTGATCGGACGTCCCCTGGCCATCATGATGATGGAGAAAAACGCCACTGTTACTATCTGCCATTCCAGAACGAGAAATCTGGCGGAAATCACATCCCGTGCGGATATCGTGGTCACCGGCGTTGGTAAGGCCCGATTCTTCGGACCGGAATATTTCAATGAAAACAGTGTCGTTATCGATATCGGGATCAACTTTGATGAAAAGGGATCCTGCGGTGACGTGGATTATGAGGCGGTTGCACCGAAGGTTGCGGCAATCACTCCCGTTCCCGGCGGCGTCGGTACTGTGACTTCGTCGGTACTGTTGTCTCATGTGTTGCCCCAGGCATTTTATTAGAGGATAGCGGCCTGTATGGCCGCAGATATAAGGAGTATTCTGGTGTCTGTCAAAACGGAGAAAGAACTGATCGCGCTGGCGAAAGCCGGCGATGAGCGGAGTTTTGAACTGCTGATCACGCAGTGCAAGACGAAAGCTTATAATATTGCGCTGCGCTATCTCCGCAACGAAGAGGACGCCATGGATGCGCTGCAGGAAAGCTTCATCAAAATTTACCGTCATTTGGGAAGTTTTAAAGAAGGAAGTAAGTTCGATACCTGGGTGTACAGGATCGTGGTGAATACCTGCAACGATATGCTGCGGAAGAACCATAATGTGTCGATGGAGAGCATTCACCGCAGCGATGAAGAAGAAGACGAGTATACGCTGGAACTTCCCGATTCCGATCCGGGACCGCAGGAATCTCTCCTTCAAAAAGAACAGGCGAAACTGATTTTGGATGCCCTTGATCAGTTGAAACCAGATCAGAAGGAGGTCATCATCCTCCGGGATATCCAGGGATTTGCCTATGAAGAAATCAGCGAAATGCTGAACTGCTCAATCGGAACGGTAAAATCGAGAATTAACCGCTCCAGAAGCCGTCTTCGTGAGATTTTATTGGAACAAAACGGGGATTTTTTCCGTCTAACTAACAAAACATAGAGAAAGGAGGAACCGGTATGAAAGATGAACTGAACATGATGAATTACACTGAAGAAGACCAGGAGATTTTACAGCTTCTGGAGATGATGAAGGAATTACCGGAGGCTCCTGTTCCCGATGAATTTGACCTGCGTCTGAGACGTGCGTTGAAGGAAGAAAACGCGAAGCGCAGAGCGGAAACTGTGAAAACGAAAAAAACCGTTTGGAAGAAGTGGACAGCTGCAGCGGCTTGTCTTATGATTGGCTTCTTATCGTTCCAGATGATCCAGGGCGGCGTTGGAACCGAGATGATGGAAGGCGGTGCAGAAGCTGCCGAAATCGGTGAAAACAGCGGACCCGTGGCGGTAATGGACGGTGAAATTAAAAAGAGTGGACCGCAGCAGCTTGTGAATGATACGGCGGATGCGGACGGAGATGGTTTCAACCTGGTTCAGGACGATCCGGTCCTGCTTTCTGAACTGGATAATAGCGAAGAACCTGGTTTGTACGGCCGAAGCGTGGAATCCCGTCTGGCTGCCGGAATCGGCATCGACGGTGAAGTGATCCAGATTTCCCGCGGGCAGCTGGGATCGGAAGAGCGTGAAGTGTTTGCGGAAGATTGTGACCAGGTATTGCAGTGGATTACGGAAGGAATCGTGGAAGCGGACGCCGGAAAGCTGGCGGATGCCGTGATGTATAAGAACAGTCTGGAATTCAGTGAAGAACAGGCGGAACAGGCATTGAAGCTGTACGCAGATCTGTTTGAAGAAACAGAAGGACTGCATTGGAAATGCATCAGTCTGACCGGCTGGTCCAGAAGCAACATCTACCGTTTGACCGACGGAAACCGTGACCTGATGGTGATCATCAGCGATACACCGGACGGTTTGAAAATCACGGAACCTGTTCTTGAAAAAGCGCAGTGGTTGTATGAACAGATCGGAGAACAGGATTTCACACTGATGGATGTGATCTGCCAGCCGGAAGGAGAGGAAATTGAATTCCTGGTGGATCCCGATGACAGACATGATGAAATAAGGAGCTTTGTATGGAAAGAGACAGAATCGTTATAATCGACGGAAACAGTTTGATCAACAGAGCGTACTACGCCATACAGAGACCAATGATCACAAAAGAAGGACTGTACACCCATGCGGTGTACGGTTTTCTTACTATGTTGACAAAAATCGAACATGATTATGATCCGGAATATTTGGCGGTGACATTTGACCGGAAGGCGCCCACATTCCGCCATCTGGAGTATAAAGAATATAAAGCGGGCCGTAAGAAGATGCCGCCAGAGCTGGCGATGCAGCTTCCTCTGTTGAAAGAAGTTCTGACAGCGATGAATATCACTATGCTGGAAATCGACGGATTTGAGGCGGACGATATCATCGGTACCGTAGCACGTCGCGGAGAAGAAATCGGATTGGCACCGCTGATCATTACGGGAGACCGTGATGCGCTGCAGCTGGCATCCGACCGGACCACCGTCCTTTTGACAAAGAAAGGTATTTCCGAATTTGAACTCTATGACCGTCAGGCGATGATCGATAAATACGGTTTTACACCGGAACAGTTTATCGATTATAAGGGACTGATGGGCGATTCTTCCGACAACATCCCCGGGCTTCCCGGTGTGGGTGAGAAGACGGCGCAGAAGCTGATTTTACAGTTTGGAAGCGTGGCGGAAATGATCCGCCGCACCGATGAGATTTCCAGTGCAAAGCTGAGAGAAAAGGTGGAAGAAAACGCAGAACTGGCAGTCATGAGCCGTCGATTGGCTACCATTATCACAGAAGTCCCCATTGAAATCGATTTCGAGGGATGCCGTGTAAGAGAAGCGGATCAGGAAAAACTGGTTGAATGTTACCGAAAGCTGGAATTCAACAGCTTTTTAAAGAAAATGTCGCAGGCCGGTACCACCGGGGCAACCGCGCGCAGCGCGGAACCGAAATCCGTCGCTGAGCAGGAGCCGAGCGTGAGCGAGGCGGTTGCCGAAGAAAAAAAGGTAGAAGTGAGAACACTGCCGGTCGTTGTGGTACGAAGCGATGAACAGGTGAAATTGCTGGAAAAATCCGTGAAGGCGGAAGGAAACGTTTTGATCCGGGTCTTTGGCGATGATAACCACAAGGCGAAGCCGGTCCTGGAGGGAATGACGCTTCAGACGAGAGAATACAGTTTTTATGTTTCGGGAATGGACGAAAGCGTTATGAACGCAGTGAAGGAACTGTTCCGAAACGAAGAATTTTCCCTGGCAGGTCACGAAATCAAACGGGCGTATTTTGCGCTGATGGCAGAAGGATTTGATCTGGAACGCCATCCTGTGGCTTTCGATACGGCGGTGGGGCAGTATCTGTTACAGCCCTCACGAAGCAGTTACGATTTGGATGTGATCGCCATGGAAACGGGACTTCCTGCGCTTCCGTCGGAAAAGGAATTTCTGGCCGGAAACGGTCAGTTGTCTCTGTTTTCGGACAGCAGTGAGACTAACAGCCAGTATGGTCAGCTGTGGTGCAGTACCTGCGAAGCGGTCAACGAAATGCAGAAACGTCAGATAATAAAGGAAGAACTGAACGGTGTTCTTGAGACAATCGAACTTCCGTTGATTCCGGTGATGGCTTCCATGGAACATTACGGAATCGCCGTAGACCGCGATGAATTGAAGAATATGGGTGAGATGCTGAAGGAAGGTATCCGCCTGTGCGAAGAGAGGATTTACGAAGCTGCCGGAGAGAAGTTCAATATCAATTCGCCGAAGCAGCTGGGTGTCGTTCTGTTTGAGAACCTGGAACTTCCGGGGGCGAAGAAGACCAAGACGGGATATGCTACCGGAGCGGAGATTCTGGAACGTTTGGCAGGGGACTATCCCATCGTAGCCGATATTTTGGAATTCCGTCAGCTCTCCAAGCTGAACAGTACCTATGTGGAAGGATTGTTACCGTTGATCGATCCTGTGGGAAAGATCCATGCCCACTTCCAGCAGACGGTCACGGCCACAGGGCGTATCAGCTGTACAGAACCGAATTTGCAGAACATCCCCATCCGTCAGGAGCTGGGACGTCAGCTGCGTCGTGTCTTCGTTCCGGAAAGTGGCGAATACGTATTCGTCGGGGCGGACTACTCTCAGATCGAACTGCGCGTTCTGGCACATCTGTCGGGAGATCCTTCGCTGATCGAGGCGTTCAATGAAGGGGAAGACATTCACAGAAGTACGGCTTCTAAGGTCTTCAATGTTCCCATGGAAGAAGTAACTGCATTGCAGAGAAGCAACGCCAAGGCGGTCAACTTCGGTGTAATCTACGGTATGAGCGGTTTTGGACTGTCCAACAATCTGAACATCACGAGAAAAGAAGCAGAGCGTTACATTGCGGATTATTTCAATAAGTTCGACCGCGTTAAAGAATACATGGATCAGCTGGTTGCTGACGGGAAAAAGAACGGTTGGGTGAGCACGATGATGGGACGACGCAGAGCGATTCCGGAAATCAATGCATCCAACTACATGGTTCGTCAGGCCGGAGAACGTCTGGCCATGAACTCGCCGATTCAGGGAACCGCTGCGGACATCATTAAAATCGCCATGATCAAGGTGGATCAGGCGTTGAAAAACGAATGTAGAAAGTCCAGACTTTTACTGCAGGTTCACGACGAGCTGATCATTGAAGCTCACAGAAGTGAACTGGACCAGGTGAAGGAGCTTCTGCGGCGCTGCATGGAGTCTGCAGTAGAAATGAAGGTAAATCTTTTAGTGGATCTCCACACTGGAGATAACTGGTTTGAATTAAAATAGGTAATAAGTATGAAAACCATCGGGTTGACCGGAGGGATCGGGACTGGAAAGTCCACGGTCTCCCGTTATCTGACTGAAAAAGGATATCATATTATCGATGCTGACCGGATCGCCCGTGAAGTGGTAGAGCCGGGAAAGCCGGCACTGGCTGCACTGGCGGCGCAGTTTGGAGATCAGATCCTTCTGGAGGACGGAAGTCTGGACCGCCGGAAACTGGCACAGATCGCTTTTTCTTCCGCCGGGGGAAAGGAAGCTCTGGACAAGATCACTCACAAGGCGATTTTCGAGCGTATCGACGAACTTCAGGAACAGTATCGCAATGAGCTGGCAGCCACCGCTGAAGCGGTGATCTTTCTGGATGCGCCGTTGCTTCTGGAGACGGGACTGGATCACAAGACCGATTTGGTTTGGGTGGTGGATGTTCCGGATGAAGTGCGGTTGGAACGCGTCAAGCTGCGCGACGGTTTGAGTGAAGAAGAAATTCGTGCACGAATTTCTCACCAGATGAGCCGTGAAGAAAAATTGGAGAGAGCAGACCGTGTTCTGGACAATTCCGGAACGCTGGATCACCTGCACGAACAGGTGGAACAGCTATTGGAAGAATTGATGGGAGGTGAAGCGCAGTGAAGGACTTTATGAAGAACTTCTTTACGCTGAACCGGAAGACAGTGGCTGCGGTACTGGTGCTGTTTGTCATCGCATCCATCGGAGCTTATGTGGCTGGCTGTGACAAGGGAATGGAATTCCTGGGAGTAGATGATATCGTTCCCAACGAACAGCAGGTCAATACGGCCCTGGTTCTTCCCATCGAGCGCGTCCGTACCTGGAATCCATTGGTATCGGCCGACGAAGACGTATATTTTGTAGAAAAGCTGATTTATGAAGGATTGTTCCGGCTGGATGATCAGCTGGTTGCCCAGCCACTGCTGGCAGAAAGCTGGGAGTTTGATGAATCGGGGACAAAACTGACGATTCGTCTGAAGCAGGGTGTTCTGTGGCACGACGGAGAAAAGTTCACATCGGAAGACGTGAAATTTACCATCGAATCCATGAAAAAGACAGCGCTCTGCATGTATAAGCCTCAGGTGGATTTGATCCGATCAGTAAGAACCGTGGACAATAATACGGTAGAACTGACCTACGTCAGTGCAGATGACAGCAGCCTGGAAAAACTTACGTTTCCCATGCTTCCGTCACGTCAGTATAAAAACCTGACGGCATTTGTAAAAGCGGTGGATGATTTTACTCCTGTGGGAACGGGACGATATACAGTATCTTCCCTGAAAAAAGGAGAGGAAATCTGCCTCGGACCAAATCTTTCGTATCACGGAGGGGAGAAAGCTGCCAATACGGTAACATTCAAGGTGACGAGTGATCACGCGAATCCGGTCAATTTATTTGCAATCAGCGACTTAAACCTGGTCTTTTTGAAAGACATTGACCGCGAGACCATGTACAGTAACAAAGACGTGAAAGTTATGAATTTTACGTCCAACGAAGCGGAGATCCTTGGATATAACGTGACAAACCCGATCCTGTCACAGAAAAAGATGCGTCAGGCCATCGCTTACGCTGTGGACATCGATCGCCTTCTGGATCATGTGTATTACAATAACGGAGTCAAATCGGACAGCCTGTATTATCCCGGATATCTGGGAACGGAAAATGAAGGGGATCCGTACAGTGCAGACACCGAGGCGGCACGTGCGCTCCTGCGGGAACTGGGTTACAGCGATGCAGAGGGAGACATGTTCCGCGATGCTTCCGGAAAGCTTCTGACGGTGACATTGACGGTCAATGCGGATTCCACCATGCGTCAGGACGCTGCAAATTTGATCCAGTCCCAGCTTTTGAAGGCAGGGATCGATTGTCAGATCCGGGCACTGGATTGGGAAAGTTATCAGGCTGCGATTGCGTCCCGTACCTACGATCTGTTCCTGGGAGGATACAGTTTCGGTGATTCGTACGATCTGCGGTTTTTACTGCACAGCACGGTCTGGAATCCTTCCGGTTACGTCAATCCAAGGGTAGATGAACTTCTGACCATCATGGAGCAGGGGGCTTCCAGAGAAGAAAAGAAAGAGGCCTACGAAAAGTTGAAAATTGTTCTTCGTGAGGAGCTTCCGTATTATTGCCTTTTCTATAAGACATATGGGCGCATGTCCGACTGGGAACTCCAGACAGAGGAACATCCGCTGTTCTGCGACGTTTATCGCGGGGCAGAGGACTGGCGTCTGGTAAAACCTGTGGATCTGGTGGATTCTGTAGAATAACGGAAGGACTTGTCAAAAGAAATTGTATCAAAATAAAAGAAAAGTGTTGAAATGATTCTAAAAATCTAGTATAATTTTACTCGATGTGATTTCATATCGAGTATATGCGACCATGGCGGAATCGGCAGACGCGTACGTTTGAGGGGCGTATGGGTAACACCGTGCGGGTTCAAGTCCCG
Source organism: Bacillota bacterium (assembly GCA_017472365.1). Taxonomy (GTDB): domain Bacteria; phylum Bacillota; class Clostridia; order Peptostreptococcales; family Anaerovoracaceae; genus RGIG446. The sequence continues at coordinate 25,057 of JAFUQN010000026.1, forward strand.
CTGGTCGCACCAAAGAAAGAGCTTTCCAATTTGGAGAGCTCTATTTTTATGTACAAAATCACAGACTGTTCACAAATGCATTGGAACGAGTGTGGTATAATAAAGGACAATCGATTGTGTGAAAGGGCGGAGAAGAGAAGAATGAAACAAATGCTGAAATTCATGGGGAGCAGGATGTTCATTACGGGGATGCTGATTTTACTTCAGATCGGCTGGCTTTTGATATGGTTTTTACGGCTGACACAGTACGCGCACTGGATCAGTATCGTATTCACCGCGCTGAGCGCGGTGATTGCCATGTACATCATCAATAAAAATGAAAATCCGGCATACAAGCTGGCATGGATTTTAGCTATTTCGATTTTCCCAGCGTTGGGAGGGCTGTTGTATCTTTCCGTGGGGAACAAACGCCCGTCAAAGAAGATGCGTCTGAAACTGGAAAGAGAACAGAACCGGCGTTTGAATCTTCATGTGCAGAATGCAGAGCTGTTGGAACAGCTCAAAGCGGAAGATCCAAGAGCGGCTTCTACGTTCCGGTATGTCTGGGAAAAAGGAAGATATCCTGTCTGGAACAACACAGAAACACGGTACTATTCCGTGGGAGAGGATTTGTTCCGCGCAATGCTCGAAGCGTTGGAACGGGCGGAACATTATATCTTTTTGGAATATTTTATTCTGGCTGAAGGAACGATGTGGTCGCAGATTTTGGAGATTCTGGAGCGAAAGGTCAGGGAAGGCGTGGAGGTCCGCGTGATCTATGATGATTTTGGATGCCTCGGCTATATTCCCACGGGATATACGCTCGCACTGGAGAAAAAGGGAATCAAATGTATCGGATTTAATCCTTTCGTACCCGTGGTCTCTGCAGTGATGAACAACCGTGATCACAGAAAAATCATGGTCATCGACGGACACGTAGGGTTCAGCGGCGGTGTCAATATTGGTGATGAATACATCAATGAAAAAGTGAGATTCGGTCACTGGAAGGATACCGGTTTTCGCCTGGAGGGTGATGGTGTCTGGAATTTGACACTGATGTTTTTGGAAATGTGGAATGGCCTGCGGCCTACGGATGAAACCTTTGAGGCATTTTATCCCCACCGGTATCACGATGAAGAATTTAAAACAGACGGATTTGTACAGCCATTCTGCGATTCTCCGCTGGATGACGAAACTCTGGCAGAGAACGTCTACATGGAAATCCTGGCGCAGGCGACGGATTATGTTTACATCTTTACACCGTATCTGGTCATCGACAATGAGATGCAGACGGCACTCTGTACCGCGGCAAAGCGTGGTGTGGATGTTCGTCTGGTAACGCCGGGAATTCCGGATAAAAAGATGGTCTTCCGTCTGACACGTTCCTATTATGAAGATCTTTTGGAAGCAGGGGTCCGGATCTATGAATATACACCCGGTTTTTTACACGCAAAAAGTTATGTTTGTGATGATAAACTGGCCGTTGTGGGAACGATAAATATGGATTATCGAAGCTTGTACCTTCATTTTGAATGTGGTACACTGTTTTATAAATCTGGATTGGTTCGCCAGTTGAAAGAAGATGCGCTTCATGTTATGGAAGCATCTTGTGAAATCGAACCGGAACAGTTTAAAAACCGTGGGTTGATCAGCGGCATGGGAAATGCGATCCTCCGTGTATTGGCCCCGTTGTTATAAGGAGGAATTGACATGGAAAAGTTGTATGATGTGGTGATCATCGGTTCCGGTCCGGCCGGACTGAGCGCAGGCTTATATGCGGGACGTGCACTGCTCTCCACCCTGATCATCGAAAAGGAAAAAGCGGGCGGTCAGATCATGCAGACTGCAGAAATCGAAAACTATCCCGGTGGTATGGAAGGCGAATCCGGTCCCACACTGGTTCAGCGAATGGCTGCACAGGCAGATCACTTCGGTGTAGAACGCGTGAAGGACGTGGTCACTGCGGTGGAACTGTCCGGTGCGGAAAAGATCATCACCTGCCAGAAAGAAACGTATCGCGCCAAGACCGTGATCGTGGCAACCGGCGCATCCCCGGCGAAGCTGGGTTGCCCGGGAGAAGAAGAATATACCGGTCGCGGTGTCTCTTATTGTGCGACTTGTGACGCACCGTTCTACGGCGGGCTGGAAGTATTCGTGGCTGGCGGTGGAGATGCTGCTGTAGAAGAAGCAATTTATCTGAGCCGGTTTGCAAGAAAGGTAACGATCATCCACAGAAGAGATCAGCTGAGAGCTGCAAAGTCCATTCAGGAAAAGGCGTTCAAAAATGAAAAGATCGATTTCCTGTGGAACTCCACGATTGAAGAAATCAAGGGTGAGGGTCTGATCAACGAAATCGTTGTTAAGAATCTGAAAACAGGAGAACTGACTTCCATGAAGCCGGATCCCAATGATGGTCTGTTCGGACTTTTTGTATTTGTCGGATACAAGCCTCAGACGGAACTGTTCACAGATCAGTTGGACAATGAGCGCGGATATCTGGTGACCGATGAAAACATGCATACCAATATCCCCGGAGTCTTTGCTGCGGGTGACATCCGTAAAAAGGTACTGCGCCAGGTGGTGACGGCTGCTGCTGACGGAGCCATCGCTGCTGTGGAAGCGAACAAATACCTGGAAGAAATGGAATAAGAGAAAGTAGATAGGTTAAGAAATGAAAAACGTCTCTGTTACTACAAAGTTTCAGGGACGTTTCTTATTTTTATAAAGTAGTATACTAGTATGTATTTGTTAAAGTAATCTCTATTCGTTCTGAAGGATCAAAACTTTGAAAATTTTTAGAAAATTTAGATCCTTGGTTATATAAAAAATATATAACCAAATTATTCTAAAATTCCTCGTAATATTTCTAAAAAACGCGTTTCGATGGGAGACAGTACTTCATCCCGCTTTTGAATCATGACGAATTCACCGGAGTGATACGTATCTTTAATCTTTAAACGACCGGGAACCAAAATATCACTTTCCTTATCCGGAACGGGAAGAATGGTGTACGAGGGCAGCGTATTCAGAATGGTGTGAAGGTCGGAACAATCCGATACATTGATGGCTGCATCGTATTGGTCCAGGCCGGTCATACGGCTGACGCGGACCAATGGCACGTATTCTTTGGCCGTGTAAGTGACGTAGGTGTGTCTTGTCAGCTGCTCAGGTTCGATGACTTTCTCCGGTGAATCGAAATAGGGACTGGCCGTTCCCACCATGACTTCTGCATGGCAAGTGCCCAGGGATTGGACGCTGAGTCGTTTTGCGGACAGGGAAGCTACGAATTGAGACTTGAAAATATCGTAAATATAGAGGATTCCGATCCTGTAATTCCCATTGGTAACGTTTTCAACGATTTCATCGCGGACGCCGTTACGAATCTGGCTTCTTTTTGGGAAAGGATGAACCTCCTGTTTCAGAAGCGCCATCGCTTCACTGACATGACAGTGGGCCATAGTAGCAATGGACAGGGACTGTGGTTCGTCCATCAATTGTTCCATGAGCGACAGTTTGTCGAATTGAAGCAGTACTTCGCGGGCATGGGACAGAAAGATCACGCCCTCAGCTGTCAGTTCAACGCCGTTACGGGTTTGGTGAATCAGCTGATAGCCAAATTCCGTTTCAATGGAACGGATCGTGGTGGACAAATTGGGCTGGGATACATATAAAAGAGAGGCGGCCTTATTGATGGAACCGCAGGATGCAACGGTAACGAAACACCGGATCTGCTGTATGGTCATAAAAAATCCCCCTGAAAGGTCCCGGAAGAGTTTCCGAAAAACCTGTCATAAAGCTTGTAATAATATCGTAATAATATATTACCATTTTTTTTACTTGAATGCTATGATGATTTCTATAAGGGAGGAAGACAACATGTATCAGCTTCTTATCAAAAATGCCCGAATTATTGACGGAACAGGTTCACCGTGGTATTACGGTGATTTGGCGGTCAGTGAAGGCAAGATCGTGGCCATCGGTCAGATCGACGGTCCGGCAGAAGAAACAGTCAATGCAGATGGTGCCTACCTCTCCCCTGGATTTATCGACATCCACAGTCACAGTGACAGGTCCATTTTATCCGATCCAAAAGCGGAAAGCAGAATTCTTCAGGGTGTGACCACCGAAGTGACCGGAAACTGCGGATCCTCCGTAGCACCGGAATCCGACGAAACCATGAGACAGCGAAAGCTGTTTACTACCTTTAAAGAATATCTGGATGCAGTGGAAGAAACCAGACCCAGTGTCAATACAGCAGCGCTGGTAGGTCACGGAACGATCCGTGATGCAGTGATGGGATATTCCACAAGCGAAGCAACTGCGGAGCAGATTGAAGCGATGCAGAAACTGACGGCACAGGCCATGGAGGACGGTGCCTTCGGAATCAGTACCGGATTGATTTACCCGCCCAGCTGTTATGCCAGCCAGGAAGAACTGGTTCAGGTGATTTCAGCAGTGAAGCCCTATGGCGGATATTATGCGACCCACATGAGAAACGAGAACCGCGATGTTGTGAAATCGGTGAAGGAAGCGCTGGATACGGCAAAAGCTGCCGGCGTTAAGCTCCAGATCTCGCACCATAAGGTTACCTGTAAGGCGGACTGGAGGGTATCCTGTAAGACGACTATCGCCATGATTGAACGGGCGCGGCGTCAGGGACAGGACGTAACCTGTGACCAGTACCCCTACAGCGCTTCCGCTACGGGCTTATCTTCCAACATACCGGCCTGGGCGTTTGAAGGCGGAATCGATGCTCTTGTGGAACGACTGAAAGACCCGGTAACCAGAGAAAAGCTGAAGGAAGAATCCAACGCTTCTCATCTGGGACGGTGGGGCGACATTTATGTAGCTACGCTGAAATCGGAAGAAAATCAGTGGATGATCGGAAAATCGATCACAGAGATCGCGGAAGCACTTGGCGGAAAAGATTACGCAGAAACGTGCTTCGACATCGTGATTGCAGAAAAGGAAGAGGCGAGAGAAGTTAATTTCGGAATGTGCGAAGAAGACATCGAATACATCATGTCACAACCCTTCGTAATGCCGGGTTCCGATGGTTCGGCAATGCCGCTGGATCAGCCGGGAAAACCCCATCCGAGAAATTACGGAACCTTTGTCCGGGTATTATCCCACTACTGCAGAGACCGGAAACTGTTTTCTCTGGAAACAGCGGTCCAAAAGATGACAGCGTTACCAGCCGCCCGCGTGGGCCTCGGTGACCGCGGTGTTCTGAAACAGGGTATGTGGGCTGACTTAGTTCTGTTTGATCTGGAAAGTCTGAAGGATGATCCGGATTATAAGAACCCACAGCAGCCATGCAGTGGGATTCGTAAGGTTTATGTCAACGGTGTGCTGACTGCGGAGAATGGTGTACATACAGGAGCACAGGCTGGCATGGTCCTTCGAAGACAAAATCACAAATAATCGAAAGGAGAATTCAGAATGAAAAAGTATTTTGCATTATTTTTAGCACTCTTAATGCTGTTTTCCATCCTGATGACAGGATGCGGAGGCGGCGAGTCCGAAGGTCCTGCAGGAGATGAAGTGGTGGAAGGAAAGTACTGCACTGTAGCTGGAGACTCCGACATCGTTCTCTTAAACTACTCTGATGTAGGTACTTTATTCCCGCCCAATGCAACACAGGTTGCTGAAAGTGCAGTTATCGGTCTGGTATACCAGAGCTTAGTAGACTTCAAC